>JAUXAN010000008.1 GCA_030619885.1 bacterium
AAACTGACGATTTCCACTGCACAAAGAACCTGATATTATTGCGATAAGTTACTAACAGGCAACCACGAGATTTGCACAGACCGCCTGCTCTATTTTTTTTCTGTATCCTCAAATACCTTTTGAATCAGGGTCTTGATTTCCGGAATATGCTGGGTTGCGGTCTTCCATAGCATTTATAGAATCAAGTATGTCTTGGATGTAATCTCCGAATTGCCGCTTTTTCATATATACATCACTTCTCTTAAAATACTTTTGCCAATTCTTGGTTTTAAGGCGCTCTTCATAACCAAGTCAACTTTTTCTCCTATAAGTTCAGAAATTTCTCTTTCTAATGCTACAAAATCCAAAAGGCTTATCACTTCGTAAAACTCGACCAATATATCCACATCACTTTTCTTTCTTTCCTCCCTTCTTACCCTCGAGCCAAAGATGCCAATTTCTTTTATCTTAAATTTTTCTGCTAATAGAGGCTTGTTCTCTTTTAGTATCCTTTCTATTTCTTCAAGTCCTTTTCTTTTGTTCATTTTAACTCTCTATATTTCTTTTTGTTAATTTTATTATAGATGAAATTCTTTATACATGTTACTAAAAACATATCATACTATTTTAAAAATGTCAATACATATTTTGGGTGAATTCGGGGATGGTGCTTATAAGAAATTCGGGGGACACAATACATAACTATTGACATTCGCCCCATTTTAGGTATGATGGTAATATGGCGCGGCTGGCAAGAGTTGTAGCACCCGGTATTCCTCACCACATCACGCAGCGAGGAAATCGACGGCAGCCAGTATTCTTCAAGGACGAAGACTATCGGAACTACTTAAAGCTGATGGCGGAATGGTGTGGCAGGCGGCAAGTTGCGGTGTGGGCTTATTGTCTGATGCCTAATCATGTGCATCTGATATCTGTGCCAGAAACAAAGGAGAACCTATCCCGCGCCATTGGTGAGGCGCATCGGCGTTACACGCGGATGATTAACTTCAGAGAGAACTGGAGGGGTTATCTGTGGCAAGGAAGATTTGCCTCATATCCCTTAGACGAGAAGCATCTACTGGCTGCAGTGCGATACATAGAGCTTAATCCAGTTCGAGCGGGCTTGGTAAAAGTCGCTTGGGCATACCCGTGGTCAAGTGCGTCGGCCTATATCCAAGGTAGGGATGACTTACTGGTCAAGGTAAAACCGATGTTAGAGATCGTTGGAGACTGGCGAGGCTTTCTCAATACGGGCATAAGTGATGCAGAGATGGAGATGCTTCGCAGGCACATGCGGACTTGCCGTCCTCTGGGGAGCGAAGATTTCATCAAAACCATCGAGAGGGAACTTGGCCGCATATTAAGACCGCAGAAACCCGGGCCAAAGAAATTAAGAAATCCGAATGAGAAAAAATAAGTATTGTGTCCCCAGAACTCTCAAAAGAAGATAAGAACTCTTTGGGAAGAAATAAACGCAAGAAAACGTTGATTGGGGTTGGGGATTGACAAAATTGACATTCTGATGAACTAGGTATGGAAAAAGTTCTGGTTTTTAGAAGAGAATTGCTTGAACAGGTTGGATATTTCAATGGGATATCTTTTGAGGTAAGTAAATACTTGGCAATTTTCAAAGATCCAAATAACTTGGTTTTTATTGATCGTGATCAAACAGAAAAAGATCCATTGCATAAGCAAATAATACCATATTCAATATTAGCATATAAAGATCAAATACTATTCTATCGCCGCAGCAAGAAGGCGGATATTAGATTGCAAAGAAAGGCTTCAATCGGCGTGGGTGGACATATTAATCCTGAAGACGCACCCAATTTAAGTGAATGGGAAAGGATTCTTATGTGTGCTCTTAAACGAGAGCTCTCTGAAGAATTTTATCTATCAGGGCCCTATAATATTTCTCATATTGCCCTTATTAATGATGACTCGAATGAAGTTGGAAGTGTCCATTTTGGTATAGTAAATCTAATTGATCTTAATGATAGAACTATATCGATTAGAGATGCCGAGATAGAGCGTTGTGAATTTCTTGGAATTGATGAGATCAAATTAAGACGCGAAGACCTTGAATCATGGTCGAGAATATGCTTAGATCTAATTAATTGGAAGGAAATAAGAAGAATTCAGGGGACATAATACAGGGATTCGGGGACGGTGCTTGACTCTGTGACTCTGGCAAACGAAACAGTTTCAACAGGTCACTATATGATATACTGGGATGGAAGAAATGATAAAGAAAAAAAAGGTGAAACTGACGATTTCCACTGCACAAAGAAACTGATATTATTGCGATAAGTTACCAACAGCAAAGGGCGGGTTTTAACCCGCCCTTTTTTTCTATGGAACATATTATCTATTCGAAAACATTCTAACAGGACGCAGATTTCCACAGATTTATTTTTATTTCCTTATGTTTGAAAAAACTTTGGGATCTATTGATTGGGGCCGGGTGAAGTTAACATAGAAAATTTTTCTGAAAAATGTCATTTTTCTCTTGACAAATTTTTGACATTCCTTACAATAACATTTGGAGGGTAGTAAAAGAAAAAAAAGATGTGCTGCCCTCGTTTTTTTATTCACCCGTATTTTCACCAAACCACATTTGACTTTAAAGCAGGTGCTCTTCCTATCATCCTAAACAAAGGAGGTGATACTGAAATATAGCATCATTCATAGGGCGGTATATACGACAATATGTCATATATAAAATTATCCACCACATGACCTTATTGTGGGGTAGTTTCATAAAAAGTAAAGGAGGTTTAAGATGTCTACTCGACAAGATTCTTACTTAATCTATGTAGAAAAATATGCAAATTTCTTATTCGGGGTAGAACTCAACATTGGAGGTTGTGGAGAGAAAAAGGCTGAGGGATCTGCTATGTATGATGAACGAGGAATATTAGCTGTGGAAATTGCTGCAGATGATGTTAGAAAGAATGTCCCCCTGCGTTCCAGGAGCGAGTTTGAAGGGTACCTCAAGAGCCAAACGAAGTGATGATAAATTGTGTTTGTAAAGGGGGCAGGCATAAATATTATGATATTTTAGTCTTTTTACCTAACAGCTTTATACCCACCTTGAAAATAGGGACAGCGACCATTTATTTGTTTTAAAAACTATTTGTTAGTAATTGCCTCTCTGCGTAAGACGATGAGGGATGCCAGGTACTATAACTCTTGCTATCCTTGGCATAGTAAATAAATCTTATCATCTAAGTTTTATCTTGCCAATAAAAAATGGGATTTTTACTTGACAGACTTTTGGTATTTTGTAAAACAAATATGCAAGTATGGCTAAAAAGATGATATCGAATTGCTCTGTCTCTGGTGAAAAAACGAGAAATTTCAGAGTAAAAATGAATGTAAGAACAAAAAAAATAGGTAAAAGCAGGAAAAGTATAAAAGATGGTTGAAAATCTTTCATTGCATTATTCGAAGTAAAGGGCGAAAAAAGCGCTGCATTGGGAGAACAAAACAAATTATTGGTGAGAAAAAATGGAATTCACATTCGTCAGAAAAGAAAGGAAATATTTGCTCCCCTATGATCTCTACGAAGAATTGCGGGAAGAGATAACTACCTATTTGATAAGGGAGAGATTTAAGGAGTTCAATCCCGAGTCCTTTGTTAAATCCGTTTATTTTGATAACTCTGAATTGGAGTTGTATCATGACCATAAAAATGGAGTGCGGCAGAGATTTAAAATAAGAATTCGGCAATACGGTATGGGACGATTCTATTATAGAAAATCCTGGATTGAATTGAAAGAAAAGATTAATGGAACAAGTCTTAAGAGTAGATTCAGGTTGAAGACTAAATTGATACCCGATTTTCTTGAAGGAAGGAACATTTCCACCCAATTGATTAAATATAATAAAAAGGCAAATGTTGACCAAGTCGTGAATACCTATCATCAAATAAGAGATAAAATTGAAAAGTATCATCTCGAACCCATCATTAAAATTGGATTTAAGCGTGAGGCTTTCAGGAGTCCGGAGCAGAAAGTGAGAATAACTTTTGACCGTAATCTCTATTTCAAACCAATGCAGAACAGTTTTTTAGAACCTGTCAAAATTTTTGAAATGTATCCGATGAGAATAGTAATTATGGAAACCAAGACAGTTGGACCACAGCCATGCTGGTTAAAAGCCATCCTTTCAAAATATAAACTCAAGAAACAGAAGTTCTCAAAGTATTGTTCTTCCATTGAGAATATTTACACGCCAAATGTTTGTTTAAATATAAATTCAAAGGAGAGGGAATATGGATAAACTTTTTGATTTATTAAAAAGCAGTCCGGAATTAAATGAACCAACGAGTATGATGACTATCCTATTATCACTTTTTGCTGCGACTCTATTGGTTTTTCCAGTTGCCCTTGTGTATATGAAAACTCGTAAGAAAGAGGGTTACGCTCAATCCTTTGTCCATGCAATTATTTTTATCTCTCCCATTGTAGCAGCTGTAATGCTCATCATTGGGAATAATTTAGCAAGGGCATTCGGGTTAGTTGGAGCGGTATCTATAATTCGGTTTCGAACAAAAATGAAAGACCCAAAAGATACGACCTTCATCTTCCTCTGTATAGCCATTGGTATGGCATGTGGGTTGAGGCTCTATTATATCGGTCTCATTACTGCTATCTTTGTAAGCTGTCTTACACTCTTTCTATGGAAGATCGGTCTCGGAAAAAGTGCTTAGCGGGGACATTCCTTTATGTATCGAAAGTGTACGGTCTCAATACTCCTTGCACTTTCATTAAAATTGACAAGTGCATTATATGGGGAAGAAAAAATATCATATGACGGTTATATCGAAACCGGATGGGAATATGAGAATGGGGAGACATACTGTGAGATATTTTCAAAAGCTAAACTCGAATTTAAATTCAAACTAACCGAGTATATCAAAGGGCAAATCGATCTCAGAGCAAATTCTAATAAACGGGAGATTGAATTAAGAGAAGCGAGTGCATTGTTTAAATACAACCCAGATTTTTTAATAAAAATAGGGAATCTTAAAAAATGCTTCGGAATTGAGGAATTGATGTCTCATGAGGAGATTTACACTATTAAAAAGAGCGTAATTAATCAACACCTTTCTCCTTTTGGATATGTAAGTCGTGATCCGACTATCCGAATTTACAGAAAATATAAAAACGAAGGCCTACCATACTCCTATAATTTTCAGATCTCCTATAATCAGAGTTACCAAATCATTATCAACACCAGGATAAGTCATCACAATCTATGGGGGCTATCCGATGTAGGATTGGATGGTATCTACCAGCACGCTACATCAGGGCTGAAATGTGAATACCCTACACAGACTTTTGCTGTGGCTCTCAATTTCAAAAAAGAAAAGAGTTCATCCTATACAGATATCGAATTTTTTTCAGGACTCGACCCCATCGAAACCCAGCTATCCGAATTTTACGGTGAAGAGAAAAATATTATTTTTCTCGGCACAAAGCTACTCAGTGCATACCGTTTCAATATAGATAATATGGTTGTTAAGGGTATCGAGCCGATTTTTTTGTTCAGTTACCTCTCTTTTGACATCGAGAGACTCGATGTCAACCGAATTGAATCCTTATTTGGAATCAACATTTACTTCGATTCCGATGTTCGCCTTCGCCTCAACGGAGATTTAATTAGTTCGAATAACCGCTACAATCGGAAAGACAGAACCCTCATTGGAAGCTGGGTCGGTGTAGGGCTCCAACTGAAATGGTAAAGAGATTATTGATAATATTTCCCCTGTTATTTCATCTATCCTGCGACAGGCTCTACGACCCACAAGAACTCGAATTTGATCTCCCATCTGTAAAATTATATATTGATCCAGAAAACATAGAGATCTTAAATTCGAATATTTTTTCCAATAGATATGTAGATGGGAAGTTCGTTTATAACAACAGAGAGTATAATGTTCAACTTCGCTATCAAGGACAGGCATCCAGGCGCAGTTTTAAAAAATCGTACAAAATAAAATTCGAGAACACCGATTTGTTTGAAAACAAGAAAAAGATTATCTTAAAGAGCCAACCGTTTGATCCGAGTTTATTAAGGTCTCAATTGTCTGTACACCTTTTCAGCAAAGCAGGACTTTCGACCTTTGATAATAAATTTGTGACTCTGTTCATAAATGACGAGTATAAGGGACTCTATTGTTTAATCGAACCAATTGATGAATTTTTCTTCATTAACAGGGGTAAATCGGTCGGACATTTCTATAAGGGGCAAACCGGGAAAGTGAGATTCAGTTTTGCTGGTGGGTATGATGTCAGAGAAGGATTCAAGAAAAAACCGACAGATGATGGAAATTACAGTGACCTGGAATATCTCATAAATATTCTCGATGTAACACCTCTTGATCAACTGAAAGAAAAACTCGAGCCCATATTGTGGGTCGAAAATTATTTGAATTATCTCGCAGTCTCAATATTGATTTCCAATCGGGATGGTTTCTATAGTAACTTATATCTATACAATGACCCGGAAGTAAATAGATTTGAAATTATCCCATGGGATTTAGACCTTACCTTCAAATCTGACTATATCACATATACAATCTATGGGTGGAATAATCTTAGCAGAAGAATATTAGAAGTAGAAGATTACCGCACCCGGTATAAGAACCGCCTTTTAGAACTACTCGACAGTGAATTTTCAGAAGAGGTTATGTTCCCTATAATAGATTCATTGTCTGAATATATCAAAGATTCTTATGAAAATGATCCGTATCTCAAGGCAAAGGGTTATAATTTAGAGCAAGAAGTAGAAAGTATAAAATCTTTTATTCAGTCCAGGCGAGCATATTTGGAGGAACAATTAGAAGATTTTTAATGCGTACAGTAGGGGTTATTGAGGGTCAGGCTGAAATATAAAATTTATATCTTGTATTAATAATCTTTTGATAATTTAAGAAAAAAATAAATACCTCCTTATGATAAAAGTATACTATCTTAATTATAATATTAGCCCTTTTCTCATTTGGCTTAACAAACTTTTAAAATTTTGTAAAACAAAAATAAAAGTATGGCAAAAAAGTTGATATTGAACTTCCCTGCCTGTGGTGAAAAACGGGAGATGAAGGCTATTAGTAAATTGGAACATAGCCATGGTGTAGGTTGTCTCCTAGATATTGGTTTTTTAATATTCTTGGTGTTGGGATTCTTCAATCCTTTTCTCTGGATTTTAGCAGCCTTATTTTTTATTCTGGCTGCGTCCTTTGGGTTTAATAAACAAAAATTCTGGAAATGTAAAAATTGTGGACCTCTTTTGCCGAGAGATTAATGCTACCCAGAAAAGAAACAATGTGATGCAACCTTCAAAAAACACTGAAAATATCTTGACATGAGAGAGACTGTTAAAAAAATTAGGATATGTCCCTATTTGATTATAAGCTTGAAAGCTACAATAACATTGATAATTGTAGAAATACTTATGACACCAGTCATGATGGTAATCCACTTTGTATATTTGAGCATTGCATTGGTTTGCTTTTCCTGATTACGTCGTGTGATTTCATTCAAGTAATGGTCTCTTGTTACCACTGTACGTTTTGCTACATTATCATACCTTGAAATAATTTTTTCATAAGATAAGGATCTTAAATCTTTTAATGTTTCAGACATTTTATTGATTCCCCCCCTTTATCAAATCGTTTAATACAATTTTTTATGATTTTGTATGAACTTTGGCAGTACTTGACACAATTCAAATTGAACAGCAAGCGGTTAAGTACCCCCTTAATCGGTTGAAGTCAGTGGAATACCATGCTTTTTAGTCCAAGTTTCTTGCTCATCAGCTTGCTGTAAATAAGTAACAATGGCTTCGCCATCCCCTTCCAGGACGACATGTTCGTAAAGGGTCTCAAAGTCCTCGAAGTGTACCTGAATGTGATTTAAGAATTCCCGGATCATTCGAAGTGCATCCTCAACCATTTTTCGACTGATACCTGGTAAGGGCTCTGGATGATACTTGAGTGCAGTTAATAAATCCTTATGAGCTATAACGCGGTTTCTCCATTTCCGAAAAGGCTTGCAATGATCCTGGATTCTATCTATTGACTCACTGACACTTTTATAAAAATCAGATTCACCAGATTCCTTAAGTTGCTTACCAAGTCTAGCAAGAGAGAGGTTTTTCCTTTTTCCAGTCTGTGGTGGATCAGTAAGGCGACTAAGTGACATGAAGACATCATCACGCAATACGCGTTGAATGACTTTGAAGAAACTGCGTGCTTTACTGTCCAGAAATTTTACACGTTCTTTGCTAACAGTAAATAGCTGGCAAAGAATTTTCCATTCTGCGTGTAACCAGATTGCTTCCTGCTTAAGAGTCTCATAAAGATCTACCAAATCTTCTGGCATTGACTGCTTAATATCCGAATTTTTGTTTTCCATCGTATCAAACCCGTAAACACGCTGTTATGCAGTCATTAGAATCAAGTTAAAGGTGGAATCTATGATTATTAAATCTTACTCTTGATTCTACAATCGCTTTAATTGTTGTACGATCTTTCTTTGCATAAGATTATAGAGTTCCTTTTTCCTTTGTATAAATGCTTCCTTTGTAAGAACAATCTCTTCATTGGTTAAATTTCTAAGGAATTCGTATCCAAACAGAAATTCCCTTTTCACCTCATCAATTGATGGTATTCCATTCCACATGTATTGAGGAATACACTCTTTACAGGTTAACCAAGACTGCGATACTGTATCAAGTCCATCTTTAAACTCCTGCCAATCAAAGGAAATTTTCTCTTTCCATAATTTCATAATCAGCATTTTTCTTAACAACTTTTTGATTTTGGGGGACAACGCCTTTTCGGTTTGTAAGAAAAACCATGTATCGAAAAGATCTCTTTCGCCGAGTCTTTGAACTGCTGCTCGTAGTTTCTCCGCAATAATTTCGTATTTATGCAGACACATGAATTTTGGAAAACTATGTTTCACACTCATCACGGAAGAAATTTTTTCAAAATATTTTCTTTCAATTAATTTACTACTAAATTCATCATATATTATGTCATCCCTAAGACTTATCTGAAATCTTATTACCTGAGGAATATCCTTATGTCGTTCATACTCTAATGTCAATTCACATGATTTTCCGTCTTTCTTTTTCTCAGCCTTTTGAATTTGGAATGGTATTTCACCCATCTGGCGTTGACCTGTATCACCTGAAAATAATTGTATTAGTTGGTTAAATATATCTCTATCTTTAGATTTTTGACGCAAAGTAAAGTCAATATCTTGGGAAATACGCCATTCCTTAAAGTGAATTTTTGCGAGGCAAGTGCCACCTTTAAAAACAAGGTATTGGGCGATTCTGTTTTTAGATAATAGAAGCAGTAAACAGGTAAGATACATATCCCGTTCGGCTTGTGTTTGATTTATTTGACGTTCTCTGGCATATTCTTCTATTTCACCTTCAGTAAACATCTTTTATCTAACTCCCTCTTCTCCTTGCAAATATGATAATGGTACATTTATCACAAGATTCCATTTAGCAGAATACTCGGCAACTCGTTGTCTTCGAGTGGATGGATCCAAGTATGCCTTCGTTTTCATAATAATTTTTCTAATGCTCGCTATTTCTTGTGAATTCCATCTGTATCCTGCTAATTCTGTCAAGTAACCTAGTCGTTGCAACAGCGTCTTTTTCTTTATCTTGAGAGCATATATCAACAAATTACGTAAATTTACTTCATCTTTTGCTCGCTGTATTACCTCATATACAATAGGCAATCCTCCTGTATATTTTGGTTTGTTTACCGCATCGACAATCGTTCTCTCAATATCCGAAATGATGAGCTTGACGCCTCGATAATTTATTTCTTTACATCCAAAATCTAACATTTTTGAGGGTATATAAACAAATTTAAAGTTGTATTGCTTCTCAATTTTTTTATGGTATTTCGTTGGGGTAGAGATAAACACTGTCGCAGGTATTTGATCGGTAAGCCCGTGAAGAAATGCTGCCGAAAGATGCGAAATGTAATAAATTTTCGCACCTTTACTTGCAATATAGTATGGATCGCTTGGAATCGGCACATCTAAAGAATCACCATAACTCGATGGTATAACTTGATATACTCCTTTCTTAGTTCTGTTTAACCAATGCGCCTTTTGGAGACGGTGAACTAAGACTTTGGCATAACTTTCCTTTACACCTAAAATCTTTGCAATTTCATTGACAGTAAATACTCTTTTCCCTTGGGCTTCGAGCGTCGATATTACTTTCTTTATTGTTGATCCCTTACGTAACTTGCGTGTTTTTCCCATGTTCTCTTTCATTTAGGTTAAAATCTCCGCCATAGGTTACAGATATAAAACTGTAACCTACAGCGTAAAACCTAACCAGCATCAAATACATAAACTTATAATTTCCCTTTATCACTTTATCGAGTATTAAAACTTCATCCTTTTCGTAAGTATATATAACAATTTATTATTGTCAATATACCTGCAAGAGTTAATATATATGATATCCTTTTCTGGGTAATTTTCATTCGAGTAATTGTGATCTTTATGGGGGGTCATTGGGGTCAGGCTGAAAGATAAAATATATAACTTGAGATAATTTATTAACCAAAAGTTCTGTCCTGCGTTCATCTGTGGTTAATTTCTTCTTGACATGGGAGTGGAATTGTGTAAAAACAGGTTGTGTCCATAGTTATTCCAATATTGGGCACCATTCGATAAAATGTTAGCCACAATATATCTCTGAAAAGATTAAAGTTATGTTTTTAGCATTGATAGTCAATAATATTTGGCTTTCTATGACTATCTGGGCATGTCTATATATTTCAGATTATGCTCTCACAAACAACGCAGCTCGCATGCACTATGCGGGTGTGATTAAGCATATTGTTTTTGAAAAAGAATACGAACTTACACCTTATTTTCAAAAAGATGTCGCATTACTTCGACGCTTCAGCCCATGGTTCATTTTGTGTTAGTATTATCGTCTCTTATAATTTTGTTTGTTTGGTTTCTTACAGTTCGGTCAACGATCTTGCCAGAAATGTTTGAATTTTTGATTGGAGCACTTATCTTATTGGAGATGAGCATTCATATTCGGCATTTTCGTAGTATCTTTATTTTCAAATATGCGACCAAATCTAAAGGAATACAAGGTCGGATTGAATATACGAGGTGGTTCTCGCTATGTACATCGTCCATAGAACTAGTTGCATTTGCACTTTTATTTTTATTTGCATTTCTGGCCTCAAGCCGTTGGTTTTTTCTTGGGGGGACGGTAACTTGCCTTACTACAGCAGTAAAACATTGACAATGGTCAAATAAAGAAAAAACCCCACATGAGTAGGATAAACCTTGAAAAAGTTATTCGTTATTCATTCGTGGAAATAATACAGAATATCAGATTATCAGAATACCAGATGGAGATTTCAGATATCAGAGTATCAGATTAAAAATTTATGAGGACGGAGGTTGACTTTGTGACATGTTCACAAATTCGAATTTTTGGTCGAGGGTAGAAAAAAAGATTATTGGGGTCACCTATGAAAAATTAAAACTTTAATCTTCATGAACTACGTATGTATATAGTCACTAGTCATTAGTTATTGGTCGTTGGTTGTTTGCTATATGAATACCTTCTTAGGATTTACTTTGGATTTTGAATCTTCAGATTAATATATGACTTGGATTTATATTTTTCGTGCAATTCGGGAAAGCCCTTCTTTTTTCCCTTGACAAGAAATTTGGAAATCTATATAACATGACTGACTGGTCAGATAGAAATGAGAAAAAGCAATAAGATATTGAAGCGGGAAGCGATTTTGAATGCGGCAAAGGTGGCATTTGCTGAAAAGGGGTTTGATGCCGCACTGCTGCAGGAAATCGCTGATAGAGCAAAACTCGCAAAGGGAACTTTGTATCTATATTTCAATAGTAAAGAAGACCTTTTTTTGAGTTTGATTGAAGACGAACTCGATAAATTTATTGATATAACCGAAACTGTCTGCAAAGAATCTTGCCATTCGATTGAAAAGATAAAAATGCTGATCAAAAATATAGTTCGTCATTTTGAAGTCAATAAAGAGTTCTTTTGCATTTTTACTCCAGAACGGGCAGGGTTTACAAAAACCCATCATCCAGAAATAAGAGAGAGAGTTATACCAAAATATAGAAAGGGAATTAACCTCACTGCTAAGATTATGAAAGAAGGTATAAAAGAAGGCAAGATTAAAAGTTTAGACCCGATTTTGCTGGCGTATGCTCTCAGTGGCTTAATCAATACGTTGATAGCCAAGTGGCTATTAGACGAGGGGAAGGTCTCACTTGAAAAAAGTTCCATGGTTGTAACCACGATTTTTTTAGATGGAATAAAAACGGATAATGAGAAAAAGACAACCACAGAGACACGGAGAACGTAGAGAAAAAATATATTTAAAAGAATATCTGAATGTAAGGAGTGGATATGAGATACATCAGTTTGATTTTAATTCTGGCAATCCCTTTTGTCAGGGGTTTCACTGAGCAGATTTTGACTCTCGATGATGCAGTGGATATTGCCTTGGAAAATAATAAGGTTCTGCTCACACAAAAGGCGAAGGAGGATGAGGCAAAGGCACAAACAATTGTAGCGAGGGCTAACTTTATGCCTACTATAACGGCTTCGGGAAGTTATACCAGACTCTCTAAGGTTCCGGAAATGGGGCCAGTAATGATGGGGGAATTGGATAATTATGTCACCGGAATAAGTCTCGAACAGCCTCTTTTTACCTGGGGAAAGATATGGAATGCATACCAACTTGCAAAATTAAATCTAAATGCTGTCGAAGAAGATTATAATAAAACAGAAAGTGAGGTTATATTCAATGTAACGCAGGCTTTCTATGGAGTGATGCTGCTCACCGAACTTGTAAAACTGTCAGAAGAGGCATACCAACAGGTGAAACGTCATGTAGATGTTGTAAAGAAGAGATACGATGCAGGACTCGCACCAAAGTTCGACCTCATTCGTGCAAGGGTTCAACTCTCAAATATGGAACCGCAGGTTATAAAAGCAAAGAATGGGTTGAAGTCTGCGAAAAATGGGCTTAAAGTTCTCCTCGATATACCATTAGAGGAGTCGATTTCACTTGAAGGTGAACTAAAATACGAGCCAGTTGAAATCAATCTTAAAGAGTTAATAGAAGAGGCTCTTTTGAATCGGTCTGAACTCAAGTCTTTGAAATTTAGAAAAAAGATGGCAGAGAAAGCGCTGGCACTTGCACGAGCATCGAACAAACCCAATTTGATTGGTATTGCAAACTATGAATATAAAAATCCTTTCTTTTTTGAACCCAAGTGGGAAACGGGATGGAATGTTACAATTGCTTTGCAGATACCCTTCTTCAGTGGATTTTCAACTTTTGGAAAAGTTAAGAAAGCAAAATCTCAACTGAAACAGGTAGAGTTCGGTATGAAATTATTAAGGGATGGAATCGAACTGGAAGTGAGAGATGTGGTTTCTTCTTTGGAAGAAGGAAAGAAACTCGTCGAGTCTCAAGAAAAAAATGTTCATCAGGCAGAAGAGGCATTGGAAATAGCGGAAAGAAGATATAAAGATGGTTTGGCTACTTCTTTAGAAGTTATGGATACACAACTTGCCTTAACGCAGGCAAAAACGAACTATTTGCAGGCTATTTCCGACTATACCATTGCCAGAGCAAGATTGAAGAAAACAATAGGAGAACGGTAACTAGATGCCGGATACTAGATGCTTGATACTGGATAAAGCATTATGAAATATAAAAGCTATAAAGATTTGGAGATTTATAAACTTGCGCATCAATTGGCAGTAGAAATCCATAAGATGACATTAACTGAACTACCAAAATTTGAATTATATGAGGAAGGAAGCCAAATTAGAAGATCATCCAAATCTATATCAGCCAATATTGCTGAAGGATCTGGTAAAAGAAGATATAAAAATGAATTCATCTATTTCTTAACAAATGCATTAGCTTCTTGTGACGAAACCAGAGAGCATCTCAATCTTCTATCTGAAACAGGTTCTTTGAAAGACCAAACCCGCTACACACATTTCACTGAAAGATATGAGGAATTAGGAAAGAGAATGACAAAATTCATTCAAGCAGTAGAAAAAAATCACCTCGGATCCAAAACCAGCATCGAGCATCAAGGATCCAGCATCCAGAGTAGAGGGAGGTAATATGAAAAAAGTGATTGTATTAGCCGTTTTAATAATAGTGGCAGGACTGATTGTCTTTCGTATCATCCAGCGTTTCCAGCCACAAAAAGAGGAGACCGGTATTGAAATCCCTACAGATGTGGTGGTTCAAAATGTAACAAGAGGTAATATTGCAAAAACTATTTCTTTCACCGGGGATATTGTAGGAGAAGAGCAGGTAAATGTCCATCCAATCGAAGAGACGGGCAGATTGATTAAGTATCTGGTAAAAGAGGGTGATAGAGTATCAAAGGGAGCCGTTATAGCCCTGGTTGACAGGTCAATCAAGGGATTAGAGTTTCAGCCAGCCAGGATAACTTCACCTATTTCAGGTGTCGTTGGGATGCTTTTTCTCGACCCAGGTGCAATGGTCTCTCCACAAATTTCCGTAGCAATGATTGCAAATATGGATGCAGTAAAAGTAGAAATTGCTGTTGTGGAAAAAGATATATCACACATCAAAAAGGGACAGAAGGCTAAAATAAGAGTGGACGCCTATCCAGATGAGATATTTACAGGTATTCTCGAAGAGCTCTCGCCGGTTATCAACCCAATGAGCAGAACTGCAAAGTGTGAGATACATATCAAAAATCCCGGGCATAGATTGAGACCAGGAATGTATGCAAAAGTGTCTCTGATTATAGATGAACATAAAGATGTCATAGTGGTACCACAGAAAGCAGTGCTTGAGAGGAACGGCGAAAAACTGGTATTCTTATCAGAAGGCGACAGTCTGGCAAGAGAGAGGAAAGTAGAAATTGGATTTGATGATGAAGAAAAGTTCGAAATAGTGAGCGGGTTAAAAGAAGGAGAAGCGATTATTGTTCTTGGAAATTATGGGCTGATAGACGGAGCAAAGATAGTAAGCAGTAAGAAGTAAGGAGTAAGCACAAAGGAGGATATTTATGACTCTTCCGCAATTTTCAGTTGAACGACGGGTTGCAATCACAATGTTAATACTTATTATCGTCGTTCTGGCATTCATCTCTTTTTCAAGAATCGGACTGGGCCTTTTCCCTGATATAGAATTTCCGATTGTTTCGGTTATCATCACTTATCCAGGGGCATCTCCTGAGGAGATAGAAAATAGTGTTACTAAATTCTTAGAGGATGGAGTAAGCACAGTATCCGGGGTTAAATCCATCGAGTCCATTACGCAGGAAGGGCTGTCAGCAGTTATGGTCGAGTTCGAATGGGGGACAAATCTCGATTTTGCTGCTCAGGATATCAGGGATAGATTAGCAATGTATGAAGGTTATTTCCCTCAGGATGCAGGAAAACCAGTTGTATTAAAGTTCGATATATCAATGATGCCTATTGTTGCTTATGGAGTCGTAGGCGGAGATACAAAAGAACTGAGAAAGACCCTTGAGGATGTGGTGAAAGAAAGATTGGAAAGGACGGATGGCGTTGCCAGTTGTATGATATTCGGCGGAAAGATTAGAGAGATACTGGTAAGTGTTGATAAGAAGAAACTTGAATCCTATAATATCTCTCTATCCCAGGTCAGCGCCTTTTTGAGAGTAGAGGATGTAAATATATCGGGAGGTTGGCTTAAGAAGGGATATAGGGAGTACCTCGTCAGAACTGTTAGTGAATATAGAGAGTTGGATGATATTAGAAATTCTGTGGTGGGATATACAAAAGTTGGGACACCTGTTTATTTAAGGGATGTTGCAGAGGTAACCGATACCCATCGTGAAATCAGGGATGTCCAACGGATCGATTTAAAAGAAGGGGTTATGATGATGGTGAGTAAATCATCTGGTGCCAACCCCCTGACTGTATCAAAAAGGATAGAAAAAGAATTGGGAAAGTTGGAAAAATTCCTGCCGGGTGGAATAAAATTCTATACACTCTTCTCTCAAGGAGAGATAATTGAAAAAATAGTGAAAAGGACTAGTTCTAACATTATCTGGGGTGGTTTACTTGCGATACTTGCTATTTTTTTCTTCTTGCGAAACTGGCGACCGACCCTTATAATCGGGATAGCAATTCCTTTCTCAATTATCACTGCTTTTATCGCTATCCATTTTGCAGGTTATACTTTGAATCTTATGACATTAGGCGGGCTTGCGCTCGGAGTTGGTATGCTTGTTGATAATGCAATTGTTGTTATCGAAAATATTTTCAGACATATAGAAGAAGGTAAAACGAGAAAGATCGCATCAAGAATTGGTGCCGAGGAAGTAACCCGAGCAATTACCGCAAGTACTATAACCACAGTAGTCGTATTTCTCCCATTATTTTATGCCGGAGGAATTGCAGGAAAAATCTCACGGGGATTAGCATTGACCGTTGCTTTTGCACTCTGTGCATCTCTGTTAGTTGCCCTCACAATCATACCGATGATTGCATCGATGCTGTTCAAAAAAGAAAGGTTTCGCCCAACCCGTTTTGAGAGAATTAGAAACTGGTATAAATCTGTACTCGGATTTTCACTCGGGCATCGAAAGAGGGTTCTAATCACTGCGGGAGGGATTTTTGTATTCACCATATTTCTTGTTTTGATAATTGGTGGAGAGTTCATGCCCAAGATGGACCAGCACTTTTTAATGATGATGGTAAGAATGCCACCGGGAACGAATTTAGAAGAGACAGATAGAGTAGTAAAACAGATTGAGGAGTTTGCTATAAAACTCGATGATGTGGAAGATATCGGTGCTATAATTGGGATGGGTGAAATGGGAGAATTCGATGCCGCCTACGGGACTGGCCCATCAGATGTGAACGAAGCCCAAGTAATGTTAGGACTGGTAGAGAGAAGCAAGAGGAAGAAAAGTTCCGAAGAGATAGTGAATGAACTCCGTTCTAATATTCCAAAACTTCATGGGGTAAAGGTCGAGTTCATAGACCCTGGTGAGATGATGATGGGAGGTGGAATGGTTAAGCCTGTTGACATTAAAATCTTCGGTCTTGATCTGGACAGTTTGAAAAGCATTTCTGAAAGAGTTGTTTCAAGAATTGAGGATGTAGAGGGTATAGAAGATGTGGAGAACTCGATGAAGGCGGGCAAGTCAGAGTGGAAAGTGAATATTGACAAAGAACTTTTATCCAACTTTGGTTTAACCTCTTTTGAGGTTGCAAATGCAATAAAGGGCGCAATGCGTGGTGTTGTTGCTACGAAATTAAGGAAGGGTGGTGTGGAGACCGATGTAAGAGTGAAATTCAAATCAGATGATATAGCGAAATTTGAAGATATAAGGAACCTTTCAATCATTACACCCACAGGGACAAAAATTTTATTGAAACAGGTAGCCGAAGTTAGACATGCCATAGGTCCTGTCAAAATAGAAAGGGAAGGGAATTTCAGAAAGGCATCGGTTACAGCAAATGTGAGAGGCAGAGATTTAAAGAGTGCGATGGGTGATGTAAAGAAAGCGCTGGATGATATGTCTCTTCCCCATGGTTATTTTATCGAATTCGGGGGAGAGTATAAGGAAATGGTAAGTGCATTTATAACCTTGGGATATGCATTTGCACTGGCAATAGTTCTCGTCTATATGGTCATGGCTGTCGCCTTTGAGTCACTCGTCCATCCATTAGTAATAATGTTCACGGTGCCTCTCTCCTGGATTGGTGCAATTCTGCTTCTTTTGCTCAGTGGGAAGACCATCTCCTTAGTCTCAGGTATTGGAATACTCATTCTGGCTGGTATCGCCGTGAATAATGGGATTGTGATGGTTGATTTCATAAACAGATTGAGGAAAAAGGGAATGGACAGAAAATCTGCAATAATCAATGGTGCGAGTATAAGGCTGAGGCCGATACTCATCACAGCGATTACAACAATTTTAGGGATGCTTCCTATGGTTTTATCAAAGACAGAAGGTTCAGAAATGAGAGCGCCAATTGCAATAACTGTAATAGGTGGACTTTTGGCTTCCACATTACTCACCTTAGTGGTGATACCGGTAGTTTATACCATATTTGATGACCTTGCTCACAGGACGAAAAAAATAGCAAAGAAAAAGATACACGGGGAGGAATAAAAAGGCGCTCCGATAATCTCATTGCGAGGAGTGGAACGGTTGCGAGGTAGTGGATATTATCTATAAGTTTCCTCCAGTTCTCTGTTGAATACCTCACCCTCCATTTCATGAAGTTTCTTCTGGAGGATTTTTTCCTCTTTTCTTAGTTCGCTAACCTTCTCTTCGAGCTCCATCGCCTCCTTTCCTAAAGGTCCTATATGAGTCGAAAGTTTATCCATCTGTTTCTGGACATCCGTCAGTTCTTTTTTTAATTTTTCTGATTCTTTTCTGTCTTTTTCCAAATTTTGTGTCAAATCTATATATTCTTTTTCCTTCCTTTCCATCTCCTCTATTCTCTTCTTCAATACCTTTTCCATATTCTCCATTTCTGCTACATCCTTTTTAAGAGCTGCACTCCTTTCTTCTTTTTCTTTAATCTCAAGCATCAATTTCTCCTCATCCTTTTCCATCTTTTCAATCGCTTTTTCCAACCCGCCTTTTTTGTTAATGCTCTCTTCCATAAGTCTCCTCAATGTAGATTCTTTTTCACGGGATTCGGCAATGTGGTCGCTTACCTGACGCATCAATGTTTTTTCGTCCTCCCGCAATTTCCTCACCCTTTCAATCAGTTCTATCTCTTCCTTCTTATTATCTATTATGCTCTTATTGATGGCTTTTTCTTCCTTACGTGCTATCTCCTGGCTCGATGTAAGATTCTCAAACTCTGCTTTCGATTTCGCCAGTTTTTCGGTTAGTTCTCTATCTTCCCCCCTTTTACTTTCAATGACTGATGTGAGTTCATTCTCTTCTTTGTGAATTTTCCCAAGTCGTTCGCTTAAGGTCTCCATGAGTTTGCTCTGTTCCTCTCTAACTTTTGCAATATGTTCGGTAATTACTTTTTCTTCCTCTTCGAATTTTTCAATCCGTTTTAATTTCTCATTGATGGTCGCTTCTTGTTCTTTGAGTTTACTCAGTTTCTTTTGAAGGTCTACCAGATCTCTCTCTTCTTTTCTTAATGACTCAACACGGATGAGAATTTCGGCTTGTTCCCCCTTCATTTTCTCCAAGTTTGCCTTGAAAGTTTCTTCTTCATCTCTGAGTCTCAAAATATCTTCTGCCTCCCTTTTGATGGCATCTAAATACTCGTCTAATTTCTCCTTCCTATCCTGAAGTTCTTTAATTGTAGAACTGAGGCTCTCTCCCTTTTTTTGCATTTCTTCTATACCAGAAGGTATTACTATACTCTCTGTCTTTAATTTTTCAATAGATTCAGTTATTTTTGCCTTCTCTTCATTTAACTCTTCAATCAGTTTTGCCTCTTCTTCACAACTCTCTATAATCTTCTTCAATTCTTGTCCCTTTTGGTGCAAAATTCCTGTAATCTGTTTCCTCTCTTCACCGAGTTTTTCAATGTCGAATATGATTTCCTTTTTCTCACCGGATAGTTTATCTATCTCTTTATTGAGATCTAAAATCTCCACTTTTTTTCCTTTGGCACTAACTACTTCCTTTGACAGGAGTGCAGCATCTTTCTGCAGTTCATTTACCCTTATCGCTATCGACTTTTCATCCTTTTCCAATTTGCTAATGGAAGTCTTTGTTTCTTCTTCTTCTTCTTTTAAATATGAGACTCGCTCAGTGAGTTCATTGACTTCCTTTTTCTTTTCCGCTATCTCGGTCCCCACAGATCCGAGGGTTTCGACTTCCTCTCTAATCTTCGTCTTACGTTCTTCAAGTGAAGAGACTTCTCCCACAAGTTCTTTAAGTCTTTCTTCCTTATCCTTCTCGGTTTTTTCAATATACCTCGACGCCTCCCACTCTAATTCATTAATATGTTTAGTTACAAGCTCTTCCTCTTTTTTAGCCTTGGCAACATCTGACTCCAGGGCTAATTTTTCATCTTTCAGGCTTTGCAAGATTTTATTTTCTTCTTCAATCTGTTTCTGCAGTTCATCAGTTTTTCTTTTTAAATCAACTTCATCCTTTTTAAAAATTTCAACCCTCTCAGTAACTTTTCCTGCAACACCTTTTTCTTCCTTCATAGCACTAACGGATTTCACAAGGGCATTCCTCTCGTCCTTCAACTTGTCAATTTCTGAAATGAGTTTCTCCATTTCATCTACTCTGGACCGAATTTCAGTTTCTTCCTGTTTTAACTTGTTAACACTCTCTGCACCTTCTTCAATCTCTTTCATCATATCTTCATACCTGGATAGAAGTTCTGCTTCTACCGATTTCAGTTCTTTAATTCTTTTAACATACTCTTCTTCTCTCTCTTCCATCATTTCCTCCTAATATTTTTAAAAGTATTATCAGATACATAACCACAGAGAATTAACTTTTCTAAAATAGGCCCAACAGAACATAACCAACTTTGGAAGTATGAAAATTTATCCGCTTAAGGTCGGTTATTAAATCAAGATGAACTGTACTCGTTTCGAGAGACTCCTTCAACCCTCTATGTAGTCTATCAATATGCCTGCGATGGAGTTCTCTAAGCAAATCGTTCATTCCCACTCTTCTCTCTTGCAGTTTCAATGCAAGTTCTCTATCACTGGTATGGACTGACCAATACCATCAAAATTTATTTTAAGGGAAAAAAGTTAAAAAGTCAATAAAAAAACACGGCTATAGACCCTTCCCTTCCACCCATATCCCTACGGATCCGTAGAAATATGAGATGTTGTGCAACGGCTCTGTGAGTGGATAAGGTAAGACTGAAGCCTTGTTCTACAAGCTCAAGAGAGGCAGAAAAAGGCACATTCCAGTCTTCTCAATGGTTGCTTTTCCCTTGACAATTTATACAAATTTTTCTATGTATTTCTAAATATTATGAATATTTCTGAATATTATGAATATTGTAAATAGAAAATGGTGGCTCATAGATGCTAACAGACAGACTTTGGGACGTCTGGCATCGAAAATTGCTAATATCCTTCGTGGAAAAAACAATCCCCGTTTTTCACCGAACAGAGACTGCGGCGATTTTGTCATCTGTATCAACGCAGAGAAGATATATCTGAGTGGAAAGAAGTTGAAGAATAAGTTCTACTACCACCATTCAGGTTATCCAGGTGGACTGAAAAAGGTAAGGTGCGATGAACTTTTGAAAAAACATCCTGAAAGACTGATCTTTATGGCTGTAAGAGGGATGTTACCAAAAAATAAGTTAAGAGCAAAGTTCTTGAGCAAGTTGAAAGTATATGCGGGTCCGCACCATCCGCATCAATCACAAAAACCTATACTTCTGGAGGTTTGATGAAAGAAGAATCTTACGAAGCGACTGGCAGACGAAAAAGATCAGTAGCAAGAGTAAGACTTATCCCTGGTAGTGGCAGATTTTTAGTAGCCAAAAAGCCTATTAAAGAATATTTCAAAAGAGAGAGCCTTGTGCAGATATGTGAACAACCTTTTGAGGTAACTGAGACGGTTGGTAAGTTTGACTGCTTTGTTAGAGTGAATGGAGGGGGTATTTCTGGACAGGCAGGAGCTGTGCAACTGGGCATTGCGAGAGCACTTCTTGCATATAACGCAGAGTTCAAAAAAAAGTTAAGAGAATTTGGTTTACTAACAAGAGACTCCAGAGAGAAAGAAAGGATGAAGTACGGTCTTGCAAAGAGAAGAAAAAGATACCAATACTCAAAGAGATAAAATGTCAAAGAAGGGAGGTAGACTTTGGCAATAGTATCTATGAAAGATTTGCTGGAGGCTGGAGTCCATTTTGGACATAGAAAAAAGAGATGGAATCCAAAGATGAGAAAATATATCTTTGCTGAACGGAATGGCATCCACATAATAGACCTCGAATTAACACTGGACCTACTCAAAGATGCCTATCTCGCAGTACGCACAAAAATCGAAGAAGATGGCAATATCCTATTCGTAGGAACAAAAAAGCAGATAAAGGATGTAATCGAAGCAGAGGCTCAAAGATGTGGTGGGTTCTATGTTACTGAAAGATGGCTTGGAGGAACTTTAACAAACTTCAGAAATATAAGAAAAAATGTCGAAAAGATGATTGAACTTGAGAAATTTGAAAAAGGAAATAAATCTTTTACTAAAAAAGAGAGCTCAAAATTAAAAAAGAAAAAAGAAAAACTTGGCAAAGTTCTCACAGGTATAAAGGATATGCACGACCTCCCGGGTATATTGTTTGTTACCGATGTTAGAAAAGAACATATTGCAGTTACAGAGGCAAATAAGATGGAAATACCAATAGTTGCGATAGTTGATACCAATGTAGATCCTACTCCTATTAATTATCCAATACCGGGAAACGATGATGCAATAAGGTCGGTCAGACTGATAACAAGTCTTATTGCCAACTCGGTTATTGAGGGGCACCAGTCTGGAAGCAAGGAAGAGTAATGATCGAAAAAGTTAAGGAATTAAGGGAGAAGACGGGTGTCGGGATACTTGATTGTAAAATTGCACTGCAGGAGTCTAAAGGAGACATCGATAAAGCCATCGAAATATTGCGAAAAAAAGGTATTGCAGCATCGGAGAGGAAGGCTGGCAGAATAACTGAAGAAGGAATAATAGAATCTTATATACATCCCGGTGAAAAACTCGGAGCTATGGTTGAAGTGAATTGTGAAACAGATTTTGTTGCAAGAAATAAAAATTTCAGAAAATTTGCCAAAGATATCACCATGCATATTGCAGCCTGTAATCCACTCTATATCAAACGGAGTGATGTTCCTCAAGAGGTCATCGAAAAGGAGAGGGAAATATATCTTGCTCAACTTAAAGACAAAAATAAACCCCAGAAGATATTGGACAAGATTGTAGAAGGCAAACTGGAAAAATTTTTTTCCGAATTTTGCCTTACCGAACAACCGTTTGTTAAAGACCCCGAAAAAACAGTTGAAGATGTTCTAAAAGACAATATTTTTAAACTGGGAGAGAATATTGTAATTAAAAGGTTTGTAAGATTTAGATTGGGGGAAGTGTGAGGAAATATAAAAGAGTGCTTCTGAAATTGAGCGGAGAAATAATTGGCGGTGCAGATGGTGATGGAATTGATAGAGATGCGCTTTGCATGGTAGCAGAAGAAATAAAGGGTGTCTCAATATTGGATGTAGATATAGGAATAGTTATTGGAGGAGGGAATATCTTCAGGGGCTCACTATCAAAAAAGATTGGTATAGACAGGGTGACAGGAGACTATATGGGTATGTTAGGCACAATGATGGATGCACTCGCCCTTCAGGATATCTTAGAAAGCAAAGGTATCACAACGAGGGTGATGAGCGCACTGGAGATGGCGCAGCTTTCCGAGAGATATATAAGGAGAAGAGCAATGAGGCACTTTGAAAAAAAAAGAACTCTAATATTTGCCTGCGGAACTGGTAATCCTTATTTTACAACCGACACCGCTGCATCCCTTCGTGCCATCGAAATAGGAGCAGAAGCACTACTGAAAGGAACCAAAGTAGATGGTGCTTACGCCAAAGACCCCATGAAAAATCCAAGAGCCAAAAAATTCAGTCGTTTGACCTATCTGGATGTTCTGAATAAAAAACTGCAGGTTATAGACGCAACAGCCGTCACATTATGTATGGAAAATAATCTGCCCATAATAGTATTCAACATCAGGAAATCTGGAAATCTCAAAAAAATAATTCAGGGAGAATCGGTAGGGACAATCATAAATTAAAAAATGGACCTCGAAGAGATACATAATACAGAAAAAGAAAAAATGGAAAAGGCATGCGAGGCATTGAGACGTGAACTTTCGATGATAAGAACAGGAAGAGCAACAACCCAGTTGCTTGATGGTATAAAGGTCGAATGTTACAATTCTTCTTATCCAATAAAAGAGATTGCAACCGTGGGAACCCCACAACCGAGGTTTCTCGTAGTTCAACCATGGGATAAAAGTCTAATTGGAAATATAGAAAAGGCTATATTAAAATCCGATTTAGGCCTAACTCCGAACAATGATGGTAATGTCATACGAATACCCATCCCACCACTTACAGAAGAGAGAAGGAAAGACTTGGTAAAACTCGTTAAAAAATTGACGGAGGATAGCAGGATAGAAGTTCGTAATGTGAGGAGGGAAGCGAATGAAAAGATACGCTCACTCCAACATAGTGGGGATATTTCTGAAGATGAACGGGACCGTGCATTGAAGAAAGTGCAGGAACTTACCGGTGATTACATAAAAAAAATTGACGAAATATTGAGCAGAAAAGAAGTCGAAATTATGGAAGAATAGAACCGGCATTATCCCCCAACTTTGGAGTCAGCTTACAAATTCTATTATTTTATTTACTTTTTTTTATGAATAGTATTTATAACTAACAAGTTTTATACTGAATGCTTCTTTTATGATTTCTCCTGTTATTTTTTTATACCTCATAATATTTTATCCTGTCTGGTTCCCTATTGTCAAGCCCATAAGAAGAAATGAGGGACAGGTAAACTCGGTTTTGACTTGACTTTTGAAAATCCTTTTCTACCATAGGAAAAAAAGTAAGGTCAGACGACCCGTATGGGAGGAAGGTTGAAGAGTATTGGAATAAGAAGGGAAGATAAAAATATATGGGAAAGGAGGGTTCCCATAATTCCTGATAATGTAAAAAGATTGAAGGAGGATATGGGTATAATTACATATATTCAACCTTCTGAGATAAGGGTATTTAATGATGATGAATTTAGAGATGTCGGGGCTATTGTTCAAGAAAATCTTGATACAAATTTTATATTTGGAATTAAGGAAATGCCTGTAAATTTCTTTTCAGAAGGAAAGGCTTATATATTTTTCTCGCATACTATTAAGGGCCAACCCTATAATATGCCAATGTTAAAAAAGATACTGGAGAAAAAGGATACACTTATAGATTATGAAAAGGTTGCAGATGAGAGTGGGAGGAGACTCATTGCATTTGGCAGGTTTGCAGGGATTGCTGGTATGATTGATACATTGTGGGCATTGGGAAGAAGATGGGAATGGGAAGGTTATAAAACTCCATTTAAGCATATAAAAAGGGCATACGAATATCATAGTTTATCTAAATTTGAATCTCAAAGTAAGGTTGTAGGTGAAGAGATTGTAAATATAGGATTTCCAGAAGAGATATCCCCTGTTGTTATTGGCATAGCAGGATATGGAAATGTCTCAAAGGGAGCACAAGAAGTTCTCTCTATGTTT
Organism: bacterium; assembly: GCA_030619885.1. GTDB lineage: Bacteria > Hydrothermota > DG-26 > JAUXAN01 > JAUXAN01 > JAUXAN01. The sequence goes on from JAUXAN010000008.1 coordinate 25,336, forward strand.
CCTGTTAAAGAAATATCCCCCCAGGATTTATTTGAATTAAAGGATAATAATAAGATAATTTATAAGGTAGTCTTTAAAGAAGAACATACAGTTGAAAGAAAGGATGGTGGTCCACTTGATTTACAAGAATTCTATCAACATCCAGAACCTTATAAAGGGGTATTTGAGAAACATATAGATTACATTAGCGCTTTTGTTAATTCTATATATTGGGAGAAAAGATATCCAAGGCTTATAACAAAAAGGTATATTAAAGAGAATTATTCTGAGAATATGAAAATGAAGGTTGTTGGAGATATAAGCTGTGATATTGAAGGTGCTATTGAATTCACATTGAAGTCAACTAACCCCGGAGAGCCCGTTTATGTTTATAATCCTGATGTGGATAATATAATAATGGGTTATAAAGCTAAGGGGCCTGTTGTGCTTGCAGTAGATATACTTGGAAGTGAACTTCCAAAAGATGCGTCTATATATTTTAGCAAGATATTGATGAATTTTTTAACTGATATAGTAAATTCAGAGTATCCAGACAGATTTGAAGAATGTACACTTCCTGATTGCCTGAAAAAAGCAGTGATCGTTTATAAAGGAAGTCTCACCTCAAATTATGAGTATCTTAAACAATATATCTAAGGAGGTATAATGGAAAAAGTTCTTATCTTAGGAGCAGGCCTTATATCTAAACCTATGGTAGATTATCTCTTAAGCAAGGGATTTTTTGTGAGGGTAGCAACAAGGACTGTCAGTAAAGCAGAGGCACTTACAAAAGGACATAAAAATGGTGAATCAGTTCAATGGACTGCGGATGATAAGGAAGGACTTACCAAAATGGTGAAAGATTCTTCTTTAGTGGTAAGCCTTCTCCCCTATGCTCACCATCCAGATGTTGCTGAGATTTGCATTCAGGAGGGAAAGAATATGGTTACAACTTCCTATGTAAGTGAAAAAATGTCTGAAATGGATGGAAGGGCAGGAGAAGCAAATATAATAATCCTGAATGAGATTGGACTTGACCCGGGGATTGACCATATGTCTGCAATGAAAATAATTGATGATGTTCACAGTAAGAAAGGAGTGATTGAATCCTTCAGGTCAGTCTGTGGGGCTTTACCTTCTCCAGAAGCAAGTAATAATCCGTTCAGGTATAAATTCTCATGGAGTCCAAGGGGAGTGGCATTTGCAGGTAGGAATAGTGCACGATACCTTATAGATGGAAAGGAAATAAAAATCCCTGGAAAGGAGTTATTTAAGGATTACTCTACTACAGAAATCCCGGATATTGGCAGACTTGAAGTTTATCCTAACAGGGATTCAATCCCCTATATTGAAAAATATGGGATTAAAGATGTTAATACAATGTTCAGAGGAACATTGAGATATTCAGGATGGTGCGATTTATGGTACAACATCTCACGATTGGGATTACTGGATACAGAAGAAAAGGAATTTAATGGGATGAGTTATAAAGAATTCATGAAATCCCTTGCGGGTGCGAAAGCAGATGATATTAGAGGTGAAGCTGCAAAGTATCTTGGCATTAATAAAGATAATGAAATTCTTGATAAGATTGAGTGGCTCAGTCTGTTCTCCGACGATAAAATAAAGATAGAAAAGGGTGGAAATATTGATGTGTTTGTGGAAAAATTACTCGAAAAATTACAATATAAAGATGGAGAAAGAGATATGGTGATACTCAAAGACGAGTTTATTGTCCGTTATATCAATAAAAGAGAAAAGATAATTTCCACCCTAATTGATTTTGGCGTAATAGGGGAAGATACTGCAATTGCAAGAACTGTAAGCCTTCCTGCCGCTGTGGCTGTGAAACTTATAATAGAAGGAGAGATAAAGGAAAAGGGTGTTCATATACCTACAAAACCTGATATATATGAACCTGTTTTAAGAGAACTGGAAACACTGGGGATTTCATTTCGGGAAGATGTATTAGAGATTTAAAAAGGAGAAAGATTATCAAGGAAAGCATAATGTATTTTAACAGACACTTTCATAAAAGTTAATAAATTTTTGTTTCGTTTAAGTCTAAGTAAATCAAAGACTTAGTCAATTTTCGAAGGGACCCCCATTAAATTTCTATCCATGAACAAAAGACTAATGAACATAACCACACTCAATGTTTCCACGACAATATGATGAGAATTTTTAACAATGTTTTTACTTGACACCTCATTTTTTAATTACTAACATACTCTAAATGGTGGGTGAAGATAGTGTTGAAAAAGTAGACCAGCAGGAAGTTGCGGATGTAAAAACCGTAATGACTTTTCTGACAAAGGCATTTACTTCACTGAGAATCTACCTTCCCAATAATCCTTTCGTTAAAAAGTTTCATGCGAATTTATACGAAAGCCTTGCAAAATTCCTTGACAATTATGGAAAAATTGCATTGAGAATTAACGAATTCGAGTTACTATATAAAGATACCGTCGTCTATCGAAATACGGATAGGAATGGAAGTATCGCTTTTATATTACATAAAGACGGAGTGAGAGAAATTTCATTTCTTAAAGATGTAGATTCAGACGAGGTGTTCGATTTCCTCAATATTTTGAAGAAAAACGCCGAACTCACCGATGAAGAAAGTGACCTAGTCGGTTCTTTGTGGCCAAGAGATTTTCAGTATATTAAATATACGGCTGTTGAGGATATTGTTGAAACTCGGTCTCTCGGTATGGAGCCCATAGAGATGGAACCGGAAGAGAAAGTCGTAGACTCCAATATCAATGCTAAAAAGATACTTGCTTCACAAAAAGTAAATGACAACATTCCAGTGTTCGATACATACACGGACCTTCTTCTACTCGAAGATAAAGAGATGCATGATATAGAAAACCTAATCTCTACGCAACTTGAAATTAAACCTGGACTCGCACTTGTGAAAATCCTTTTCAACTTGCTCAAACTGGAAAGTAATCACAAAGAGTTTGCACAAATTGTCCAATTCTCTGCGGAATTATTGCAAAGATTTATTGATGGATGCAAGTTTACTTATGCTCTCCAGATTCTTAAGGAAGCGAAGATATTTTTCCATAGCACAGAGGATTTGCCACTAAAGAATAAAGAAAAAATTTCAAACTTTTTAAGAGTAGCAGAAGAAACAGATACTATAGAGAAACTGGCTGCCAGAATTAATGAAGTGCAGGATGAAGATGAGATGAAATCTGCTTTGCAATACCTTGGACTTGTCGAAAAAAAAACAATGCCTTTAATATGCGACCTCCTTTTTAAAGCCTCAGGCGTTAAGACGAAAAACTATCTTCTCAATCTTATTGAAATATTAGGTGAAGAGAATCCTGCGACCATTAGAAAATTTCTCTCTGATAAACGGGCTGATTTAGTGATGGAGCTCATTCCACTCGTCATAAAAATAGACAAAACAAAAAGCATCAAATACCTCGAAAGATTCATTAAACATAATGAAGAGAAAGTACGACTTCGGGTTATATCGTCATTAAAGACACTGAAAGGAACGGAGGCTAATCGGTTATTTGTAAAATTTTTAGATGATAAGAGTGAGCGAGTTCGTCTCTCTGCTGCAGAAAATTTGCAATATAGCGATGATAAATCGGTAATACAAAAGGTATGCAATATAGTCGAGAATAAAGATTTTTTAAACAAAGAAACAGCAGAACAACTTGTATTGATAAATTTTTTAGGGAAATCAAAATCGAACGCCGCAGTGTCAACTCTTCGAAAGATTTTAAACATTGGGGGATTGTTTTCGGGTAGTAAGAATGATGCAATCCGAATTGCATCAGCACATGCATTGGGTGAGATTGGAAGTAAGACCGCGATGGAAGTATTGAAAAAAGGTTCCATGATTAGAAGGAAAAAAATAAGCAAGGTATGCAAAACCCTTTTGCAGAAAACAGGTGAGATAGAATAATGGGTGAGGGTATATCTGATTTAAGGCTCAAAAGAGAGATAGAATTGGGAAGATCACTCGTCTTAAAATTTGTTGCATCGGTTAAAACTGCCCAGATTTATGATATGAACAATACAGCATTTCTCACCCAGTCAAATGCCTTGATGGAAATTCTGGACAAAATCTTTGAAACAGGAAATGAAGTGACATTAAGTTTAAAAGAGAATAATCTTTTTCTCAATGAAACAAGGTTGAAAGTCGATTTTGGTAGTTTTCCTAATTTCAGATTCGTAGTTTCTGAATTCAAGAACAGAGGGATAGGGTCTCTATGTTTTAGACCACAAATCAGTCTCGAAGAAGTTAAAAAATTTGTTTCCCTATTCGCAAAAACATCTGTAAACCCCAAAGAGCCTTTTCAATCTTTCACAAAATTCTTTAAAGAAGCAGAAATCTCGAATGTAGACATTGAAGAGATAAAAGAGTTTGACACTCGGGAACTATCTCCAGAAGAAGTGCGAATAGTTGCCAAGAAGACCTTCTTCGAGGGTATTTCCTATCTAAAAGGAACCTTTGAAAAAGCAGCCGTATCACCCCAGTCGGTTAATGTTAAACATACCAGAAGGTTTGTCCGTTCTATTGTAGATTTACTTTCAAAGGATGAATCATATATGTTAGGTCTGACCGTCATTAAAAATCACGAAGAGTATACTTTGAACCATTCTATGAATGTTTGCATCTTATCGCTTGCCCTTGCAACAAGGCTTCGGCTCAACCGGCAATTATTAGATGAGATTGGAATAGCATCTATATTTCATGATGTTGGAAAAGTTGCAATCCCAACGAAAATCCTATGCAAGCCAGGACCACTCACCAAAGAAGAGTTTGCAAAAGTGAAGAAGCACCCCCAGAGGGGCGTGGAGATGATGCTTCAAATGAAGGGGTTGAGCGAGGTTCCTGTTAGAGTGCTTCAATGTATCCTTGAACATCACATTAAATACGATGGCTCCGGATACCCATCTCTGCACCTTAATGAACTCGGGGTACTCTCAAGAATAGTCACTATCACCGATACCTTCGACGCCATGACTACAGAGAGGGTATACCATAAAAATCCTTTTTCTTTTGATTCTGCAATCCATTTTATGTGGGAAAAGCGGGGGGACTATTACGACCCTCTTTTTATGAAGGCATTCGTGAATACGATGGGTATATATCCAAGAGGCACGATGCTTCTGCTCGATACCAACGAGGTGGGCATAGTTATTGAAGGCACTCAGGACCCCGAATTTGGTTATCGGGCAAAAGTAAAACTAATCACCGACAGAGATGGGAACAGGATTGATGCCGTAGACTTTATTGATGAGAACGGATTCAAAAAAAGGGTTGCTAAAATCCTCAATCCGAATGATTTCAATATAGAGATATCAAAATATTTTTAAACCCACTTTATGGATGATGAGACTTTGTTCAAAAAACGAATCAAGAGAAACTTCATTTTCTACCTTGTGTATAGTTTATACATTCTATTGAATCTGCTCCCCCACTCAGCTGCCTCTTTTCTCCTCTCATCCCTTGCTCTTTTCCTTTTTTTCATACTTAAAAAAGTAAGATCGACAATGATTGCCAATCTAAACTATGTTTATGGAATATCCCCGAGTCATAAAAAGTTCGCTTTTAAAAACTTTTTAAATCTCAGCAGAAATGCGGTTGATTTTTTGAGACTTAAAAAAATGTGTTTGAATAAGAAAATAATTATGAGGAGAGAAGAAATTTTTCAGAATGCATTGAAAATAGGGAATGGAGTAATATTCATTTCAGGACATTTAGGGGCATGGGAACTCATCCCTGCTTATTTATCAGAGAAAGGTTATCCAATAAATGTTGTTACAAGGACTGTATATGAACCTAAACTTGGAAATTTGATAGATAATATTCGACAGAGCAAAGGGATGAACATTATTGACCGGAAGGTATCATTAAAGGAGTCTTTTAAGGTTTTAAAAAGGGGAGAATCTCTTGGTGTTTTAATAGACCAGGATACCGGGAGTAAAGGTGTTTTCATACAATTTTTAGGCAAACGTGCATTTACTCCAACAGGTATAGTTAAATTGGCAATGAAAACTAAATCCTCTGTTATCCCTATGGCAATTCACAGAGAAAGAGACTCCCACATAATCGATGTAGACCATCCACTTAAATTTGTATTGACAGGGAATAAAGAAATGGATATAATGAATAACACTGCACTGTGTTCTAATGCGGTAGAAAAGTTTATAAGAACATATCCGGAAGAATGGGTATGGATGCATAGAAGATGGAAGAGAAAACCTGATAAACGAAAAGATGAGTAGAACAATTGTCTTTGTCTTGATGCTCTCCCTATTCGCTTGTAAGGAAGATGTGAAAGAGAGTGAACCTACCACGAATGAAGTTATACCAACTCAAACGGTTGAAGACTTTGCGCTGAAAGAAACACATGGAGACAAAAAAATCTGGCTTTTACGAGCAGAGAAGGCTCTTTCTTATGAAGAAAAACATACAATTTGGATATATGATGTAAATTTAAACTTTTTTGATGAGAATGGACTGATCTCTTCAACACTCACCTCAGATTCGGGAATAGTCTTTAGCCAGACCAATAATATGCGTGCACTTGGAAATGTCGTGGTCGTATCAAAAGATGGAGACAGACTTGAAACCGAAACATTGGACTGGCTAAATACAGAAAGGAAGATTTATACCAAAGATCTGGTAAAAGTTATACAGGAAAAATCCGTTATGACAGGCATAGGATTGGAATCCGATCCGAGTTTAGAGCATATAAAGATAAAAAAAGACCTCCGTATAAAATACGAGGGAAGAGACTGAACTTAACTGCTAAAGTGTTATCTCTACCATACTAAAGGAATCTATCAATAATTGGTAATGAAGAAGTGAATGTTATTTTTATGGAAAAATTGGAACGAGGATTGAAAAAATTTGGGATTAAATTCAACCGAAAACAACAGGAGAAATTTGTGCTATATCAAAAAGAGATAATAGCATGGAACCGAAAGGTTAATCTCATATCAAAAAAAGACGAGAATAGAATCGTTACTCACCATTTCCTCGATTCCGCCTGTTGTCTGAGATATTTTCCGCAAAAAGCGCTGGTTATAGCCGATGTGGGTAGTGGAGCAGGCCTGCCAGGCATTCCCATAAAGATATTGAGACCTGACTTGAAAATCACCCTCATCGAATCGAAGAGGAAGAAAATATACTTCCTAAAATCTGTTGTAGAAAAACTATCACTTGTAAATATAAACATAATTTGTGAACGGGCAGAGAATATCAAAACTCAATACGATATTGTTGTAACAAGAAAACTCATGAGATTAAAAAAATCATTGAAAATCTGCCTTCCGCTTCTCAAAGAAGGTGGACTGTTCATCAATTTCAAAGGAGGAGACATAACATCTGAATTAAAAGAAGCAGAAAGAATACTGAAAAAATTAGGGGGGTGTATAAAATGCGTGGAAAAGGTGAAACTACCCTTTACCAATAAAGAAAGAAAACTCGTCTTAATTCATAAATGTTTCACGTGAAACATTTACACAGATTCAAATCAAAATAAGCAATTATCAATTGCTCCCGCACATAAATTTATGTGCGGGAATTTCTCAGTCCAGTTATTTACAGAATAAATTGATAACTTTAAATTGCTAATTGATAATTTCAAATTGTTATCTCAATCTCATGTATCTATCTGTGCTTTTTGCAGTTTTGCCGAATAGTCCACATAGACAGTTTTCCATTCTGTAAATATATCATATACTGTCCACCCACCTTCTCTGTGTCCATTGCCTGTATCCTTCACCCCACCGAATGGAAGATGGCATTCGGCACCTATGGTGGGACCGTTCACATAGGTTATGCCAGCTTCTATCTGTTCAGCAGCTTTGAAAGCAAGGTTCACATTTTGTGTATAGATAGAAGAGGAGAGTCCGTAAAAGGAGTTATTTATTACTTCGATTGCCTCATCAATATCTTTAACTTCAATCACGGAGACTACTGGGCCAAAGATTTCTTCCTGTGCTATTCGAAAATTGGGTCCTACATCCACGAATACGGTAGGTTCATAGAACCATCCCTTTTTACAACTACCTTTTTCATAAAATTTTCCACCATATAAAAGTCTCGCGCCTTCCTTTTTTCCTATCTCTACATACTTGTGGACGGTTTCTCTTTGACTCTCATTTATGAGTGGTCCCATCTCCACTGATTCATTGAGTCCGTTACCAATTTTGAGCGATTTTGCTCTTTCTACGAATTTATCTATGAATTTTGAATATATCCCTTTCTGAACTATCAACCTACTCATTGCAGTGCATCTCTGTCCTGTCGTTCCAAAAGCACCCCATAGTGCCCCGTCTACTGCGAGGTATAAATTTGCATCATCTAAAACTATCTGTCCATTTTTACCACCTAACTCCAGTGAACATCTTTTTAATCCTTTGCCACATATTTCAGCGATTCTTCGACCCACGAGCGATGAACCTGTGAAAGAGACGAGGCGCACATCCTTATGTGATAGGATTGCTTCGCCGACTTCCCTTCCACTGCCGTAGACGATATTCACAACACCCTTTGGTATTCCTGCATCCTCCAATATTTCAACGAGTTTCCCTCCGCAAGCAGGTGTTGCGGTCGCTGGTTTGAACACGACCGTATTGCCGCATAAGAGGGCAGGGAATATTTTCCATGTTGGTATAGCAATCGGAAAGTTCCACGGTGAGATAATACCACAGACCCCTATTGGTTGTCTTGTAGTTATGCAGACCTTATTGGGGAGTTCAGATGGTGTTGTCTCTCCGAATAATCTTCTCCCTTCACCAAAGGCATAGAAGGCGGTATCGATACCTTCCTGCACATCGCCTCTTGTTTCTTTGATTATTTTCCCCATCTCTTTAGTCATCAATTTTGCGATTTCTTCCTTTCTTTCAACAAGAAGTTCAGCAACCTTGCGCAGAATTTCTCCTCTTTTTGGTGCGGGCACCTTTCTCCATTTTGGAAATGCCTCTTTGGCAGCCGAGACTGCATCTTCAACATCTTCTTTTTTAGATTTTGGGAAGATGCCGATAATTTCGTCCCAGTTTGCAGGGTTTCTATTTTTAAAAGTCTCATCTGATTTTGAATTTACCCATCGTCCATTTATATAATTTTTGTAAATTTTTGGTTTTTTAGCCATTTTTGAACCTCCTTTCAAGACTCTTGAATTATTTCTCTAATCTTAGGCGGTATAAAAATGTCATCTACCGGTAATTTTTTTAACTCTGCTGATAGCAATTTTATTTTTTCATTTACAGGCAACGATTTATTTATAATTAGCAGGTTTTCTCCGCGAAGCCGACATCTGCCGCCTTTCCCTTCAAAATTATCATAGATTACTCTAAAAGCAAACCTCTCTGCCACTTTCTCCAGTTCTTCTCTAATGAGTTCTTTCTTCATCTCTATCTGCCATATTTAAGTCTCTCTGCAAGAAAATGAGGAAGTCCAGCATCCAATATTTTTTTCTGTGCTTTTTCAATATCATATTCACTACGGATGAATTTTACACTCTTTCTTTCATTATCGAACACCACGCAAGATGCTCTCGGGTCTAAATCTCTTGGCTGACCTACACTTCCAACATTTACGATATACTTGGCATTGGTGTCTATGGTGAATTCTTCCCCCTCTATTGCACTGTATCTTCCTTGTTTTTCTTTTATGGCGAATGCTATATGTGAATGTCCAATGAAACAAATCTTCTCTTCAAAATATCGAAACTCGAAAATAGCATCATCTAACGAGAAGATATATTGCCACTCGGCAGGTTCAGATGGGGAGGAGTGTACAAAGAAGGTATCTTTTATTTTAAGCGTCAGTCCCAAGTTTTTTACATATTCTCTGTATTCTTCTTTCAATACACTTTCTGTCCAGAATATTGCCTGTTTGGCAACAGGATTGAAATATTTAGTATCTGTCAAGCCACAGGATGCGTAATCGTGATTTCCGGCGATGACTAAATCAGTGAGTTCTTTCACCCGTTCGACACACTCATTGGGGTTTGCACCGTAACCAACAAGGTCTCCAAGACAGATGAATTTCTCAATATTTTCTATCTCGAGAGCTGAGAGAATCCTTTCGAACGCTTCTTGATTGCTATGAATGTCTGATATTATTGCGTATCTCATCTATATTATTTGCTATTTTATCCAGAACCCCATTTACAAATCTTCCTGAATCTTCCGTAGAATATTCTTTAGCAATTTCAATTGCCTCATCTAAAGTCACTTTAACAGGAATATCATCAAAATAGAGAAGTTCACATACTGCAAGTCTGAGTATATTTTTGTCAATTATAGCAATCCGTGACATTTCCCAATTTTCCACCGTATTAGAGACTACTTTATCTATTTCATCCATTCTTTCGACTGTTTTGTGGACTAATCTATTGGTATAAGTAAAGACCTCATCACCGTATTCTTTCTGTGAAAATATATCCTCCAAAATGAACTCACAGTTATTTTGAGTCATTTCAATATCATATAGTGCTGTAAGTGCCAGCACCCGTGCCTTTCTTCTACCACCCACAGTAAGGATAGGTTATATTATTTTCTTATAAAGGTCTGCAAGTTCAATTGCTGAAAGTGCCGCAGATTCGCCTCTGTTGCCCAATTTCCCACCTGCTCTGTCCAACGCCTGTTCGAGATTATCGGCAGTCACCACTCCAAAGATGGTCGGGATTTTTTCTTCCAGTCCAATCCTTGCAATCCCTTTAGCGACTTCACCAGCAACGAAATCGAAGTGGGGTGTATCGCCTCTTATCACTGTACCAAGACAGATGATAGCATCGAATCTCTTCGTCTGCACCAATTTTTTCGCGCAGGGTGGAATCTCAAAAGCACCTGGAGTCCAGTATACTTCTATTTTATTCTCATCACAGTTATGCCTCACAAGACAGTCGATTGCTCCATCTAAGAGTCTTTTAGAAACGGCATCATTAAATCTTGATACGACTATGCCAAATCTTTTCCCTTTCCCGATCACTTTCCCTTCAAACACCTTTGCCATGTAACCTCCTTAATATATTTATAAAACCATAGAGGTCACAGAGACATCAGAGAATACACAGTCCATACGGATCCTGCCATTTTGCAGGATGCTGTGCAACAGCCCGTATGGGCGGAAGAGATTCAATCCGTATGAGTGGTTTCTTTTCTTCTCTGTGTTCTCTATGGTTAACATTACTATAACTTTGGTATTATATGCCCTAATTTATCGCGTTTTGCCCTCAGGTATTTCACATTCTCCTTTCTCGGATGAATAAGTATTGGAATCCTTTCAACTATCTTCAACCCATAGCCTTCCAGTCCAACAACTTTCTTGGGGTTATTGGTGAGGAGTCGTATAGTTGAAATGCCCAGATCCACCAGTATTTGAGCACCGATTCCATAGTCACGCAGATCGGGTTCAAGCCCCAGAGCTTCATTTGCTTCTACTGTATCGAGTCCCCTATCCTGCAGTTCGTAGGCTCTCAGTTTATTCAAAAGTCCTACACCTCTCCCCTCCTGTCTCATATACAAAAAAACCCCCCTCCCTTCTTTCTGAATTAGGCTTAGCGTCTCACCTAACTGGTCACCGCAGTCACATCGCAGGGAACCAAATACATCTCCTGTGAGACATTGGGAGTGGACTCTAACCAATACATTTTTCTTTCCAGACACCTCACCTTTTACAATGGCAAGATGGTGGTATTTATCGAGAACACTTTCATAAACGAAGAGTTTGAAATCGCCGTATTTAGTCGGTAGAGTGGTTTGAACTATCATAGATACAAGTTTATCCCTTTTTCTTCTGTATTCAATCAGGTCTTTTATAGTTATCAATTTTAGATTGTGTTTCTTTACGAACTTTATCAGTCTATGGAGACGGGCCATCGAGCCATCCGAGTCCATTATGGGACAGAGCACTCCTGCGGGATAGAGACCTGAGAGTCTGGCGAGGTCAACCGATGCCTCCGTATGTCCTGTCCTTCTTAAAACCCCTGCTTTTACTGCACGAAGCGGAAATACATGTCCTGGTTTTGCTATATCTTCTGGGTGGGTATTGGGCTCCACTGCAACTAAAATAGTCTTTGCACGGTCATAAGCCGACTCCCCTGTAGTCGTTCCCTTTACCGCATCTATAGATACGGTAAAGGGTGTCCCCATCTTCGAGGTATTCTCTGAAACCATTACAGGAATCTTGAGCTCTTCGAGTCTATCTGGTAAGAGGGCGAGACAGAGGAGTCCTCTCGCTTCTTTTAACATAAAGTTCATCGCTTCGGGTGTTGTCTTGCTTGCCGCCATAATGAGGTCACCTTCGTTCTCCCTGTCTTCATCATCTACGCAGACCACCATATTTCCCTTGCCTATTTCTTTGAGTGCATCCTCAATAGTGTTGAATCTATATCTTCTCCGTTTCATATCTGCTCAGGTATTTTATAATATATTTACCAATAATGTCAAGTTCAATATTGACCTCATCGCCGATTCTTTTGAATCCGAAAGTCGTATTATGTGCTGTATGCGGGATTATAGTCACGGAAAATCCATCCTCTCTTACGGAAGTCACTGTTAAACTAACTCCATCTACACTTATGGAACCTTTTTCTACGAGATAATTTCTGTACTTCCTATCCAACTCTATAAAGAAGTCGGTCGATAGCCCGTTCTTTTTTCTGTTTCTGATTTTCGCTGTACAATCTATGTGTCCTGTTAAGATATGTCCACCAAGTCTCGTCTCAGCCTTCACAGCCCGTTCAAGATTCACTTTCTCGTTGATTTTGAAATTTGATAAGGTCGTGCGTTCGAGTGTCTCTTTAGTTACATCAACTTTGAACAGGTTTTTTTTATTTTCTATGACTGTCAGGCATACCCCGTTTATGGAGACACTATCACCTACTTTTAAATCTCTACTTATTTCTGATGAATGGATAGTAAGAACGACTCCATCCCTTTTTCTGTGAATACTCTTCACATTCCCGAGTTCTTCTATCAATCCTGTAAACATAGATTATTTTCAAATAATATCAAACCTTATATAGAATGTCAACGAATTTTTTATAGGGGAGACTCGAACCCATAGTTACAGTATCGACGCCAATCCCATTACATAAAGTGGTCTAAATATACTCTATGTTCAGCTCCACGGTACCTTTGAGGGAAGCAGGAAAGTGGAGTTTCTTGAATATCTTTTCCAGAATTTCTTTCTTGCAATCTTTACCTTTGTAATTTTTTATTTCTATCGCCTTAACTCTTCCTTTTTCTACCTCCAGCACGATGCTCAGGCTCTTCAGTTCCCATTCTTTGAAAGTTTCTTCCATCTCTTTCCCAACCTGGCTGAGTATAGTTTTCTCTACAGCATCCAGACTTATTCCAGAAGGCAATTTCCCGCCGGTTACATAAATCTGTTTAGAAATCTTTTTGTCCTTACCGATGTAAAGTGCTTCTTCTTTTGCTGCTTTAGAATAAAGACTTGGGGCCATCAGACGTTTGGCTCTTGCACCAACTGCACCACTTCCAACTGCATAATCGCTTACCCCTTGGGGAAGCGGTAGGGGCTGTTTAACGGTCACTACTTCGCCAGTTTTTCTAACTACTTTATCTACCGCAACAAAAGAAGTGTAATCGGTCATGAGATGGTATTTTAATCCCAGATTTGTCACTTCTTCTTTAACCTGTACTCCTACCCTTCCGTAATCAGCGAGTCGGGTTATCTTCTCCCTCGCCCAGAGATATCTGAGAGCTGAATTATTTTTATCTTCCATCGATGTGGTCACTGCGATCTTTTTCTTATAATCGCCTCGTGTGGTCTTCCCGTTTACTCTGATCTTACCGGATGCATTTTTGTATTTACCGAAAAGAATGAGAGGACGTTGGGCAAAGAGGTCTGGTAAAGAAAGCGGCTCCACCTCGTACGCATCAAATCCCTCAAACTTTACCTCTATGTCGGTCAAAAGAGGATGCTCTATGTAACGGATAAACTTTTCTGCCGTCTCATCTGCCTCTTCCTTATTGCAGACCACAAAGGGTTCTCCCCTACCTACCCTGGCCATTCCTTCAATAAGAAAACGGTTTACCGATGTTCCTATACCAAAGGCAAAAAAGTTCGCCTGGCCGAGGTTTTCCCTCATGAGGTCAAATACTTCTTTCTCCACCGCCACATATCCATCAGTCGCAGTAACAATTACGCGGGATAGGCCTTTCTTTTTCTCCAACGATAAGGCCCTTTTTAAAGCATCGAGTATTCTGGTTCCTCCGCCGCCTCTTTGGGACATAACCATATCTATGGCTTTCTTTTTGTTCTCCTCTGTGGCGGGAAGAGGATGAGGAGAAAGCACCTGGGAACCCCCGGCAAAAAACAGCACATTGAAGTAATCTTTCTTTCTTAAACTTGCTATTATTTTCTTTATCAAAGCTTTGGAAACTTCTAATGGAAAACCATTCATAGAACCGGAGACATCAACAATGAACACATACTCACGGGGTGGAACCATCTTCATATTTACCCTCTCCGGTGGTTCAAGCATTAAGAGGAAAAATTTCTCTTCTTCACCAGGATAGAGAAGGAGTCCGGTATGTATGGCTTTGCCCTGTAAGGTGTACCTTAGAATAAAGTCTCTATTCCCTCCCTTCTTCTCCTTGGGTGAGAGCAGAATTTTTGCTCCATCTGAACTTTCTTTCTTTATTTTTACCTCATGAGAAGGTGCCCATACTTTGGCAAGAGGAATTCCTGTCTTTAGATTTACTTCTATGTGAAATTTATAGGGTGGCTCTTCTCCTTCATGAAGATATGGACTGGCTGTCCAGCTGTCTTTACCTTTCAGTGTTTCTAAATCCTTCTCACCAGTAAACCGGGGACCAACCACGGTGGGGAAGACAAATTCGTATATCCCTTTTTCAGGAACAAGCATCTCCGTATAACTTACCGTCACCTCCACGACGTCACCGGGCATTATGTTGGCAACCATCATCTGGAATACATTGGGCCTTTTCTGTTCCAGCAGAGAAGCCACTCTGCCTTCATCTTTTGCCTTTTGATATATCTTCTGTGCTCTTATCGTCTCTTCGATATCTGCCTCGATTACCCTGTTGCCGATTTTCATCTTCATAGCATGTATGGCAGATTTTGTCCCCAGGGGAAATACATAGACGGCCTCTATGGTACTTTTGCCGTCATTCTTATACACCTGGACAAGTTCTATCTCGGCGGTAATCCCGGCAATATTTACCTTCGCTTTCGTTTCAAGCAGGGGAAAACGGTCTACTTTGGGGTCGCCCTGAACAAAGAAGTAAGGAGAGAGGGGTTCATCTCCTTCCTCTCCAGGCGGGGCAGATTGAATTACCTCTGTCTGAAAGACAAAGATAGAGACGGTTAAAAATAGCAAAGTTACCAACCTTTTCATCATCTACCTCCTTGTTCTCTACTGTATAATACAAAAAAATTCTCTAAATATTCCAAATTTTTCTGCTAGTTCATAGTGAAAAGTGTAGCTTTGACCCCAATTTTTATAAAGAAATGAAGATGTAATCAGCGATTAAAGCGAACATGGTTCACTTCCATTTTCTTCTTCAACCCTTTTCAGGAGAAATGATCCCATATACTTTATACTCGTAATCCCTCCTCTTCCACCAGTACATTCTCAAAGAAGGTGTGAAGTATTTAAATCCATTTCTGTATGCCCCCATAGGTGGAAAAAATACACAAATTTCATTCGAGTCAGTAGTGCCCCTCCAACTTTTTGATATGGAGTAATATGGGCTAAATTTTCCTCCAGACCAATCCCATTCTTTCAATTTGAAGACCTTTGTTAATTCATCTAATATGCCTTTGATACATCCTTTAATATTATACCAATAAAAATATCATTTTGTCAAGAAGGGAGGTTTTGCTCTAACCCCTTGAATGCCAAAAGGTTACAGTGGCTTTCCTCAATCCCATTGCATAACGGTTTGTGTGTTTGCGGGAAGTTTAAGCAATTTTTCTGGGGCGGGAGTTCACGCCCGCCCCAGATATCCTCGAAGCTACATCTCAGCCAGTTTTTTCTTGGCTTTATTCCGGATGAATGCGTAGGAATAGTTTCTTTCATTGAAGTTTGCAGCCTTTGTCCACATTTCTTTGGCGTTTTCTTTGTCGCCTTTTCCTTCATAAGCCTGCGCCATTCTGTAGAGGTTACGTGGATTCCGCTGGTTAGCCTGCTGGAGTTCTTTTAGTGCGTCATCGAAGCGTTTTTCGCGGAGTGCGATCATTCCTGCCAGCTCGTGATAAAACTGTATTTCCAATGGGTCATGACCAGATTCTACCAGTTCTCGAAATTCCTCCGCTTTGGACTTTGCGGTAGCTAAATCTTCCTTTTCCAAAGCAATTCGAGCCTCGTCAAAGAGAAGAACTTGTTTTGCATCGTCTTTTATCTCTTTTGGACGATCTGATTTCTCGATGATTTCCACAGACTTGAGGTATTTAGCCTTAGCTTCATCCAACTTTCCAGTCTCAAAAAGAATGTCACCCATCCTCCAGAGGTCCCAACGCATTGCTACAACGTCATTGCTCTTTTCAGCAATAGCATACCCCTTTTGTAGTTCTTCTAATGCCTTATCGAATTTGCCTTCATCGATATAGGAGACCATCATCCAGAAGAGCGCCTGCCGACGTTGACCATCTGTGGGAGCAATGTCATAGAATTTCTGAAACTCTTTTCTACCTTCATCTGGTTTCCCTTTGAATATAAGGTTCATACCGACACCCACATATGCCGAAAAGAAGTCGGACTTGAGCGACAATGCCTTTTGATACGTCTCAATAGACTCGTCGAATTTGCCCTGCTTCATCAATATCTCAGCCCATGAGTCATACGGGTTTGGTTCACCAGGAATGAGTTTTGTATACTTTTTCAAAGCTTTTTCAGCTTCGGGATAGTTGCCTAAATTAGAATAGGCATAGCCCAACTCATTATAAGACGGTGCAAAGTCCGGATCAATCTCAATTGCTTTTTTAATCTCTTCAATTGCTGCGGGGTATTCACGTTGAATGAAGTAATATAACCCCAAGTTATAGTGTGCTCGTTTATCTTTTGGATATAGTTCAACCAGCTTCTGGTACAGCTCTTTCTGTTTTGTCGGATTGTCATTAACTCCTGCCTGAGCGCCAAGGATACGTAAACGTTCGCCTTCAGAAACTTTATCTACTAAAGCCACAGCTTTATTGAAATTCTCCCAAAACCCCTTCGAGTTCCCTGCACTGCTATGGGCAGAAGCCAAGTCTAAATAAGCCCTGGCGAAGTTCGGGTCTTTGGTGATGGCTTTCTCGTAGTATTGGATGGATTCATAAGATCGCAGTCTTTCAGAAAGATCACGTCCCTGCTTGTATAGCGTTAGAGCCTCATCAGAAGAAGTAGTGATCGGAATTTCCACTTCTTTGGGTGCCTTACAACCAATTGCTGTGAGCACGAACACAGTAACAGTAACTAGCAGTATAGATTTAACTAATCTATTTGTTTTCATATCTTCCTCCTTTTGTTAAATGTAACTTAACGACTTTTCAGCCAGGAAAAGCCGTCTTACCTTCTGTTTATATCTTGTAAGCCTCACCTCCTTTCAGAAATAGAGTCTAATTCCGCTCAGAAGACACAACTTTTAACAGAATATTAAGTTTCAGTAGGTTGTGGTAAGCTATTTACCGCATCGCAGACTTTAATCACAATTATTATCAAAATGACAAGGTTAATAATTGAAAATACTAATCCTGCAACTGCTACTCGGCTTAAGACCCCTGTCACTAAGGTTAAGATGCAATAAGTCAAGAATAGTCCCTCAGTGAGTTTAGGAGTGGAAATCTCATGTCGGGTTATATATGAGTTATAATCCTTAGCAAATCCCCAAATTGCTTGAAAAATCCAATAGAGATTGTAAAAAGGTATAAATAGAAAGCCGACAGCCTTGCCAGGTGTAGTTCGAGCATGACCATCCTGAATAGCCTTCCATGCTTTATACCACATCACTAAGGATACCACTGCAGCATAGAGCACCAAGATTGCCCCGAACGGAACTTCCGCTCCAATAAGTATTGTGCCCAAAATTCCAGCACCTGCAATTGAACCCAAGTAAAAACCTTTCGATAAATTTTCCACGATTCCCTCCTTTCTCTGCTCTTAATAGCAGATGACGTTTTATATACGACATGGTGTCGTATGTACTTACAATGTGGTGGTATATGTGACTTAGTATCACCTCCTTTGTTTAGGATTATCCAAAAGATGCTGTGCATAAGAAAGAACAACTACATTTTTTCCTTTCACTACTTCCCTAATGTTACATTATCTATTTTCAAAGATATCAAAAAAATTGTCAAGAAAAAAATGGCATTATTCCTAATTCATAGTGAAAGGTATCCTTAAATTTAATGGATATATAGTGTAAACTCTTTCGATATCTTTTTCCCGATATCTTTTAATGCGTTCACAATTGCCTGATTTTCACTTAAACCAAACCCTTTGCCTTCGATAGTTTTAGAATATATTACTTCTTTTTTTTCAATGTCTATCGCCTTGATGTCAACCATTGCACGGTAGCAGAGCATATTTTCTAATTCAGAAGAGAAAAAGGTGGTCGTCTTCCCTATAATGAATATAGAAACATCAATCCTTTTAGCGATTTCCTCCATTTCTTCCATATTTTCTTTCAATATAGATTCTACCTCATCGTCTGTCAAATCTTTTGGCCTTACAGAAATATCACCTTCGATTTTTGCAACAATCGCTGGTTCAATAATAGATTCTGGTTCTTTTATACAGACCAGAACCCCCTTTTTCTCTTTGTAAGATGGAAAAGAAAAATAGACTCTGGGTGCTTTGAAAGTTTCTGTGAGGGAAAGTTCTTTTAACGAGATACTTACTTCGATGATATTGGCATCGGTTTCCAAATCTACTCTTAGAACTTTTGTCAGAGCAATACCATCTTTATCAGAATAGACAGGTGTGTTAATAATTCCCGAAGACTTGATAAATATAAACTCCAGAGGTATGCCCGGTATTTTTTTACCTTTGTATAAAACCTGCACTTCTAAAGGGATTTCTACTTCTTTGCCAACTATGCCTTTCAGTTCATGCTCATCGGTCAATTTCATTATATTCAAAAGAGAAAGAAGTCGTTTTATTCTCAATCTGCTTTTTTGGTCCACTTCAACGGCAGCCGGTTCATCTTTTATATCCTGAAGCAACCCGCACACAGAGGAAAGTCTACTTAAAGCGCTACCAATATTGTAATCTCTTATCAAAATTTCCGATTCATAGTAGAGACTCCTTGCAAGAGCTATTTTTTTTTCTATTCTTTCTTTCGCTTTCATCACCGCATCTTCGAGTTCTTTCTTTCTCCCCCTCAAGAGCACCCATACATTGTAGGTATATCTCACTACTTCCCCTTCAGATTTTTCTTTTTCCCAATAAGAATCTATCTGTCGAATCCCCCATATTTCTCCAGAACTCTCCACTCTGAGCGTATCCGTATATTGAGTTTCCATAGTCTTTTTGACTCTTTGATAGATATGTTTTCCTTTCATTCCAAAATATGTCTCGAGCAGTTTCCTGAAGCCATTTATTCTCGCATCGGTTTCTCCTCCTTCGAGCGTGGGAGCAAAAGTTCTGACACCTACTTCAAAGATATATTCGGATGTCTCTTCTGGAAGATTTTTGAGCCAATCTGGTTTCTTTGAATGGGACCTGTCAACGACAATCGAGGGATGTGCACATGAAAGCAGAATTACAAATAAGAGGCAAATGTTTTTATTCATACACCACTTTCCCGTATGGTGTCCATCCTCTGATTTCAGAAACTTTTACATTTACTATATCTCCTATTTGAACATTGCCACTTAGAACCACTGCTTTATTTTCTTTCGTCTTTCCATAAAATTCGTCTGCCCTTCTGCTTTTTGCCTCAACTAAAACTTGTACACTCTTTCCAACGAGTTCAGAATTTTTATCTTTTGTAATCTTATTCTGAAGTGCTATCACCTCTTTCAATCTTTCTCCCTTTATCTTTTCTGGAATATCACCGAGTTCTGCCGCACGGGTCCCTTCTCTTTTAGAATATCGGAACATATATGCAAAATCAAATCTTATTCTTCTGATGATATCGAGGGTGGCTTTAAAATCTTCTTCTTTCTCCGTAGGGAAACCTACCAGAATATCTGTGGTTATGGCTACACTTTGGAGTTTCCCCCTTATTTTCTCCACAAGTTTTATATAATATTCCCTCGTATATTGTCTATTCATTAGAGAGAGTATTCGATTTGAACCTGACTGGAGTGGAAGATGCAGATGATTGCAGATTTTATCAGAAGAAGATATAATATCGAGCAGTTCATCGGTCACATCCTTCGGGTGGGAGGTTATAAATCTCGCCCGTTCTATCTGCGGAACTGTCTGCACCATTTTTAAAAGTCCTGCAAAATTTACAACACCATAATTGTATGAGTTGACATTCTGTCCAAGAAGGATTATCTCTTTTACCCCTTCAAATGCTTTGAGAGTTATTTCTCTCATTATATCTTTATGGTTTCTCGAGCGCTCTCTGCCTCTGAGATATGGAACGATGCAGTAGGAACAGAAATTGTTGCATCCTCTCGTAACTGCAATAAATGAAGAGACTTTTCTATCATTTGATGCGATGCACCCTGTATATTTCTCGGAATTGTTTTCTGTTGTGAATATACCCCTTGTAATGGAGTCATTCAAGAGATCTGGAATTTTTCTATAGTTATCAGGACCGACTATAAAATTAACAAAAGGAAATTTCGTCCAGATTTTCTCTTCCATTCTCTTTGCCATACATCCTACAACGAAGAGCTTCAAATTCGGGTTATCTATCTTCAATCTGTTCAAAGATGCGATTCTCCCAAATGCCCTCGTTTCGGCATGTTCTCTTACTGAGCAGGTATTGATGAAAATAATATCGGCATCTTCAGGGGTGTTAACAGAGGAGAATCCATTTTTGATTAGAAATTTTGCTATTAGTTGGGAATCGTAAACATTCATTTGACATCCGTAAGTAATTATATGGAATTTTCTCACTATTAAAGTAATATTAAAAATTCCTGCTATGTCAAGTCAAAAGGCAACCGCAGAAAACACGGAGAAAAAGAATAAAATTGTCCCTATGGATTCCATATCCCTACTGTCTCAGATCCGTAGGGGCGATTATAGGGCAAGGTTTAAGAGGCTGTCCGAGTTTTGGGGGCAGGTATTCACAAAAATCTGAAAGGCTGACCCCAAAGTATAGGTTTAAAATCTCCTGGTATATTCCAATTTTAATACTTTCTCGTTGTAGTTTCTATCATCATATTCGTAATCGTATTCGGTATCATTAAAGTCCGCAAACCCAAAACTAAAAAGAACTGAAGAGTTGTCACTCTCATACCCCAATCCAAGATTGTAAAACTGCTTTTCTGAATCACTCTCCTCATTGTAATCTTCAGTGATTTCAAGGTCGTCTTGAGACCCACTGCTGAATCCGCTTTCAAAAAAAATGCGCAGCTTATCCTCAAAGAGTCTGTAATCTCCCCCTGTGTTGAATATATTGTATCTACTCTTTGCGCCCATGCC
This sequence comes from bacterium, assembly GCA_030619885.1. Classification (GTDB taxonomy): domain Bacteria; phylum Hydrothermota; class DG-26; order JAUXAN01; family JAUXAN01; genus JAUXAN01. Next base: position 46,884 of record JAUXAN010000008.1, read on the forward strand.
TTCATATTCGTTGGTCGTTGTGGTAAATCCAAATTTGCAGGTGAGTGGAAAGTTAAACTCGCTTCTTATATACAAAGAGAAGACATTTGTATTCATTTCCTTCGTCTCATCGAACGTGTCTTCCCTCATAAGTTGAAGAAAGTTGAGTGTAGGCTTCAGTTTCATCATACCCAGGTCAAAATCCCTTCCACCTCCAATAGAATAGGTCTTTGTATTATCGTCTGAGATTTCATTCTTCTTATTGCCGAGTCGAAACATAATGTTGAGCGTTGGAAACTGAGAGACATAGAGTCCTATATTTGTAGAGAATTTTGAAAAAGTAGTAGTGTATTCTTTATTATCTGATAAATTATCATTGAACCTCTCGTATGCAAATTGAGCAGAGACCCTGCCCTTCTTTCCACCTCCACTCACAACGTCATGTAGTTTGAAACCTGCCCTGTCATTTTGCAGAGAAGGGCTTCCCAGTGAGTTATATGCCGGTCCAATAGACCTATACGAAAAATTAAAGGTATTGTATGGAAGAGATGTTTTTAAATTTGCTTCCCAAGCAAACGATGATGGGTATCCTAGTAGAGATGTGCTTTCATTAAGCACTATAAAATCCGATATATTTTTCGGATTCATCCCACCGATGTCCTTATCTGCTATCCCTCCTGATATGTCGTTGGTAAGGATACTCGCTGCAACCTCACCTGATAATGTAACTTTTTTTGGAAAATTGAATCCGGTGATTATCCCTGCAACGAGATTATCTTTGGGTTTTAGACCATATTCTATCGAGTTGATATCATCCTTTATCTTCAATAGACTCCCACCAAAATTAAAAAATCCTCCGCTTCTTTTTGACATTATCATAATTCCAAGGATCTTCCTTGCATAGGTTCCCGATTGTTTAAGGGTATCTCCCTCAACATCACCCTCTATCGGTCTTCTTATCTCACCCCAGACGAAGTCCGTAAACACATCGGAGGTTCCATACCTGAAATCTATACCCCTCGTTCTTATGCCACTCAATACGAGATTGGAGTAAAAAAGGCCAACATCGCCCATCATCAATTTATATTTTGAGATACTCAAAACCCCTCTAAATTTGTTACGAGGTTGAGTCGAACCACTCTCGTCAGAGGTGAGAAAGACCTCGCATCCACAATTGAAGTCCTTGTATCCAATATTTAGTTCAAGTTTCTGTTTATTCGTCCACTCGGGCTCATTCCTTCTCGACACCACTGCACTGTCTCCTTCAATCTTATCGAACCTTGAATCGAAGGTTAAGCTTCCTGTAAATCTAATGCGTGTTGGTGGTTTCTCAATCTTGCCTAGTATAAGCGCTTCATAGATAGGTTCGCCTTTCAGTTTGAATTTTCTAATAATGGGACCAACCTCATTCCCTGTTGTATCCCTCAAACTGAAAACAATTTCATGCACCCCAGCATCGAGCCTTTCTTCTGGTATATATATTAAAATATCAGGAGAAATTTTCGCGTTTTCCACTACAGAAACTCCATCAATTTCGAGTACGATAGATTTTAAATCTATATCACCATCTTCATCGTAGAAAGAAATGGCGATAACCATATCGCCCATTCTCAATTCTTCACCCTCTTCAGGTGATAGAATTGAAACCTCTGGCGGACTCGCAGTGGTAGAAAAGCAGAACAGAAAAAATATAGCAAGATTTGCAACTATAGTTTTATTCAATGCTGACATCTTTAATTTTTAACTTTCCATCTGCAAAATCTTTGGCAAGTGCAGAGAGCTTTGAAAGGTCAATCGAAATGCCATTCAAGAGGAGCTTTCCCGTTGGAGAGTAACCATCGGATTTCAATCGGTTCAAAACGGTCTCATAATCACCCCCAACTATATGAGAAAGTATGACTAAAATCTGATACCGTTCAGGAAGAATTACCTCTTCTCTTCGTTCACCAAATCTAAAACTCCATATCTCACTCGGAATTCCAAGTTCTCCACCTGATGTCATGACCTTCGGAATCACCTGCCAGCAGTATATCTGCCCATCCTCCAGAGCTTCAGCATAAGATGGATATTGCAGAACATTCCCGACGATATTCTTCAATTCGAATTTCGGGTGATTATTCATTGCTTCCTCACCAGAAATCTGGCCCAAGTCTAATTCACATAGCTTGAAATCAAAATTTGTTGCAGAAGATGTCCACTGAAATGTAGGAAGTGAATTGAAGACCACAGGGGGGTCGAGAGTAAATGGGCCACCAGGACTGTTCAACTCTATAAACGAAAGAGCAGAAACTGTGAGTTCATCACTCCACGAGTCGAGTAAAGTACCCGATACCGCATCCATTACATCGATTCTGAAAGTATATGTATCGGCAGGAAGCATTCCTGTTTTAAAAACTACATCCTTCAAATCATCTCCTGCCTCGTCTATATGATAGTCGTCGATTGCCTGTTCACTTTCAGGATTGGAGAGGTCTCTGTTAGTGACTAAAACAGTCGAATTGGCTGGGATCGTGAACTTTTTAGAGTCTCCGTATGCGAGTCGTCCATACTTTCCGCTCCGTATTTCCAGAAAGAGGTAGACTCTTATACTACTTACCAAATCGGTATTTCTTATATCTACCCGAAGTATGAGAGGTTGAAATCTGGAAGTTTCCAGTGTCATATCTGCGGCATAGAAGACCTCGATTGATGGGTTCAGCCATCCATTCTCAATTATCACATCTGCATGTAGAAAACTTGCGATTAGAAGGGATGGAATTAAAATTTTCAAGTTTTTCATAGTAAAAATAATATACATATTTTAAAAAAAGTTGTCAAGTGTATTGACAATTTTTTTCATATTTGTAGAATAGGGACGCAGATGAACGCAGATTTTCCTCAGGATCCGTATGGACAGGATTTTAATAAACATAAGGAAATAAATCTGCGGTTATCAGCGAAAATCTGTCATACGATCCATACGGATCCGTATGGACCCGTATGGTCGTTCTATTAAATAATTTTTAAGGAGGTTCAAGATGAGATTGAAAACATTTTTTTTGCTCACCTTCTTAATGGTCTCATTTGCATTCGGTGGAGAAGGTTCACCTGTAGCTGTTATTTTGAAAGTGCGTGGAGAAGTGAATGTGAGGAGTTCTGAGACTGTAGAGTGGAAAGATGCGGTGAGGGGTAAACTCCTCTACAATCAGGATATAGTGCGCACAGCCCAAAAGAGCCTCGCTGCACTCAAGTTCATAGATAACAAGACAATCGTGAAGGTACGGCAGAACAGTTCCTTTGCCGTCGAGGGAGAGCGAGAAGAGATAACATTTAAAAAGAAAATAACACTTCTCTTTGGTGGGATCTGGTCACGCGTAAGACATGGTACCCACTATGAGGTTGAGACGACCACCGCTACCGCCGCTGTGAAAGGAACTGAATTTTTTGCAGCCCTTTTGGGAGATACAGCGACATTCATTGTAGAAGACGGCGGAATCAATCTGCAAGGCGAGTTCGGTGAGATAGTAGTGGAAAAAGGATATACAGGTACTGTTGTGAAGGGTAAATCACCTGTTGTAGAAAAGACGAAATTCGTCCCTACCTGGAATAAAGAACTGGAGGAAGCAGCGAGACTTGAAGTAGAATTTGAAGACGAGACAGGAAGGAAGAAAAAAGTGATAATTGATTTCGAGTAGGATGACTCCATTTTTGCGAAAATTTAACTTCAAACTGACACTCACCTCTTTATTACTAACCTACTTCTTATTCATAGTTGGAGCTTTTGACTTGCTTGAATCGAAGTCGATTGACTCCCGTTTCAAATGGAGGGGCAAAAAAGAAACTACAGGCAAGGTAGCCATTGTCAGTATTGACGACGATACATACGATACCCTCCGTAGAAAATTCCCGTGGTCAAGAGAACTATATGCCAGGTTATTGAGGAATTTGAGAAAAGCAGGCGCCAAAGTTATCGTCTTTGACCTCGAGTTTGATATACCCAATATCGAAGACCCTCGGGGCGATTTCCAATTTGCAAAGGCAATCTCTGAAAAAAAAGATGTAGTCCTTGCAAGTAAACTAATGAATGTAGGGGGCAAAAATTACCATATCATTCCTCCAATCCCATCTTTATTGTATGAGTGTGCATCTGTAGGACTCGTCGGTATCTTCACCGATCCGGATGGTTTTGTTCGTCATTATCCATTATATTTCGAACTTGGGGCCAAGCAGCATCTTACCCTCGCTTTGCAGGCGCTTAAAGAATATTTAGGTAAGACACCAGAAGTCCCAAAGGTAGGTCCCAACAGGTTTCTTATAAACTACAGGGGGCCGGCAAAGACGATTCCAACATACCCATTCTGGTGTGTAATCGACGATGAATCCTTTACTATTGAGGAGACTGAGACAAGCATGGACCTCGATGCCTTTAATGAACTTTTAAAAGACGAAGTGTTCAAGGATAAGATTGTATTTGTTGGTGCTACACTCGCAGAATTGCATGACTTAAAACTTACCCCTTTTTACGATTGGGGAGGCAAGAAAGTAATGATGCCAGGGGTGGAAGTGCATGCAAATGCCTGTGAGACGATTATTGGAAAAGATTTTATACACAAGTTAGATTTTATATGGGAACTCGGGCTCCTACTCATTTTCTGCACAGTTGTCCCCTTTGTTACATTTAAAGAAAGACCCAAACTTTCAATACCTATAATATTGGTTCTAATCGGGATATATGTCTTTTTTACCTATCTCATGTTCTTTACTAAAAATATCTGGTTACCGCTCGTCGCTCCGTGTGCAGCGTTAGTGCTGAGCTACGGAGTAAATACCGTCTCCCATTACTGGAGCGCCCAGAAAGAGAAGAGATTCATAAAAGACCTCTTTGGACACTATCTTTCGAAATCATTGGTTGATAAGTTGATTGCAAATCCTGATATGGTAAAATTGGGTGGTGAACGTAAATATCTCACAGTATTATTCTCTGATGTGGCGGGATTCACAACTGTTGCAGAAAAGTATGAACCGGAGTTTTTAGTATCGTTTCTAAATGAATATCTTTCAGAAATGACAGAAATCATCTTCAAATATGAGGGAATGCTCGACAAGTATGAAGGCGACGCTATAATGGCTGTCTTTGGCGCACCCATCCCTACCGAAGCACATCCAAAACTCGCCTGTCTGGCTGCCATTGAAATGCAAGAAAAACTGGTTGAATTGCGAGAAAAATGGAAAACTGAAGGTAAACCCGAACTGAAAGTCAGGATGGGCATCAACTCGGGATTTATGGTCATTGGGAATATGGGTTCGGGTAGCAGGATGGATTACACCGTTATGGGTGACAGTGTGAATCTGGCATCGAGACTTGAAGGAAGTAACAAGGTATACTCAACGGATATAATGATAAGTGAGGAGACCTATAACAAGGCGAAGGAATATATAAATGCAAGGGAGATAGACCTTATAAAGGTAAAAGGGAAGAGTCAACCCGTAAGGGTATATCAACTGCTCTCAAAGAGCGACGAAGTCAGGTTTGACCAGGAGTTTTTAGAAAATTACAATCGTGGGATTGAACTCTATCGATACAGAAACTGGGAAGCATCGCTTGCCTGTTTCAAAAAATGCAGCGAATTACAAGTTGATGATATACTTGCATCAATCTATGTAAGAAGGTGTCAACATTTTATTGAAAACCCGCCGCCGCCCGACTGGGATGGCGTATATGAACTGAAAGAGAAATAGTTGGAGACGGTGAAGGTTTTACCCCATCGTTCATTATATTTGGTCTGCGAACAGTGGTTAATTTTATCTTGACAATTTTTGTTTTTTATTGCATTTAATTTAAAATAAGGGCCGTTAGCTCAGTTGGCAGAGCACCGGATTTTTAATCCGGGAGTCGCAGGTTCGACTCCTGCACGGCCCATAGAAAAAGGAGATTTTATGAAAAAGGGAACTTCTATTAAAAATGTCGAACTCTTTAAATATTTTAAACCCAAAGATATTGATTTTATTACACATAAATTGAAGAAGATCGAAGTACCAAAGGGTTCGATTATCTTTAAAGAGAAAGATAAAGGTAAAGAGATGTTTATCATAAGAAAGGGTAAGGTAGAAGTGAGCCTCTGCAGGGATGATGCAGTCCTGGTGCTCGCAGAACTGGGTGAAAACTCTTTTTTTGGCGAGATGGCACTCCTTACTGAAAAAGAAAGGTCAGCGACCATCTCTGCCTTGACTGACTGCAAACTCTACTCTCTGTCTCGACAGGACTTTCTTAAGCTATTCAAGGAACAACCTGCGATAACAGCGAAGATTCTTTTGGGCCTTGCAGAAGTTCTCTGTGAGCGTGTCCTTTTAACTAATCAGAATTTAGAAACATATTTTCTCGTAAACAAGGCAATCGTTGATAATGAACAGTTCAGAAATCTCTATATCTATTCTCAGAAAAAAGTGTCCCCATAGTCTAGCGGTTAGGACACCACTCTTTCAAGGTGGAAGCACGGGTTCGACTCCCGTTGGGGACACCATAAATAGAAAAGATGAAAAGATTGGTAGTGATATTTTTGTTAATTTTTTTAAATAGTTCGTTCTGTCAGTCAAATATGTATGGTAATAGAGGGCTCCTCCGTCTGGTTTCCGCTCTGAATGAAAGTCCCTCGACTTTAAGTATTAGCTTTACAGATCAATATTCTGAAGAGGATGTCTTGACCATTGGGCACTTGAAGAATGTAGTGCGGATAGTAGGAATTGGATATTCTCTATCAGAGTACGCTGAGTGCAGTTTCAATAGTACGATAAAGGGTAGTAAAGCCAACGATGATACGGAATTCAACCCTGATGAGCTCAAAATTGGATTTAAACTATCTTACCCATACAAGTCCCATAGGTTTGCACTTCTGTATATGTTCTATCTGAATGAACCAAAATTTGACTTGGAACTCCTTTCGACGACAAACCTCGGCGAAGGATTACAGTTTCATATCAACACGGGTTATTCTTTCACCGAGAAAGGAAGGAAGGATGAGTTTCTATTACTCGGCCTCGGGATTGAATTGAAATCGGAGACCTTCACACCCTTCATCGAATATACAACAGAACAGATGGTAAATAACTCCGATATTAGTTATCAGAAATCTCCACACAGAATCACACCTGGACTGCAACTGGTCTATAAATGGATTAGATTGAATTTTGGGCTCGAACTCGGGATGTCTCATGAGGTCGAATACGGTGTGAAACTCGTCCCGGATTGGAACATCATTTTAGGAATTGAGGCAAAGGGGGTATTATGAAAAAAACGATAATCGCTTCATTGCTTATCCTGACATTTACACCTATCTACCCACAGGAGATATCACACGGAGTCTCCATATATGGAGAACGGGGAATATTGAGGTTACTCACGGGGAGACCTACGAAAAAGGGAAACCTGATCGTTAACCTTCATACAGAATATAGAACCGATAAATATACAGTAGTGGATACAGCGGATACCTTTGAGAGTAAACACAATTATGCCAAAGAACATATCGGTGTGACTTATGGTGCGGTCGACTGGCTGGAGTTTTCTATTCTTACGAACCTCTACTTGAAATACGACGGAGATATGTTTGCAGAAGAACCGAGAGGCGATGTAAGTTCAGTCGGACTGGATGATATTGAGATCGGTATAAAGGTAGGGACCCCGCTCTTTGAAAACCCCCAGACAGGCATGGAATGGTCTACAGGCATTCAGGGGTATCTGTCCATTATGCCAGTGGTAGCGAATGCAGAGAAAGAGTCCACACTGGTAGATAGAGGGATGGAACCCTTTTTGAGGAGAAAACCAGGAGGCGGGTTCAGGGTGATGAGCGATTTTATATTGAGCCCACTTGCTCTGAATTTAAGTTTCAAGTATTTTGCAACAGGGGAATTCTTCGAAAATGAAGAAGAGAAGATGGAAAGATACAATACTTTACTCGCTGCTGAGGCAGGGGGATGGGATATAGTCGATTCGACGAAACTATTCCATATACCGAGAAACAATATATCGTGGGGCGTAGGTGTGAGGATTTTTGCAGGACCTCATGTTGAGTTTTTCACAGAATATACAGGGACAAAGGTGATTGACCAGAAAGTATCCCCCTTGAATGCAATGTATCTCACACCTGGGATAAGATTCAAAACCCTTCAGGGGGTCACTTTCGAGTTTGCATGTGATTTCGGTATATCAGAAGGTTCAAAACCATGGAATGCGATAGTGGGGCTATCTGTGGCATCATCCTTGATTCCTCCTCCACCACCTCCTGCACCACCACCACCACCTCCACCTCCACCACCGGAAATCGTCACCGCAACGATTGCAGGCATAGTAACAGATGCAGAAACAGGAGACCCACTACTTGCACAGATAACATTTCCTGAAGAAGAGGATATTGAATCTGCCGCAACCGATCCGAAAACAGGATTCTATGAAATTGAGTTGGAACCTGGTAAGTATCTGATGGAAGTGCGTAAAAAGGGATACAAATGGAAGAGGGCAACCTTATTATTGAAGGATGGAGAGGAAAAGGTGCTCGATTTGACCCTGACCAAAAAGGAGGCGCCGCCAGTAGTCGTCGTAGAGAAGGGCACCATCTTCGGTAAAGTATACGATGCGATGAGCCAGGCACCGCTCCTTGCCCAGATATCCTTTCCTGAAACAGAAATCCCACGTTTAGCAACAGACCCTGCAACAGGAACCTACAAGATTGAATTGAACCCGGGCACCTACACGATGAAGGTAGAGGTAGACGGCTACACTCCTGCTGTTGAGCCGATCGCCATCAAAGCAAAAGAGACCGTTATCACAAATTTTTCAATGACACCCGTTTTGAAAAAAGAGACCAGGCTCGTTATATCAGGAATAAACTTCGATTCAGGTAAATCGACCATCAAACCCATCTCATACCCTATTCTTGATGAGGCAGCGAGAATCTTGAAAAATAACCCAAATGTAAAGATAGAAATTGGGGGGCATACCGATAGTGTAGGGAGTAAGTCTTTGAACATGAATCTCTCTTTCGCAAGGGCGAATGCTGTTCGCCAGTATCTGATTTCAAGACATGGTATAGATCCAAACAGACTCGTAGCAAGGGGGTACGGCGAATCGATGCCCATCGCACCCAACACTACCAGAGAAGGAAGGACACAGAATAGAAGGATAGAATTCATGGCTTTGAGCGAATAAGGGAAAAGAGGCCACGAATTACATTCGTGTTTATACTTTCACTGTGATGGCAAAGAAATTAAGATAAAAAGAAAGATATTTGCTCAGTGAATATCTTTGAAAATCAGTATCTGAATTGCAAATGAAGTATAATATACTTGTTATCAATCCCGGTTCTAGTTCGACAAAATTGGCATGGTATGAGAATGAGAGACCCGCCTTCGAAAAATCGCTCAGACACACAAAAGAGAAGATATCAAAGTTCCCGAAGGTAATCGATCAGTACGATTATCGGAAAGGTTGCATACTCGAAAAACTGAAGGAGAGTAAATTCGACATAAAAAGTCTTTCATGTGTAGTTGGAAGGGGGGGACCGTTCAAACCTCTTCTATCAGGTACTTATGAGATAAATAAGCAGTTAATAGAAGATATAAAAGCAGGGAATGTACAGAGTGAACATTCCTCTCTATTAGGTGCCCTCCTTGCAAGTACCATCGCCAAACCATTGAACATCCCTGCTTTTTTCGTGGACCCTGTTTCTGTGGACGAATTCTGGTGGCCATCCCGTTTTTCAGGTTTACCAGAGATAGAAAGAAAATCACTCTCACATGCCTTAAATGTGAGAATGGTAGCAAAAGAAGCTGCAAAGAGACTGAAAAAAACATCCCAAAAATGCAACTTCGTTATAGTCCATCTGGGAACAGGAATTACCGTTGCAGCCCATTTGAAAGGGATACAGGTTGATGCGAGCAATGCGAATGAAGATGGCCCTTTCTCTCCACAACGAGCAGGAAATCTGCCAACAGCCCCGCTCGTTGAACTATGTTACAGTAGAAAGTATACAAAGGATGAAATATTGGAAAAATTACAACGCAGCGGTGGACTCATCGCATATCTCGGTACAGATGACATATCTGAGATTGAACAAAGAATAGATAGTGGAGATATGAAAGCAAAGAGAGTCTACGATGCTATGATATATCAGATTGCCAAAGAAATAGGTGCATACTCGGTGGTATTAAAAGGAACCTTTGATGCTATCATAATAACAGGCGGCATCGCGCATTCAAAACACTTTATTCAAAAATTGAAGACCTGGATAAAATTTCTCTCTAATAGAATTTTCGTCTATCCTGGTGAAGGTGAGATGCTCGCTCTGGCAAAGGGTGCTTTGAGGGTACTTAAAGGGGAAGAGAAGGCAAAAGAGTATAGATGAAATTCATCGCAGACTTCCATATCCATTCGAAATATTCGAGAGCCACATCCAAGGAGATGTTGGTTGAACCGATTGCTGATGTCTGCAGGTCAAAAGGCATTCAGCTTGTAGGAACAGGAGATTTCACACATCCGAAATGGGTCGAGGAACTGAAAGAGAAACTGAAACCGTCTGCAGAAGGACTCTTCGAATGCAATGGAGTAAACTTCTTACTCACTGCGGAGGTAAACAATACCTACACAAAAAATGGGAAGTTGAGGAGAATACATAACCTCATATTTGCTCCAGGTTTTAAGGAAGTAGAGAGTATCAACAAAAAATTGCAAAGTTATGGTAATCTTGTAGTAGATGGAAGACCTACGCTCTCGATTGACTCAAAAAATATGGTTGAACTTCTTCTTGCTATCTCGGAGGATATTTTAATCATACCCGGACATATATGGACACCATGGTTTTCTCTATTTGGCGCAAATTCTGGATTCGACTCAATTGAAGAATGTTTTGAAGACCTGACCACCAATATATATGGACTTGAAACAGGACTCTCATCAGACCCCGCTATGAATTGGATGCTTTCATCACTCGATAGATTTACACTCGTCTCAAACTCAGATGCCCACTCACCGTCAAGGATCGGAAGAGAGGCAAATTGCTTCGACTGCCGACTCTCTTACTATGAAATATGCGATGTTATTCGAAAGAAGGATAGAAAGAGGTTCCTCTTTACAATCGAGTTCTACCCCGAAGAAGGGAAATATCATTATGATGGTCATCGCAAGTGTGGGGTGAGAAGTTCTCCATCAGAGGCAATTGCCAACAACGATATCTGTCCAATATGTGGAAGAAGGCTCACAATAGGCGTTCTCCATCGGGTTCAACTCCTGTCGGATAGAAAAGAAGGGTATACTCACCCTGACGCGATACCATTCAAGAGACTCGTTCCACTTCAAGAAATAATCGCAGATTTGTTGAAGGTTGGCAAAGATACCCAGGTAGTTCACACCAAATATGAAAAACTCATCCAGACTTTCAAAACGGAGTTCAACATACTATTAGATGTCCCATATGAAGATATAGAGAAAGGTTCGGACCCTAAAATTGCGGAAGGGATAAAACGGGTGAGGGAAGGGAGAATTCGGGTAGAGCCGGGTTATGATGGTGTATACGGTGAGATAAAGATATTCGATGAAGACAGTAAAACTGAACAGATAGACCTTTTTTAATGTATAATGAAACTATAAACACGAATGTGGTTCGTGGTGTTTTTTTTCTTGACGATGGCAGGAGATAGAATACTGATAGTCGACGATGAGAAGAGTATATGTGACTGGCTTGAGATAGCTCTGAAGAAAGAAGGGTATAACATATCTACTGCTAACGATGGTAAGGATGCACTTGAAAAATTTAAACTCAAAAAATACGATGCTGTAATAGCAGATATAAAAATGCCCAGAATGGACGGGATAACGCTTTTGAGAAAGGTAAAAAAACTCGAACCAGATGTAAACTTTATTTTCATAACCGCATACGGCTCGTTAGAGACTGCTGTCGACGCGCTCAAATTGGGCGCAAAGGATTATATAACTAAACCATTTAAGTTCATAGAAGTTAAAAACAAGTTAAGAAATATATTAGAAAGTGAAGAATTGCGAAGAGAAAATGTGTATCTAAAAAAGCAAGTTGAGGATTTCTACAAAGGGAAAAAGATTGTGATTAAAAGCAAGAGGTTCAGAGATGTGATGAAGTTAGTAGACAAAGTAGCCAGAACATCTTCAACGGTTTTGATATATGGCGAATCCGGCACAGGGAAGGAAGTCATCGCAAGGGAGATACATCACAAAAGCGGAAGGGTAGAAAAAACCTTTGTATCCATAAACTGCGGTGCACTGCCAGAAACACTATTAGAGAGTGAACTATTTGGACATAAGAAAGGTTCATTCACAGGGGCATACAAAGACAAAGATGGAATGTTCAAGGTTGCAGACAAGGGGACCATATTTCTCGATGAGATTGGAGTGACATCTCCACTTATTCAGATAAAACTCTTGAGGGTGCTTCAAGAGATGGAGATAATACCTGTAGGTGATACGAAACCTACGAAGGTAGATGTTAGAGTTATTGTGGCGAGCAACCAGGATCTTGAACAACTCATTGAAGACGGGAAGTTCAGAGAAGACCTCTTCTACAGAATCAATGTGATTCAGATAAAACTACCACCGCTACGGGAGAGAAAAGAGGACATACCCCTTCTTGCAAATTATTTTGTAGACATCTATTGCAAAAAAATTGGAGTCCCCAAAAAGAAGATTTCCAAAGAGGTGATGCACAGATTTTTAAAATACTTCTGGCCCGGGAATGTGAGGGAACTGGAGAATGCGATAGAACGGGCAGTCGCGATTGAAGAAAGTAGTAAGATAGTTTTAGAGGACCTCCCTGATAAAATCAGAATGGGCGAAATCCCGAAAGAAAAATCACTGAGACTAACAGAGATAGAGCGTATAAAAGATACCCTGCGCAAAACTAAATGGAACAAATTAAAAACCGCAAAAATTCTTGGAATCCATCCATCCACACTTTACAGAAAGCTCAAATCTTACAAGATTGAAAGGGAATGATGGGAAAGGTGATAACGATAGCGAACCAGAAAGGGGGTGTTGGCAAGACAACTACTGCAATAAACCTCGCTGGCTGTCTTGCTGCTTATGAGTTGAAGACACTCCTGGTGGATATCGACCCTCAGGCGAATGCGACCAGCGGACTTGGCTTCGATAAAAAGGATATAAAAAGTTCCATCTATGATGTTTTAATAAATAATATCTCTTTAAATGAGATAATTATAAATACTCAACTCCCGTATCTATTTTTAGCACCATCGAATCTATCGTTGGTTGGTGCCGAGATAGAACTGGTGAACTTAAAAGAGAGGGAGAACAGATTGAAACATAACCTCTCTTCCATAAAATCCAATTATGACTTTATATTCATCGACTGCCCCCCATCGCTCGGACTCTTAACTATAAATGGACTCGTAGCAGGGGATTCAGTCTTGATACCCATCCAGTGTGAGTATTATGCTCTTGAAGGGTTAAGTAAGTTATTAAATTCGATAAGACTCGTTCAGAAAAACTTGAATCTGGATTTGAAGATAGAAGGTATTCTTATGACGATGTATGATTTGAGATTGAATCTCTCCCTGCAGGTTGTAGAGGATGCTCGAAAATATTTTCAAAACAGAGTATACAAGACGATTATTCACAGGAATGTGAGACTCGCGGAAGCGCCAAGTTTTGGGAAGCCGATAATTCTCTATGATATTTTATCCAGAGGTGCAGAGAATTATATGGCGCTGGCAAAGGAAATTTTAGACCATGTACAGAAAAGCACTGGGTAAGGGACTTTCTGCCCTAATACCTGAAAAGATTGTCCCGCACCAAATAGTCCAACAGATTGCAGTAAAAGATATTAAATTGAATCCCTATCAACCAAGAACTTTAATAAAAAAAGAGAAACTGAAAGAACTTGCCGATTCGATTAGAGAAAAAGGCGTGATTCAACCGATAGTTTTGAGGAAGGTAGAAAATGGGTATGAGTTGATTATAGGCGAAAGACGATTCAGGGCAGTGAAGTTAATAGGGTATGAATCTATCCCTGCGATAGTGAGGGATGTTTCTGAATCCGAAGTTCTGGAACTCGCTTTAATAGAGAACATCCAGAGAGAAGATTTGAATCCAATTGAAGAAGCGAAGGCGTATAAATCTTTGATAAAAGATTTCAACTTGAACCATTCACAGATTGCGAAGAAAGTGGGTAAAGACCGTTCAACGATTACAAATCGTTTAAGATTGCTCAATTTGCCACAGGATATAAAAAACTATCTTTTGGAGGGAAGGATAACAGAGGGACATGCCCGAGTATTGCTTATGATAAAGGATAAAGACCGTCAATTCAAACTATGCAGAAGTATACTTTCCAGGGGTTTAAGTGTGAGGTCGGTTGAAAAATCTGTTGAAAAAAGAGGTAGTAAAACTAAAGTTAGCGACCCATTCCTTCAATCGATTGAAGATGCGATGAGGAACAAATTTGGGACCAAAGTATCTGTAGTAAAGGGGAGAAAAAAGGGGAGGATAGAGATAGAATTCTACTCCGACAACGATCTTAACAGGATAATAGAACTGCTCGGAGTGAAGATATAAAAGATGCGTAAGTATAAGATTCTGTCCAAAATAGCTACGGGTGGGATGTCAACCACATATAAAGCCTCCTTAAAAGGTAAACTTGTTTGCATAAAGGAACTCCATCCCCATCTGGCTCAGGATAAGAGTTTTGTCAGCCGATTTGAGAGAGAAGCATTCATCTTGAAGAAAATCAAACATGAAAATATCGTCCGGATTTTAGATTATTACACAAAGGATAATTCTTACTTCATCGTCCTCGAATACCTTGAGGGGATTTCTCTGCAGGAATTGATTGCAAAAGAGGGCAAGATTCCATACGATGTCGCTCTCGTAATTCTTCAAAAAATAGCAGAAGGCCTCTCTTATGCACATGAAAGGGGTGTGGTCCATCGAGATATAAAACCTGCAAATATCTTGATAACCACTGAAGGAAAGGTTAAGATCACAGATTTTGGTCTGGCAATAGGGGCTGAAACGGTCTCTATAACCGACCCTGGAATATACATCGGTACACCCGCATATATGGCACCGGAAAGGATGAAAGGAAGTGAGGCTACGCCGATTTCCGACATATTTTCGTTGGGCCCACTCTTCTACGAAATGCTTTCAGGTTCTAATCCATTCTTGGGTAAAACCCATTCGGAAACTATAAATAGGATACTGAACACAGACCCGCCTCCTTTAAAACTCCCATTGGAAATCTGTTCAATCTGCGAAAAACTATTGAAGAAAAATCCCAAATCCAGATACCAGCGTGTTTCAGGGATACTAAAAGATGTTAAATCTCTCTCTCCACATGGTTCTGTCAAGTCATGGATGAAAGACCCACAAAGTTATAGAATAAGAGGTATAAGAAAAAATATTTTTTACAGAACAAAGCGATTATGGAAAGCAGCCTCTCTGGCAATTTTAATCCCTGTCACTTATTTCGCCTTCGCCTATATGAGTAAAAAGCAAGAGGAATCCTTATCTTCAATGGATAGTTTTACAGTCGCGAAAAGACCTGATTCGTCTACGATAGTTAACCAACCCACAGTTCCTGTAGTGGCAGATAGCGGAATTGCGAATAATGAAACCTTAACGGTCGTTGAGGCAGAATTAGGCTACGGTTTCTTGAAAGTTGTCTGTAAACCATGGGCAGATGTATACATAGATGGTAAATTTTTTGCACAGACGCCTTTCGATGAACTGATAAGATTAGAAGAGGGCGAACACGAATTGATTTTGAGACATCCAAATAGAAATGAATACAAGGAACTGATAACCATCCCAAAAGGTGATACGATAGCGAAGGTAGTGACCCTGCCAGAGGTTTACGGTTTCTTGAATGTCGTTTCCATCCCATGGGCAAAGATTATCGTAGATGGCGAAGAAGTTGGAACGACCCCCTTGGAGATAAAATTGACTATAGGGAAACACAAATTAGAATTACAAAATCCAAAGTACAAGAAATGGGGGCCAGAAAATATAGTAATAGAAGAGGGAAAGACTTTGAAAAAGGTGGTGCCATTAGAAGGATAGTAATAATTCTGTTTTTGCTGCTTTTGTCTTCTTATTTAAACTCCCAGGAAAGATTATTGAATAGAATAATACTCGCATACGACAGAGGAGACTTCAGGAATGTAATAGATATTGCAAATGAGGGTTTAAAGGATACTCTTACATATACTGTAGACGAGGAGGTAAAGATAAGAACCTATCTCGCATTTTCCTATGTTGCAATTGGAGAAGAGGGAGAAGCATCACTGCAATTTGAAGAGATCCTAAATCTTAATCCTCAATACGATTTAAACCCAGAGTTTGTCTCGCCAAAGATAGTGAGTGTCTTCAAAAAGGTAAAGATAAGAAGGGAAAGTATAAATCTGGGACTACCTGATGTGAGACTGATGGATGCAGCATTCAGAACCGTTCTCTTACCAGGGTGGGGTCATCATTACCAGGGGGAAAAGCGCAAGGGCAAAGTGCTTATGTATTCTTACACGGTATCTGCCATTGGGCTTGCAGTCAGCCATATTATTGCGACAAGGGCAAATGACCCTCACATCGATGCAATAGAATCTTTCTTCCTTAATTCCACATTAATAATATGGGGATACAGTTTTATAGATATTCTTTTCGCACACATCATCGAAGAATAATTTTTTTTCCTTGACAAGTTTTTAATATTTCATAAGTTAAACAAAGTTGTGATTTACAAAAATCTCCATTGTATGGGAAGGAGGTGAAAAAAAACAGTAATTAGTTGTTAGTATTTAGTTGTTAAAAATAACTAAATGCAAATTTTTAAATATTGAAAGAGAATCCAGGATTAAGTATCCAGGATATATAACGATGGAGGTAAAGATGAAGAAAGTATTGTTTTTCTCCTCGCTTCTGGTCTTGTGTGGCATGGTGTGGGCTATGAATTATCAGGATATTGATGTTAATCCAGAGAGGAGAGAGAGTAAACCGATATGGAAGGGTCTCGAAAGACTCACTCTTGCTGAGAAGGAAAATGCTATATTGGAGATTGAACTCTCAAACGATGCAGGTTTAGAGGCTATTGAACATTCCAAATTGGTGGAAAACACCTGGAACAGCGGGGACTATGATGGAGCGATTGAACTATTTCGGGAATTTACTGACCTTAAGGATGCCGCCTGTGGAATCCAATGGAAAGAACCTATAGCCACAAGTGCAAAGTGGGGAGATGATGTTCAGATTGGAACCAGGGATTCAATCTATGTAGTATGTCTCGATGTCGATAATGCAACCAATAACCTCTTTGCTGCACTTCTATATCCCGAGGGCACGCAACATCAATGGACAGTCAACATATCCGAGGATACTGGAAAAACATGGACTGAGACATATTACTGGTGGGCTGCTACCTATATTAATGACATAAGTGCTGTGGTGCTTGGCAATCGCTTCTATGTAGGATATTCATACCAAGGAGATTCAACAAGTGCTCGCATAAGGAGATTTGACACAGATAGTGGCTATGTTGATGCAGCCTATTGGTGGGTTGAGGTATTTGACCTTGGATCTGAGATACTGGATATAGCCATTGCCAGTACTGCCGATTATACTGACATGTTTATATTATATTTTGCTATCCTGGCAGACGATTCACTGAGATGCTACTGGGATGATACAACAGCAACGAGTTGGGAGGATTTTGACCCGGGCATTGGAAATGCAGAAAGGGGACTGGATGCTTGCTGTCAGGGCCCCTTAGACTACATGTGGGTCTCCTATATTGGGACAGATGACAGCCTCTATGTTTCTGGAGCATGG
>JAUXAN010000028.1 GCA_030619885.1 bacterium
TATAGCCTTATCATAAGCTTTGAGTTCTTCATCATATCGACCAAGGTCGCCAAGTGCAACCCCTTTGCTAACCCATTCCTCAATATAATCAGGCTTTATCTATATCGCCTTATCATAGGCTTTGAGTGCTTCATCCTGACGACCCAGGTCGCCACATTCCACCCCTTGATTCCCCCCCACCTCTCCATAATCAGGCTTTATCTCTATCGCCTTATCATAAACTTTGAGTGCTTCATCATGACGACCAAGTTTGTCAAGTGCAACCTCTTTGTTAACCCATGCCTCAACATAATCAGGTTTTATTTCTATAGCCTTATCATAAGCTTTGAGTTCTTCATCATATCGACCAAGGTCGCCAAGTGCAACCCCTTTGCTAACCCATGCCTCAATATCATCAGGCTTTATCTCTATCGCCTTATCATAGGCTTTGAGTGCTTCATCATGACGACCAAGTTTACCAAGTGCAACCCCTTTGTTATACCATGCCTCAGCAAAATCAGGCTTTATCTCCATCGCCTTATCATAGGCTTTGAGTGCTTCATCATGACAACCAAGTTTGCCAAATGCAACCCCTTTGTTATACCATGCCTCAACAGAATCAGATTTTATCTCTACAGCCTTATCATAAGCTTTAAGTGCATCTTCATAACGACTAAGATTGCCAAGTGCAACCCCTTTGATATGCCATACCTCAGCAAAATCAGGTTTTATCTCTAATGCCCTATCAAAGGCTTCAATTGCTACCTTATATTTGCCGTTGTAATAAAAATCAATTCCCCGATTAAAATGATCTTCAGCCTTTAATGGGACTCCAAATGCTTCAAGAAATCCAATTTTCTTCCCGTACTCATCCAACTTCTTTTTAATTTCCTCTGATGGAGGTTCTACAAGAGATGGATAGGGAATTTCTTTTCTCATGTCGTTTACCTCTTCTTCTGTCTTTTTGATCCTTTCAACAATGGGTTTTGCTTTCTCAGCCAACTTCTTTAGCTCTTCCGTACTTTTCTGCACTTCTTCCCTATATTTTTCTGTCCTTTGTTGTATTCTTCTTAACCGGATATATTCAAAAAATCCTAATGAGCCACCTATCACAAGTATTAATGTTAATAACACCACCAGGATACCTATTAATGTTGCAACTATATTAAGAATGTTTATAGACCTATCGAGATTTCTCTGTGTCCTTTCTAAAATATCGCCGCGACTAACTTCACTTTTTATTGTCGGACTTGAAGGGTAACCAATACTTACTGTATCATTTTCCTGTGCCCAAACACTATAAGTCAAAAGACAGATAATAACTATCAATAATAGCATTAAAAAATTTCTTCCTTTACTCACAATATTTACCATAACTTAGTTTGATAATTCTTTAAACTTGAATGACTCATAAGCAATTTCAGGGTCTATTTCATACCCATTACTATCCTCCTAATGTTTTATCTTAAGGAATATCAAAAATTTGTCAAGAGAAAAATGATAGGTTCAGTAAAAATAGGACTGTCCACATTTTTTACTATCCTTCTAACTCAGAATCTTCTTGAAATCTTCATCATCCCAGAGATTTTTGAAATCTTTATCCTTCTCAGCTTCTTCTTTATATTTAGCATCCAATTCTATTGCTTTAGATAAATCTCCAAGAGCGTTTTCTTTGTCGCCCTTTAACAAATATATAGTGGCCTTATTATACCATGTCTCAGCAAACTTAGGTTCTATATCTATAGCTTTATCAAAGGATTTGAGTGCTTCATCATAACGACCAAGTTCGCCAAGTGCAACACCTTTGTTACACCATCCTTCAGCAAAATCAGGTTTTATCTCTATAGCTTTATTAAAAGCTTCAAGTGCTTCATTATACTGACCAAGTTTGCCAAGTGTAACCCCTTTGTTATACCATGCCTCAGCGTAATCAGGCTTTAACTTCAATGCTTTTTCATAACGTTCTATTGCCTTTAAGTAATTTCCCTCAGCATATTCTACATTTCCAAGGATTAAATAATCAGAAGCATTTCCAATAGGTTTTTTAAATCGTTCATCAATTTCATTCAACCTTTGAGCAACTATCGATGCGATGCCTTTATCAAAATCACTATATTTTTTCTCTATTTTCTCTTCTATTCTTACATCAATTGCCTCCGGAGTTATATTTGTTGCTTTCAACACTTCTGAAACAATTCTTCTTATATCTTCTTCAGTAAGTTTCTCAAAATTTTCTAATTTTTCAAGTGATTTCAACTGCGGATAAAGGGTAGTGAGCATGTCTGTAGCTTTTTCTAATTTTGCTAACCTTTCTCTAACATCGGCTTTAAATTCCTCTTCTTCTTTCACTTTTTTTTCACTTTTTACTTTATGGTAAATCCAATACATTATAATTACACCAAATATAGCAATAATTGCTTGAACCAATACTCCCCAGTTTGCTTTAAGAAGTTCAATACCCATAATTAATTACCACAATTTAGAAATATAGGAACAACCCTCATATTTTATCCTTGTGATATAGTTCAAATCCAACTGGTATGAATCCTGACTTCTTCTTTCTCCAATGGTCTCCGATAAGCCATACTTACTAAATCCTTTCAAAATTTGATACGCCCCATGCATGACATTGTGGATATCCCACTGGCTCTCCAATCTTCGCATCTCCAAAATGTTTAATTTTTACCCAGTCTGGGATTTCTGACTTGTATTCAGGCTCTACTTCATTTGTAGCTACACAGTAAGTATAATCATTGAATTGAAAGACCAGTTCATGCCCCGTATAGCCACAATTTTTGCATTTGTAATTTGCCATTTTTATCACTCCCTCCATTTATTATTGGGTCTTTGTATATGCCTATTGATTTCATATCGCTCAACAAGGAGATGTTGTCCCAAATTTCCGTTTATTTTTATCCCAATCATAATAGATTTCCATTACTCTGTTATACATCTCAGCTTCAAATTCTTCATCCCATTTATCTCTTCTCAACTTGGCATCCAGAATATTAGCTAAATGGACTTGGGCAAAAAGTAAAAATTCTCTTCGTTTGATAACATCTGGCGGAAATGGTGTAAAATCGGGTTTATTGACTCCGAATTCATGGTCAATTTTTTTGAATTCCTGCTCAATTTGTCTTCTATTCATTATTTTCCTCCTGTGTTTTTTCTACTGTTTTTTGATAACAATGCTTTTAAATCTTGGTTAAAAATAGGAACTGTCCCTATTTTTCTTGACCATTTTTCGTTGTTCTTTTAAGTAATTTATGAGTCTTCCCAATATTTTCTACATTTTCATATATCTTTTTTATTGACATGAACTCTGAGACAGAATAATAAAAGATCATGTCCTGGATTAAGTCTTCAAGTAGGTTTATTGAAAATAAAGCGTATCTTGTTTCCTCTAAAGGACTTGCTTTTAATGATGACCTATAAGAGCCATCTTCTTTATAATACATTTTGATCTTTTTAAACAACTCTTTAACTTTGTTAACTAATTGGGTAAGCTCATTTTGTTTTAAATCGATTTTAGAATAAAGAAAGTCAATACAATAAACGATTCTATAGATATCTTCCAGCATAATATTTTTGCCAATATAACTCAATAGGTAGACAAGCCAAAGGTTAGCATTTTGAGGAATCTTATTTAGGTTATCCAAAATAAAGCAGACCTTGAAAAAACTATCTAAATCTTCTGGAATAATTTCTACAATTTTATTTTCATCAATTACACTTTGAAGTAGGTATGACAGTTTATCTTTATTTATATCAATTAATTCATGTTGGAAGTTAAGAATAAAATTTTTTGCATCTATTTTGCTACAAAGATTTTTTAAGGTGGAGTCTGGTTCAAATAATTCTTCAAACTTTCCTTTTGGCACGCGAAAAGCATAACTCCGCCACGCTGGCACCATCCCGTAATCACCATTTTTCATAATCCATTCAGGTTTAAATATCGCATATTTTAGCGAGGGTTTATGAATATAGACAAAGAATTTATTTTCAATAGGTCTTCGTTTATTATCTTTCTTTTTAGTAACTTTAGATACCTTGAAATCATAAAACTTTAAATCCGCTTTTTCGGCATATTGGAACTCGAATTTTATCTCTTCCTTATCTATATCTGCAATAAAATCAGATTCGCTTGAAACTCTACCTTTTCTTAAAAACCATAAAAATTTATCTCCACCTGATTTATAAACTTTAACACGTTTCTTCGGATACAATTGTTTTACTTTACTCCCCAACCATTTTAGCACTTCTAACTCTGCAATTGCTTTCTTCTTCATATCCTTTCGGTATTCTAAATAAGTGCGAGATTTTATATCACTGGACTGGGCGTATATTGTTTTTCCATCCAATTTCACAGTTTTTACCTTACCACAATTTAGTTTGATAATTCTTCAAACTTTTAACTGCGTCAAGAGCAATCTCTGGATTCAACTCATATCCAATACCATTGCGTTTTAAATCTGACGCTGATAAAAGAGTAGTTCCAGAACCAACAAAAGGGTCAAGAACTGTCTCACTAACATAACTAAATGCTTTTATCAACCTATAAGGAAGTTCGTATGGGAATGGTGCGATATGCTTTCGCCTATCACCACTACCTTGAGGTTTCATTACCCAAACATCACTCTTTTTTATAGATAGCCAGAATTCTTTATCCAACTTTGACTGCTCTTTTTGTTCCTTAGTTAGATGTCCATATTTGTTGAACTCACTCTTTTCAGGTTTATTAAATTCTAAGATAAATTCATGCATATTATTTATCAAGATTCCTCCGGGGTATGGGTATGTTCCAAAATGAGCCCTTACAGCATTTGTTTTATGCCATACTATATCTCTTTTAAAAATAAATCCTAATTTTTCGCACACATCTATTGTTCTACCTGCCAGATTCAATGTTCTAAAACTTCCTTTTTCGAGCCTTATAGGAAGATTCATAATGTTTATAAATGCCTTTCTTCCCGGTTGTAAAACTCTATAAACTTCCTTCCATACATCGCTTATTTTTTCAAACCACTCATCAACATCATGAATATTGCCAAGGTCATTTTTAATCGGTTCTCTTGAATACATCTTTGTATCAAAATACGGCGGTGATGTAATCATTAGATGGATACTATTATCGGGCAAATCATCCATCCTCATAGAATTTTTAACAAAAACCTTCTGAATTGTCCCATTTATCTCAATAACATTTACCTTCTCAATATCTATTTTTTCTTTTTTAGGTTTAGATTTAAGATTTTTTTCATATTTTTTTAATTCTCTTAAATCAAAACGCATCTGTCCGCTTGCAGAAACTTTCGATTTTATAACTTGCCTGTGTGCAAGATTATGAAGCATATCTACCGATATGTTCAAATATTTAGCAGATTCAATTGCCGAGAGATATGTTCTGCTTTTATAATCCTTTGGCTCCATTTTAATCATCCCTTATTGTTTGCCCTTTCGGCTAACACTCGCGCATGTATCTGAAGTTGCCGACCATACGGTCCGTAGGGAATTTGGGTAAAGGCGTTAGCCTGAACCAGATACACGCTGATAATAATTAAAAGACACTTATACATAGCATTCTACTCCACAGGATCCCATACGGGTCTGCGACCGTATGGAGAATAATCCTAATTATAGTTCACCCTGTTAGATAAATTTCATATCTAATAGGGTAAATATACAATATAGATCAAGTTTTGTCAAGTTCAAAAGCCGAGGAGCCGAGGTTGCTGAAAAAACCCTGTGTGTCATTGCGAGCCCGTCCATACGGATCCATAGGGATAAGGGCGAAGCAATCTCATTGCTATTTTCTAACTCACAGTCTTCTTGAAATCTTCATCATCCCAGAGATTTTTGAAAGCTTTATCCTTTTTAGCTTCTTCTTTATATTTAGCATCCAATTCTATTGCTTTAGATAAATCTCCAAGAGCGTTTTCTTTGTCGCCTCTGAAGGAGTATATCCGAGTCCTGATATACAATGCCTGAGCGAAATCGGGTTTTATCTCTATTGCCTTATTAAAGGCTTTAAGTGCATCTTCAATATTATCAATATTAGCAAGTACCAAGCCTTTATCAAACCATGCTGTAGCATTATCAGGTTCTACCTCTATTGCTTTATCAAAGGCTTTGAGTGCGTCTTCACGACGACCGAGAAAGATAAGTGAAGAGCCTTTAAGATTCCATGCTGTAGCAAAATTAGGTTTTATCTCTATCGCCTTATTAAAGGCTTTAAGCGCATCTTCATAATGTTCAGATTTGATAAACACACCACCTTTAGCAAGCCATGCTATAGCAAGATCAGGTTTTATCTTTATTGCCTTATCAAGGACTTTAAGTGCATCTTCATAATGTTTAAGTCCGATAAGCGCATCGCCTTTAGCAAGCCATGCCTCAGCAAGATCAGGTTTTATCTCTATCGCCCGATCAAAAGATTTAAGTGCTTCTTTAACTTTTCCTAAATCGAAGAGCAGAATTCCTCTTTTTAAGAATTCTCCCGGATCACTTTCTATTTTTATTCCTTTTCTTTCATCTTTTGATATTTCCTTTATTTCTATTATAACCTTATTAGCAAGTTCTGATTTGTTTTCAAATTCAATTTGTTGAATCTTTTCCAGTTCTTTAGTTTCGGGTTTATAAATTCTTGAATATCTACAAGGGATTATTCTTTTATCCAAATCTACTGCTTTTTTGTATTCCTTCATCACCCATTCAGAGTCCATAGTTAAAGCTGTAATAAGAACAATGAAGTATTTACATTGAGTTAGTGCTAAATTTATTTCTTCTTCCCATTCCTTCCCTACCCTGATAGTAATATCTGCTAAAAATACTGAATGTTCCCTTTTCTCCAGCGCTTTTTTCAAATTTTCCGCATAATCTGCTCCTGTTGTACTTTCATAACATATAAAAACATCATATGAACTCATTTCACTCACTACAGTTTAGTTTTAAGTTCTTTAGATTTTTACAACCAAAAGATTTATTTCATAATCAGTAAAAATAGGAAGTCCCTATTTCTTTAGTGCTTTCTGCATTATTATTAAGTATTTGAAACCTCTCAGATAGAAATTGTATTTTCTTGCCCTTTGATGCCATATAGGTGTATTTGATGTTTGATGATGTCTGGTTACACAAATAATATCAACGGGTTTAAAGTATTTTGCAAGTATAGAATAGAGTTTAAGACCCACAGGCACAAATTTTTTCTTTTTCGCTTGGTCACCAATTAGCCATGCTATGTACTTTCCTAATTTTAAAATTCGATGCGCCTCCTTTGTGACTTTCTCTAATTCCTCAAAAAATTTTGCATTCTCACAAGAAATGTTACCAATATTGTCAGGATGGTCATTATATTTTATGTTGTCTGAATAAGGAGAGTCAATAAAAACAAAATCTGCAACTTCACTATCTAATGGCAATTTTCTGGCATCTGCTTGTTTTATATCTGTTCTGTAAGGGACAATATCAAACCCTAAAACCTTTCGATTTTCTTCTTTGCATACATCAATAGAAGTTCCACTACCACACATCGGGTCAACTACTAAGTCTCCTTCCTTTGTATACCTTTGAAGTAAATTCCAGATAATAAATGCAGGTGTTACGCCAGGATATTTATTATCTCCATGAGGTCTATCCCCGTAATTTTGGGTTGGAAAATCCCATAATGTTGTTGTCTCAAATTTTGGTTTATCTTTACTTATTTTTATCACAATTATAATAAATTTCCATTACTTTATTATACATCTGGGTCTCAAATCTTTCATCCCATTTATCTGTTCTTGACTTAGCATCCAAAATATTACTTAAATGGATTTGTGCAAAAAGTAAAAATTCTCTTTGTTTGACAACATCTGGAGGGTATGGTTTATCTGTTTTAGGTCTATTTTCAAAAAGTTCAAAGTCCAACTTTTGCCATTCTTTCGATAACTGTTTTTTGGTCATTTTATCACCTCTTATTTTTCAATAATTTCCTCAAATCTTTTATAAACTTATCAAACATTTTAACCTTTTCACTTTCCTTTATTTCTCTCATAACATAAGCTCCGTCCATATCTACTTCGCAGATAGCCCTTCCCTTTTTAGCAGGATGCTTCACAACCAAAGTGCCATCTTCATCAGTAGTTACAAAATATACCTTTATTTTTTCCGTAACCTCGCTGCCAGACAATTTCAATTTCCAATAAGCTGTTTGTGCTATTCTTTCTCTTAAGGTAATTTTACAAGATATCACTGCCACAATCTCATAATTTGACGGTTCATAAACTACAATATCAATGTCAGGTAGATGACTTCCAAATTTCCCATAGTCAATTAATAGTTTTCTTTTCACCATATCAAGTTCGTATTTCAATTTATTACTTCTTTCTAACTTATTCCCAGAGACGACCTTTAGTCCAAAACTTCTTGTCATATCTTCAATTATATATAAGACAAGTTTTTCATAATTTTTCCCTTTAAATGCTCTCCAAGACTGTTCATGGTCTGGTATCCTTCCTTCTTTTCTTGCTTTTTCTGCTGTTTTACTTTTTAGAAATTCTTTTTTATGTTCACTCTTAGCTTCGGCAAAAAGTTCGGAAATGTGTTTAAATGCATCATTCCTGTATTTATTCTTTTTGATTTCATACTGTCTAACTAAATCTTTTAGTTTCATCTTATTTCTCTATTTATATAATTCTTCTTTAAACCAATCACGATATACTCGACAGGATATGCTTGAGAATTTGCGTTAGCATTGCTTGCAAATCTACCTGTTTTTTCATCTCTTTTCTGGGGAAGTATTTTTGAAGGTATCTCCCTCTTTATAATCCTATCAAGTTTAAAACCTGAATACTGTAAACTTTCGGCAAAGACCTCTGCATTTAGTATGTCTACTCCTTTTAGTTTTGTATCACCAATGACATAGCAGCATCTACCACCTGACTTTAAAATTCTAAAACTCTCGTCAAATACTTCCTGCATATCAATAAAAAATGCTTCGATTTCTTTTGCCATTTTCTTGCTTTTTGCAGACATTTCAAGAACAATATTCTTGGCAATTTCACTCTTTAATTCTTTATTCTCGTACTTTTTGTAAGATGTTCCGATAAACTCTTTTTTATATTCTGTTAAATCGTCTGCCAAATCAAGCCAGATCGTTGATAATTGATGCAAATCTGCGTATTCATAACTGGTGACATAAGGACTTGAACTTGCAATTAAATCAATAGTACCATTAGATACAGGCTGTCTCCTGGCATCGTTAATTATGATGTTTAAATACTCCTTCAGATTTTTTCTTACTTCCTCAGGAACTACATTATAAAAAGCATCATTCCCTCTCTGCATTTTCCTTAAATGTTTTCGCAATGCATCATAAGGTCTCACAGAGTTCTTCTTTAAATCTCTTGTTGGTTTTGTACTTCCCTGTAACCATATAGAGCAACTTTTTAAAATATGACTGAACGCAACAAGAAAAAAATCTTTGATAATTTCATCTTCTTCGTTGTAAATCATTCTCAGTATTTTCCCCAGTTCATTTTTATTTTCCTCAGTAAACCAGTAGTTAATCCTGTCAATGTGATTTTGAGGAATTAAAGGTTCAATTTTTTTCTCAAATAGTGATCCTTGCGATCTCAGTGATGACAAAAATTGCTTTATTTTTCTATCAAGATAGTCGGGTTCTATTGGTATTGATTTTACTTTAGTTATCAAATGAGCAATTTTATTAATATCTGTCCCACTTGCCTTAAAACCTCTCGATATTGCGGTAACAATAGTGGTCCCACACCCCATAAATGGGTCATTTATATGAGCATCTTTATTGGGTATATATTCATCAATCAATTTTTCAACTAACTGTGGAATGAACTTGGCGGGATAGCGATGGTAATCGTGCGTCCATTTCCCAGTATCTGATGGTTTATATCCTAAAAAAGACCAGTCATTATCTATCTCTTTTGCACTAAATAGGCGTAAAATTTCCTCAGGCGATTTCGTTTGTTTTTGCATTATTTTGTCAGCGTCCCCCATGTAAAATGATTCTCTCCCAGGATAGTTGGCGGCTTCTTTTGTGGTATATGTGGCTTTATCTTCCATAAATAACCCTTCGTTATATTATGGTTGGACTTTATAATGATTTTAGATGAATGTCAATTGAAAAAACACGGTCGCAGACCCGTATGGGAGCACCACAGGTGCTGAGACGGATAAACAAGGAGTAAGAAACAGGTATGCCTGTTCCGAAAGCAGACTACAAGGGAGTTGATAGAAACAAAATTATCAAGAAAGAAATGTAGCATTTTTTTGACACAGATTCACCCCGTTAGATGTTTACTATCTAACGGGGTGAACACAGATGTTCACTGATTGAATATTCTTTTTATAATCTGCGGCCATCAGTGTAAATCAGTGTCTATTAAAATCTCTGCTTAAGCGATTTATTCCATCTCCTCTTTCTTACCTGCTTTCTTGCCTGCGATGCGCAGATTTTCTTGGTTGATTTCTACCGTATATTTACCCTTCAAACTTTCTATCAAGTCTGTTTTTCTCTTCTTCCTTAACTCATCGTCTAAATCCTTCTTTACAGACCTCTTCACCTCATCAAATTCTTTTAACCTCTCAGGTTTCCTCTCAGTCACTTTTATTATCGCATATCCATCCTTCGTCTTGATAGGGTCTGAAATCTTACCAATTCTGATTGAGAATGCCACATCTTCAATATCTGGATATCTTCCCCTTTCAAACAATCCAAGGTCTCCCCCTCTATTTCTGGTGTAATGAGTGGACTTGTCCTTGGCAAGTTTCTCGAATTTCGTTCCCTTTCTCAGTTTTTTCACTATATCATTCGCTTCTTCTTCCGTCTTGACGAGTATCATCTGTGCCTTTGCCTTCTCATTCTCTTTATATTTGTCTCTATTGTCCTCAAAATACTTTTTAATCTCTTCATCTGTAGCTCTTGCCTTATCTGTAATCTCTTCCTTTCTTATTCTATTGAGGATTATCCTTTCAACGGTTTGATTCAGTTTTTGCTTCACTTCTTGTGCCCTGTGGAGTCTTCTCTTATATGCTTCCTTCTGGAGAAGTTCAGTCACAATCAGGTTCTCAACTGCCCTCTTAATCACATCCGGTTTATCGAACTGTGGGGTTCCCCGCCCAAATCTATCTAATACTTCGCCGCAACTCCACTCTTTCTTATTAAACTTGACAAGAATTCTTGCTTTCTCATCATCTGTAAGGGTTGGAAGTGGTGGTGAGCCGAAGGGCCTTTTCTTTTCTTTTGGTGTCTTTTTAGCAAGTAGGTTCAAAAACTCCTCATCGAAAGAAATTCTGGCTTTTTTCTTTAACCCATCAAGAAACTCATTCGCAAGTTTCGTCCTTTTGTTAAAGAGGAGTCTCTGTTCAATCTTCACCCTCTCTGTTTTGAACTCTCCCATTTTTCCTTCCCTTATATCTTCAACTTTAACGATATGGAAACCACGATTATCCTCCACAATCTTCACTTCATCGACCTTCATCGAAAATACGGCTTTGGAAAAATTCTCTGGAAATTTGTTCCAGGTAAAATATCCGAGGTCTCCCCCTTTAGCAGCAGTGCGTTTATTTGTAGAGCGCTCTTTGGCGAGTTCTTCAAATTTACCTCCTTCATTTATCTCTTTCAATATCTCTCTTGCCTCTCTTTTTGTCTCAACGAGTATATCCCTTGCCTTCACCTCTTTGTTAAGCCTATCATAGTGTCTTTTTATCTCGCCCTCGGAGACTTTCGCTTTATCGAGAACGACGACTTTATAAAGATGTCTGACTGCAATGTCCTTTTCCTTATTTTCTATATCTTTCAAAAGTTCTTCATCTCTGTCGTATCCACGGGTCTTCGCCTCAAGTACCATCAATTTATCCCCAATCATTTCATCCAGCACCTTATTCTTTTCTGCAAGTTCTTCCTCTTCAGTTTCAAACCTTCTCTCTCCGAATCTCTCTTCAAAATCACCGATGGTAATTTTCTCTTTTTTAATTTTAGCAACTACTTTATCTTCCCTCTTTGCGCAGGAAAATATAGTTACCATAAAGGTTGCCAAAATCAAGAGACTGTAAACTTTTTTCATTTTTTACCTCCCTTTTACTGGATCCTTGTTTCACAACCCGTATGGGATGCTAGATCCTTGTTTGATTTTTTGCTAACTACTGAAGACTAACAACTAATTACCCTTTTCTTCTACCTCCTTTTAAGCCGCTTTCTCATACCATCATACAGGCGAAATAATACAGACTTTATTTTTTCTTGGCGAGTTCGGCAAGTTTTGAAAAACTTTCTATATCTTCACTTGCTAACTCTGCTAACAATTTTCTATTTATCTCGACCCCTTGTTTTTTTAGTCCATCAATGAATGTGCTGTATGATAGACCGTAGATTCTGCAGGCAGCATTGATTCTCAATATCCACAATCGTCTAAATTCTCTCTTTTTTCTTCTTCTGTCCCTATAGGCATACTGAAGCGATCTCATAACCGCCTCTCTCGCAGTGCGATAGAGATTACTCCTTCTACCCCAGTAGCCCTTTGCCTGTTTGAGCCATTTCTTTTTTCTTCTTCTCTTGGCTACTCCGCGTTTCACTCTCATTTTTTCTCCTATCTGTAAGGTAACATCCTTTTGACTTTTTTCCTCTCTGCGGTGCTTACCAGCGTTGAACTTCTCAACTTTCTTTTATTCTTCCGCGATTTTTTGGCAAGAAGATGGCTTGACCGAGCCTTCGCCCTTTTAATCTTGCCTTTCCCAGTTATTTTAAACCTTTTTGCAGCAGCTCTGCTCGATTTTATCTTTGGCATCTCTCTCTCACTAATTCAGACACTGATTATTATCTCAGAATCCGTATGGACAGATACTCGTTGATCAAATATTTTTCTTATTATCTTAATTTCTTTGCCAAAATTTATCAATAATCCTACTTATACGTTTATAATCTGTGTAAACCCCGCACCAAATCATAGTCCAGTGTAAATCAGTGTCTGCTGTCTGAATCACAGATCTATCTTTTTGGTGCCAGGGTTAGCACCATATTCTTGCCCTCTATCTTCATAGGATGTTCCACCACAGCGACAGAATTCAGTTCCTCTATCATCCTGGTCAATATCTCCCTGCCGAACTCTTTATGAAGCATCTCTCTACCTCTGAATCTCAATATTATTTTTACCTTATTACGGTTTTCTAAAAATCCCCTTGTATGTTTGAGTTTAACCTGGAAATCGTGTTCCTCTATTTTGGGTCTCAACTTTATCTCTTTTATTTGAGTAATATGTTGATGTTTTCTTGCAAGCCTCTCTTTCTTCATTCCTTCATATTTGTATTTACCATAATCCATAATTTTGCATACGGGCGGAGAGGTATTTGGAGAAATTTCTACAATATCAAGGTCATCCAGTTTCGCAATCTGTATCGCCTTCCATTTTGGCAAAATACCAATCTGACGTCCATCTTTACCTATGAGTCTTACCGTCGGTGAACGAATCTTTGCGTTCACTCTCAGATCTTTAATTCTTTCACCCCCTTAATATACCGACCACCTTATCAGCCGCTTCAACGCCTGCTCGTATTTGACCTTCAACCGTTGATGCACCAAGATGGGGCGTAGCGATAAAGTTATCGAGTTCAAGCAATTTACTTTCAAGAGGCGGTTCAACTTCAAAGACATCGAAAGCAGCACATTTGATCTTCTTGCTCGTTAATCCATTATAGACCGCTTCTTCATCAACTACTCCACCTCTGGCAGCATTGATCAATACAACGCCATCCTTCATCTTTGCAATTTCTGCTTCGCTGATGATGTGTCGTGTCTGTGGAATCGCAGGAATGTGCAGGGTTATGAAATCAGAATTTTTCAAGATATCATCCATAGAAACTAATTCAACATCAATATCAGGTATCTCTTCTTTTTTCACATAAGGGTCATATGCAACGACCTTCATACCGAAACCTTTTGCCCTTTTGGCAACCTCTCTGCCAATTCTTCCAAGTCCGATTATACCAAATGTCTTGCCGTAAAGTTCAAACCCTCCCAGTTTTTTCTTTTCCCACTTTTTTTCTTTCAAAGAAGCATCTGCTCTCGTTATATTTCTTGTGCTCGCAAGCATGAGTCCAAAAGTGAGTTCTGCAACCGAGATAGTTGTTCCACCTGGTGTATTTACAACCTTGATCCCCTTTTCCTTTGCCGCATCTAAATCAATATTATCCAGCCCCACACCAGCCCGTGCAATAACCTTAAGATTATCTGCATTACCTATAACTTCTCTTGTAACTTTAGTTGCGCTTCTCACTATTATAGCAGCATAGTCTTTTATCGTCTTTTTAAGTTCTTCCTTATCCATACCTGTCTTCACATCTACTTCAATATCACTTTCTTTCTTTAACCTTTCGATTGCCTCTTCTGCCAGTGGGTCACTAACCAATACCTTCATACACACCCCCTTGGTTTAATAGAATACCTTCCTCTCTCTGATTATATGATGAATTATCAATGTGAGACCAATATACAAGCAACTCAACCAGTTTATTATGAAATATAGTGTTAAAATGCCCCATCCTATCAATGAATGATGTATATGTGCCGATTTGATCCTTATTTTCATATTCTTTTTATTCGCTGCTTCACAGATAAGAACTGCTACACAAGATAAGATAATAGGTGTTACCATTTAACCTCCTTAAATCTTATTTCTCCTTAAATTTTATTTGGCTATATTTTAGTTTAGAATTAAAACTTGTCAAGAAAAAAGAGGCCGAGTTCTTTCAACTTTTTGTCCATTGGAATTCCCTGCTCATTCCACTCTCGCAAAGCGTAGTACTCGTTCAACATCGCATCAAGTTCGACAACCGAATTTTTCGAGTTTCCTTCATTCAATTTTTCTTCAAGAAACCTTTTTGGAAGGGTATCATCTTTTTTAGTGAATCCTTCTCTAATATTGAACATCCTTTCCAAGTTCGAGATTCTTTCTCCAATTTCGAACAGGTCGCTCCCTCTTATCGTCTCTCCAGTCACCGCTCCAAGCAACGATGCATAGTGGTCAGGGTTCAAGGCAAAAAGGGAGAAAAGACACATCCCTATCGAATCGAGTGCAGATGTAAGGTCCTGATAGAGTCTCACCAGTTCAGGTTTACCACGGATCGAGAACCTATTTACACTACAAGGCGTAGCCAATGCCTCAGGCGAGATTAAATATGCTCTCACATGAGATGCGCCTATATTGGAAGTAGCATATGCGAGCCCCATCCCTTTGAATCCCCTTGGGTCATACGCAGGTATTTCCAATCCTTTTACACTCATAGAAAGTTCCGGGTACCCAAATTGGGATGCCAGTCTCAAAGAACCTTTGGCCAATTCAATTCCGAAACCTTCACCCTTTCCTATCAAATCTGTCAATTTAACCACAGCATTTGCATCTCCAAATTCGAGTTCACCCCCGATGCTTTTTCTTATCGAATGTAGTGCAGAACTGTCAAAATATCCTCTCTCAGAAAGTTCCATAGCACAGGCTATCGTGCTCCCTGCAGAAATCGGGTCGAAACCGAACTCGTTACAGTTATAGTTTGCTTCAACTATTTCTTCGAGGTCACTCACCCCGCAGGCTGGACCCAATGCCCATATCGTCTCGTAAGCTGGACCTTCCCCACCTCGAGTAGAGGTCTTCGTTGCCCTTCCACACCCCACAGGACAGTCAGTACAGGCTACATTATGTTCAAAGTAAAGTTCCTTTAAAGTCTCACCTGAAATGGAGTCTCCATCTGCAAAGTACCCCTTTTGAAAGTTTTTAACTGGAAAGGCTCCATATCCATTTATTAGCTTTATCATAAATGAAGTACCATATTCTTTCAAATCATTAATTATTGGTGCCTCACCAAGAGCGGTTGTGCATCTTTTTTTTACAGTTTCAAATTTTTCTTTATCTGCTATGGAAACCCCATTTTTGCCATAGACCACGACAGCCTTTAAATTTTTTGAACCCATCACTGCGCCTGCGCCTCCCCTACCTACAGTCTGATTTCTTTCGTTCATTATCGAAGCGAACAGGACTTTATTCTCTCCTGCCTGTCCTATGCATGTCACAGCCACCTTTTTATGAGTCTTCCCTATTAGAACTTCTCTCGTTCTATATGTATTCAAGCCCCAGATTCCATCTGCATTATGAAATTCAACATTTCCGTTCTCAATCCATAGCCAACAAGGTTTTAAAGATCTGCCTTCTATTATTACAGCGTCGTATCCTGCCTTTTTAAGTTCTACCCCAAATCTATCGCCCGAGTTCGAACCCACTATGGTATGAGTAAGTGGTGATTTCGTCACAACCTCATATCTTGCTGAAGTCGGTGCAGAGGTATTATTTAATGGACAGGTCGCAAATATCAATTTATTATCTCGAGAGAGTGGTTCTATCTTTGGGGTAAGTTCATCATACAAAAATTTCGTTCCTAACCCCCTCCCACCAAGCCATTGGCGAACAATTCTATCATCCAATTCTTCAACCCTTGCAGTTTTTCTATCAAGGTCAACCCTCAATATCTTATTCATATTAAAAATCCTTATCCCTTCTAAACTTTTTATAGGGACAATCTCTACACTTTTTTGTATAAATTTCCCTCACCTCTCTCCGTTGTTTTGAGGTATAATTATGGGGGCAGATGGTACAGGGAATCACCCCTGCTTCAACCCATCCTTGAGCGGCGTAGTTGAGCCAGCCCATCGTAGATATTATGTTTACAGGAGTGCTTGTGCCTATCCTGAATCTGGAAGGGGTTCTGAGTTCAATCTCTTTTGCGCCTGCATATATCAGTCTAACTACCGTCATAGCATCTTTAATCCCACCGGCAGCCTTAACCCCCATGTCTGAGCCAACCGTCTCCCGCATCAGTCTTATATGCTCAGGAAATGCACCAAATGGATCCATTCCAGTCGAGTTTTTAACAAATCGTGCTCCAGCTTCCTTTACAATTCTACATGCGAGTCTTATTTCATCCTCGGTCAGTTCCGAAGACCTGATTATCACCTTCACCCATTCTCCATCTGCGGCAGTTACAACCGATTCAATCTCTCTTTTAGTATAGGTCGGGTCGCGCTTAAAATATCCTACATTCATAACCATATCTAATTCAACCTTACCTGATTCTCCTCTCAATCTCCTGCTTCTTCTAACAACATCCTCTGCCTGTTTCGCTTTCATTTCCACAGATAATCTTCCAAGAGGAAAGTCAATCACATAACATTCTTTCACATCACTTCCTCTCAACATAGGAGCCAGGCTGTCGACCTCAACAGGGTTAACACAGACCGAAGCGCAACCGTAATCCTTCGCCCAACCTACTATCTTTGCTATCTTCTCCTCTTTTGTATCCGCCTTTAAATCGGTTACATCGCAAAAAGTTGCAATCTTTTGTGGAGTAAGAACTTCAATTATTCCAAGCAGTTCTTTCTCAGGTATATCAACGAGGACTGTCCGAGTGGTTTCCATAGTTCGATTTTATCCCAGATCATACATTAAACACCGAAAATCACTGAAAGACAAGAAGTATATTAGACGCAGATCAACCCCGTTAGATGTTTACTATCTAACGGGGTGAACGCAGATGTTCACTGATTGAATATTCTTTTTATAATCTGCGGCCATCAGTGTAAATGCCTAACTCGCCCAAGATTTCTTCATTCACTTTGGTGATACGGCAAGGTCACCCAAACATATAATACCAAAACTATTCGCCAATTCCTGTTTTGCTTTCTCAGTATTCACCAAGATTATATCTACAGATTTTATGATATTCGTTTCGATACTTTTAAAAAATCTGTATATCTTCCCATCTCTTTTCATAAATTTATGAGCGATGAGTTCTTCTGTAAGGCTTCCCTGATAATCAAAAATCAATGTTTTTTTAAAAATAGAGGCTACGATTTTTCCAATAAGAGCACCTTCGTGTAGATGGGAATGAATTGCCACAAGATTTACCTTACTCGCAGATGACATCGTATCCTGATTTTCTTAAAATCTTTGCTTCTTCATAGATTCTGATATGGCATCCCCTGTCAGCGAAGAAAGGGGTGAGAGCAATCATCAAAATGGATTTATGGGCTCTCATAGAGGTGTTATTCTAAGAGCCTTTCGTCCAGCACTCGGATTCTTTTACAAAATACATTCGACAGAGAGAGAAGAAATTTTATACCAATTTGTGGTTCTGTTTCCAATAATTTTTTCAAAAGCGATCTGGTGATTATTACGATCTTACAATCTTCGACTGCAACAGCGGTCGCTGAGCGTTCTCCCTCGTCGATGAGTGATATCTCCCCAAAAAATTTCGCGGGTCCCAGTTCTGCCAGAACTATCTCTTCCTCCTCAGTTTGAATGCTAATTCTTACCTTTCCTGAGTGAATCAAGTATAGACTATCCCCTAACTCACCCCTTTTACATATAACAGAAGATTTCCTGTAGATTTTCCCCTCTGGTATCCCCCAAATCCCAGAGATTCTGGACAGTTCATCATCGGTCATATCCTCAAACAAAATAGATTTCTTCAAAATTGCTTCTATTCCCATAATTCCCTCCTAATATCCATATTGTATAAACTCCCTATTCTTGAAACTCACTATATTCAAGTGGAGATATTAAAAATTTCTCTTGGCCAGACAGGTAACCAGGGAATTGAATTCTCCACGCCATTGCCATGTTTTGATTATAACAATCTTGAATCGATTGTCAAGGGCCAATGGTAGATGGTTCAATGCTTGGTAACTAAAGGAACAGTTTCTGTTTTTGTCCTTGACATTTTTCTCTCAATTAGTATAAATGTTAAAAATTCACAAAAGGAGGTGTAAATATGAAGAAAATATTTAGGGAGATATTTATAGCTGCATTCGCTGTTATAGGATTTTTAATTGCCTGGAAGATGAATTATAATTACTTCTGGGGTGCAATTGCAGGTCTTATATGTGGCACAGTTATCGTATTAATCGAAAAGGGGCTCGCTAAAAAAACTGCGAGGGAGATTGTAGCGATATTTTTAGGACTTGCGGTTGGCCTCACAATAGCGAATCTATCAGCATTTGTATTGACTTTGATCCCTTTTTTGAAACCTCATAGACCTTTCATTTTCGCATTTGCAAATATAATGATAGGATACCTTAGTGTTGTAGTTTCACTTAGAAGAAAGGAAGAATTCACATTTTATAACTTGTTTCTAACATCTGAAAAAGAAAGAACTAGACCAAAAATTCTTGATACAAGTGTCATCATTGATGGAAGGATTGCAGATGTCTGTGAGATCGGTTTTTTAGAAGGCACCTTTCTTATTCCAAAGTTTGTTCTTCGCGAACTTCAATATATTGCAGACTCTGCAGACCCATTGAGGAGAGTAAGAGGCAGAAGAGGATTGGATATATTGAAGAAGATGCAGAATTTAAGAAATATCGAAATTAAGATGGATGATACACCTTTTGACGAAATGGAAGTTGACGCAAAGTTGGTGAAATTAGCAAAATTGAAAAACTGCAAAATTATTACGAATGATTATAATTTAAACAAGGTCGCTTCCTTACACGGGGTTGCTGTGCTTAATGTAAATGAACTTGCCGGCGCTGTAAAACCCATCTTCTTGCCTGGCGAGGGGCTCGATATAAAATTGGTAAAGAGAGGGAAAGAAATCGGACAGGCAGTTGGATATCTCGATGATGGGACGATGGTGGTTGTAGAAGATGGAAGCATGAAGATCGGCAGAGTAGTCTCCTGTGTTGTTACTTCAATGCTACAGACACCTGCAGGCAAGATGGTATTTACAAAACTGAAAGAAGAGAGCAAGTGACGAGTGCAATCATAGTCGCTGCTGGTAGGGGTAGGAGGATTGGAAAGGAGAAGCAATGGATTGAACTTGCGGGCAAATCAGTCATCCTACACTCGTTGGAAAAGTTCGAATCCCTTGCATCGGTAGATGAAATAGTATTCGTGGTACCGAAGGCTCGGATGGATTATGCAAAAACCCTTGCAAGAAGATTGAAGAAAGTAAGAAAGATTATACCTGGTGGGGAACGAAGGATGGATTCTGTCTATGAGGGGGTGAAGGTTTCAAAGGGTGATATAGTAGTAATACATGATGGTGCGAGACCATTTGTAGACAAAGAAGTGATTGAGAAAGGGATAGATTTATGCAAAGAATATGATGCGGTGATTACATCCGTTCCAGCGACGGATACGGTGAAGTATGTAGAGGATAATTTTGTTCACCATACGATACCAAGAGAAAAAGTGTGGCTTGCTCATACACCCCAGTTCTTCAAAAGAAAACTTCTC
Organism: bacterium; assembly: GCA_030619885.1. Classification (GTDB taxonomy): domain Bacteria; phylum Hydrothermota; class DG-26; order JAUXAN01; family JAUXAN01; genus JAUXAN01. Next base: position 20,268 of record JAUXAN010000028.1, read on the forward strand.
ATTGAAGCGTATGAAAAGTTTCACAGCTTTGATGCTACAGATGAATCGTCTCTTGTTGAAAAATGCGGTGTGAGAGTGAAAGTTTTAAAAGATAGTTATAGGAACATAAAACTTACAACAGAAAAAGATATGGCTTTTGCAGAGGCAATTCTAATAGAGTATGGACAGGACAAGGGATAAGGCACAGGGTTGTATTGTTGGTGCGGCAATAGGCGATGCGCTGGGAATGCCTGCAGAATTTGTGACTGAGAGCGACCTGAAGCGGCACTACGGTAGGATAGAAAAATTTGAATCTCCTCTTTCAACCCACCCACTCAAAAACCTTAAACCAGGGCAGTGGACAGACGATACCCAACTGCTACTCCTCGCCGCTGACTCACTCATCGATTCCAAGGGGTTTAACATCTATGATTTTTCAGAACGACTCGGGGGGTGGTGGAGAAGATGTGAAAAGGAGAAAGGGTATAACAGGTATGCGAGTATGAACACCCTCAATGCTTGCAAAGCCTTATATCACGGCACCGACCCATATAAATCGGGTTCCAGATCCATCGAAAGCGATTCTGTGGTCAGATCTATACCAACCGGTGTCTGGTATTATAGAAGTATAGAGGATGTTGTGAAATATTCGAGACTCTCTTCTGTTCCTACCCATAACAGTGAAGAAACCAAAGAAGCCTGCCTTGCACTTGCCCTTACCTGTACCTATCTTCTGAATGATTTAAAATCAGAGGAAGCGTTGAAGAGTTGTTTGAATTACCTATCACATAAGAAACTGATAAAGAGATTTAATATAGTTATAGATATGCAGGAAGAAGAACCCGAGAGGGTTAAGAATGTTTTGGGACTTGGCACATCTGTCATGGAGGTGGTCCCGTTCGCTTTTTACTCGTTTCTTCACTCACCAGATAATTTTGAAGATATAGTATTGACAGCAGTCAATGCATCAGGTGACACAGATACACTTGGTGCGATTGCAGGCGCTTTGGGTGGTGCATACCTCGGTATTAGTAAAATTCCACCCGATTTCCTTGAACAGTTAGAAGCGATAAATCTTTTGAAGAACAAAGCAGTAGAATTGATAGAGAAATCCAATTATTTGAAGATAGATTTCGATTTGAAAGTCATAAAACCTGAAGACTTGAGTATTACTGATAGATTCGATAACGAACAAGAGAAGACCAAAAAAATCATCGAAATATTAGAAAAGGAGATGAAGAAAGAGATATTGAAGGAAAACCCATCAATCCAATATTTAGGACTGGAACTTGGTAAAGAACTGGTTCATCATTATAAAGATGCTACATTAGGAGATATAGAAGTTTGTTCGATGTTGAAGATAAAAGGTAAAAAGTCTGCATTTTATGTAAGGATCGAAGATAGAGGAAGAGCATCGATGCGATTCCATAGAGCAATTGTTAAGTTCAGGGATCGTATAGAAGGAAAAGAGTGAATTCCCTGCCGATAGTCACAATAGTTGGCAGACCCAATGTAGGTAAATCAACCCTCTTCAATAGGCTTGTTGGTAAAAGGGCAGCGGTCGTTCATGATATTCCTGGGGTAACGAGGGATAGAAACTACGCTCAGAGTCTATGGAATGGTTGCTCATTTCTTCTCGTAGATACCGGTGGATTCATCCCTTTACCTGAGGATAGAATAACAGCAGGTGTAAAAAGACAGATAGAGATAGCGCTCGCAGAATCTGATATTGTCCTATTTTTAGTCGATTTGAAAAGTGGACTCAACCCATTAGACAAAGAGATCGGACGTATAGTGAGAAAAAACGACCAACCAACCCTATTAGTAGTGAATAAAGTTGATTCAATTAAAAGTGAAGAATCGCTTTCAGAGTTTTATACACTCGGCTTTGATAACCTCATTCCTGTTTCCAGTCTGCATGGGAGAAATATTGGAAATCTTCTCGACCTCATAGTCTCAAAATTCAAACCGGCTGTCAAGTATGAAGAACTGCCCTGTATGAAATTTGCTGTCGTTGGCAGACCGAATGTCGGCAAGTCTTCTTTCGTAAATACGATTTTAGGTGAGGATAGGGTGCTTGTGGATGATCGACCTGGAACAACACGAGATTCAATCGATACGAAGGCAACATACAGAGGTAAAGAGCTATTATTGATTGATACAGCTGGATTACGGAGAAAATCAAAGATAAAAAGCAGTATAGAATACTATACAATTTTGCGCAGTTTAAAAGCAATTGAAAGATGTGATATAGCATTGATTCTCATAGATGCGGAAGAAGGAGTGACCATTCAGGATCAGAGGATAATTGCCCTTTCAGAGGAAAAAGGGAAGGGGATGGTTTTAGTAGTGAACAAGATAGATAAAGTGGAAAGTAAACAAGAGACCCTTGAGATTGTAAAAAGGAAATTATTCTTCATAGACTGGATACCGGTTGTACTCACATCTGTAACGCTCAAAAAGGGTATCTTTGATGTACTCGATATCGCCATTGGTGTGTATGAAGAAGGTTTTAGACGCATTACTAAAAATGAACTCGCAACCTTTTTGAAGAGATTGACTGCACATCATTCACCACCCGTAAAAGGAAAAAGAAGGCTTGCAATAAAACGATTGGTTCAAACCCAGGTCAAACCACCTGTATTCTCATTATTTGTAAACTTTCCGGACCTTGTTACAAACAATTACCTGAAATATCTAAAAAACAGCATAAGGAGAACCTATCTATTCACGGGGGTGCCGTTTAAGATCAAGATATGTCAATTTAAAAAGAAGTGAACTGATTATCCCAGATTATGCAACACCGAAAATCACTGAAATAACAAGAAATACATTAGACGCAGATCTTCACTGATTGAATATTCTTTTTATAATCTGCGGCCATCAGTGTAAATCAGTGTCTACTGTCTGAATCATAGTTTTTATAATCTCCTGTTATTTCGGTAGCTTCGGTGTCATTCGGTCATACGACCCGTATGGGTGTTTTCACACATTATTTCAGATTGTCTTCTTATCTACTTCCCTGTCTCTCTTATCTTCGTACCAATAGATATTTCACCATTATCTATTCTCAAATGAAATCCACAGTCAGGATTGGTGCACACCCACGCCTTATACTGAATTGTAGCCCCCTCTCTTCCATAATCCGAAAGAGGAATGAGACTCCCTTCGTTGCATTTAAGACATTTTGGCAAATTTTCCATTCCATCCACCCCCTTTCATAAACGCTATTGTCAAATACTTGCAGAGATTTTTTAAAATCATTCTCTGTGGTTTCATAACAGCAAACACGAATAGATTTGTGTCGTTGAATAGTAATTTATTAAACCAGAGATACTTTGTCAACAAAAATATTGCCATTTGGTAATAATTTTATTGACAATTGGTTATCAATTTATAGACTTGGTTTGTGATTTTAAAATTAGTTGAGACAGCCAGAGATGTTGGATATGATGTGAAAGATCTTTCAAATGAGGTTTATAGTCTGGCATCCGAAGGAAAGGCCTACCTTTACTCAATTGAAGATATTGCTACAAGGACAAAAGAACAGTCTGATAAACTCTTTGCGCTCGAGAAGACGATTACCAATCTCTTCGCCTCCATTCAGGTCGTTATCGAGGCGTGTGACCAGGCATTTGAGTCTCAAAGAGGGATGAGCGAGATATTGACAAAAGGTTTGAACTCGATAGAGGATTCGATAAAGCTGACGCAAGTTGTAGCTACAACTGTTACAAAAACCTCAACAGGACTTGCTGAATTGAACGAAACCGCATCTAAGATAGTCAATATAATCAACTCGATAGTCGATATTTCAGAACTTTCTGAATCGGTTGCCAGAAATGCCGAAATAAAGGCGTTTCATGCCGGGGAACACGGGAGAGGATTTGAGGTTGTGGCAAAGGAACTCGCCTTGCTTGCCAGAAAATCAAAGAATGAGGCAGAGAATGTTCCTGTGACTATTGACAAGATTAAAACGCAGGTCAACGAGTTGGTAGGGGCTACGACCGAAATGAGGGAGAATCTCAAAAGAGTGAATGAGGATGCTAACACCATAGGAACTAACCTCTCAGAAATCCAGAAACTTGTGAAAGAGTCGAAAGGAAGATTTGAAGGAGTTAAAGAAGATTTAAAGGAACAGATAGAGTCAAAAGAAAAACTGGCATCCTTTAAAGAAGATCTCTATTACTTTCAGGAGCATATATCTATAATGACTGAAATGGCAAGCCTTGTCCAAAGTTCACAAAAAGCAATCTATGATATTCTCAGTTCAACACACGAGAATTTGAATACTATGATCGATTCACTCCTTAACTCAATGTCTCAATCTACAGATGAAATGATAGTTGGAAACTCGAATTTTTTAATAGAATCCTCCACCCAGTTCCGTTATCAATTTGAGAATTCAGCCTTTTCGTTAAAACAACTGAATGATACATCCATCAATATCTCCAGTGAGATAAATAAAGAGAAAGCACTGGTGGAGAATATAAAAAAAGAGATAGAAGTCGTAAACCGTGCAACCATTTCTATAGATGAGAAGCACGGAAGTATTGGAGGTTCACTAAAAGATACTTTGAATGCTGTTAAGAAGATCTCAGCATCTATGAACGATATGAGGATACTTCTCGATGGTATAAAAGAGAGGCTGCAAAATTTTTTGGGTTATCTGTCTCAGATGAACGTAGAGTTGAAGGATATTCGCTGGACAAAAGAGAGAATTGGGAAATTTGGAGAGAGTACGAGGCTTCTTTCTCTATATGGTGCGATTGAAGCTGCAAGGTCAGGAGAGTTTGAGAAAGACTTGAATGTGATAGTAAATCTAATAAGGGAACTATCCTCAAAATCGAATATTTCGATAGCTGAAATCTCAAAACTGGTAGATGAAACGAGGTCGAATGTAGTTGATGTTTTGAAACTGACTCAAGAGAGTTTGACCGCAGCTGATAAAGGTATTGGTAGTGTATCCAAGGTGGATACCTTTATTCCCCAAATAGAGACCTCAATCCAGAGTTTACAACTCGTTGTGGAAGAAATTAAACGGTCAATTGTTACACAGAGCGGTCATATACAGAACCTCCTTAGTCTCAATGCTGAGCTATCGCAGTCGATTGAAAAGACGGAAACCGTTAATCGCAATATGATGATTTCATTAAAATCCCAGTTGTCAAGATTTGATGAATCTTCATCAAAATTTGACGAGATTAACGAGAAATTGAAACCTATCAGAAACATCGTGACTTCAGTGAAAAGACCCAAAATAAAGTATAGGACTGAGCTCCCTTCCAATCCTACTACCTTCGACCCCAGTTATTCTGGCGATGCCACCTCGAATGAGGTAATTAGAAATATAGTGGAAGGTCTGGTTGAGTTTGGTTACGATACTAAACCCATTCCTGCAATAGCTTATGAGTGGAACATCTCCCCCGATGGTCTAAACTGGACTTTTAAGATTAGAAAAGGTGTAAAATTCCATAATGGGAAGGAATTGAAGGCAGAAGATGTGAAGTATTCTATGGAGAGGGCACTCAAAGGTCCGAATGCCTATTTCTTCGATATGATAGAAGGTTCACAGGATTTTATTAAGAGTACGACCGAGAAGTTGGCGGGTGTGAGGGTTATAGATGATTACACGATTGAGTTCAGACTCGAAAGGCCATATACGCCCTTTCTCTCAAATCTTGCTACTGCGGTAGGTGGGATAATACCAAAAGGTGGGCCTGAAGAATCTGATTTCTCTATCCGTCCAATCGGTGCAGGCCCATTTGTGGTAAAAGAATGGATTGCCGATGAACGGATAGTTCTTGAAGCTTTTGATGATTATTACAAGGGACATCCTTATATAGATGAAATTCATTACTTGATACGGAATGAGAAAAAGAGAGCGGTTGACCTATTTAAAAGTAGAGAATTGGAACATATCATACTTTCAGGAGAAGATTTTGAAGAAATCAGTCGAGACCCAAAGTATAAACCATATATCACTTCAAATCCAGAATTGAATGTGCAGTATTTGGGATTTAACTGTACGAAAGCACCATTTTCTAACCGGCTCGTGAGAAAAGCACTCAATTATGCCCTTGATAAGGAAAATTATGTCAGAACATTACTGAAAAGTAGCGGAATAGCAGCAAAAGGAATCTTTCCGCCTTCCCTTGAGGCATACAATCCTGATATAAGAGGTTATCCGTACGACCCTGCCCTTGCTAAAGAACTCCTGCGGAAAGCAGGTTATGAGAATAGACTTCCGGGTACCTACAGACTGGATGTTAGGGACGATAAGTCTTATATAGAGAGAGCAGAATTTATCAAAAAATATTTTGAAAAGGTTGGGGTCGCAATCGAGATTAATCCTGTTTCGTGGAAGGAATTGATCCATCTCACTCGTACTGGTGAGAGTTCCCTGTTTATAATAGGATGGGCTTCTGACAACGGTGACCCTGATAACTTCCTTTACCCACTATTTCATTCGAGCAACTGGGGAGAGCCTGGAAACTCTTCTTTTTATAAAAATGAGCAAGTGGATCGTCTTATAATCGAGGCGATGGAAGTCAAGAGTCCCACCCATAGGATTCGTTTATATCAGAGGATAGAAGAGAAAATAGTCGATGATGCACCATGGATATTTCTTGATCACGGGCTCAGTTCCCTCTGTTACCAACCCTATGTCCATGGTCTCAGACTCCACCCGCTTGGTCACATTAAAATTGGGGATATCTGGTTGGAGGTATGAGATTATGAAAAAAAGGGTCGTCACTTTTAAAGTTGGTGAAGACGAATTTTGCATCGAGATAGACAGGGTAAAAGAGATTCAGGGGATCGTTGATATAGTGAGAATACCAAAGTCTCCACACTTTATTGAGGGCATAATAAATTTGAGGGGAAATGTCGTGCCGATAATAAATTTGAGAAAAAGGTTTGGATTTTCGCCAAAACCCTTTGATGAGGATACAGGGATTTTAATGATAGAAACAAAGGAAAAAGTCGTCGGGTTTATAGCCGACAAGGTGATTGGAATATTTGATACGACAGTTGATAAAATTGAGAAGCCACCCGCTGTTATTTCGGAAGACCTTTTTAGAGGAGCAGGGGAGGTAAATGGAAAGTTAATATTTCTATTAGATATTGAAAAGATATTAAAAATACGCGAACACTAAATATTTTTTACTCTCCTCTCAAAATGTGTCAATCTTTCTCCCAAGGCAGCAATAGCCTCAACTATGAAACCTATTGCGAATAATGAGAGTCCTGCCAGAATTAGCAGAATTATTAGATATAAGACAGGTCTGAACCCATGGTGATAAAAAACCCTCAAAATTATTGCTACTACCCCAAGTATGAATCCAATCAATAAAAGACTTCCGCCCATCGTTCCAAAAAGAAGTAGCGGTTTCTTTGAAAAAGAGATTTGAAACTTTACAGAGAGCAAATCTAAGACTCCAACTATGATTCTACCTGCTCTACTATATTTGGGGGTCCCATACTTTCTTGGATGTAGTTTGACTTTAACCTCGCTTATCTTGTATCCTCTATCGTATGCTAAAGCGACGATATAACGGTGCCAATCTTTTCTCAATGGGATGTCTTCTAAGACTTCCCTCTTCAACACCTTGATTGAATTCTGGTCGTGAATCGGAATTGAAAAAAGTTTTCTCGATAAGAAGTTATAGACGGAAGATGTAAACCTCTTTTCATATTTGCCCGTTTTCCATCCAGTTACCATATCAAACCCTGTTTTCAGGTGGGCAACAAGTGTTGGTATACAGGAAGGGCTGTATTGGAGGTCTGCATCTAATAAGATGATGAGTTTACCTTTCGATGCATCAAGACCTGTAAGGATAGCTTCTGTCTTGCCGAAATTTCTCTTATGTCTCAAAATTTTCAAAAACCTATATTTTTTCTTCAGCCGACATGCCTCCTTATAAGTTTCATCCGTACTACCGTCATCCACCAGTATGAGTTCGCATTTCAGTTTGCTATCACCCATCATTCTGTATGTCTCAGCTAATAAATCAGGGATGTTCTCTCTCTCGTTATAGGCGGGAACGATAATAGAAATTTCAACCATCAAAATCTTTTTGGATGGTAGCGGGGGCTGGATTTGAACCAGCGACCTTGAGGTTATGAGCCTCACGAGCTACCAGACTGCTCTACCCCGCGTCTTTATCTTTATATTATATATATAAAACATAATCCTGTCAAGTAAAAAAACACGGAAACCCCCACAGGCCAGGTCTTGCATTATTAAAACTGAAAGTGGTATCAGGTATTCGCAAAGTTGACACTGGTAATGAGATTGCTTCGCCCGTATGGCTCGCAATGACATTCTCGGTCACCCCCTGTCAATAGAATTTATAATTTATAAGACTGACCCCAAAGGGTGCGGGGTGAATGTAATTCGTGGTTTCTTTCTTCTTGACAAATATAGATTTTTTGCTTTAATCAATAAGATTTTTATGATAGATTACCATGTCCATCCGTATTACTCAATAGATGCGGAAGGAACCGTTGAAGAGTACTGTATCAGAGCAATAGAAATTGGTATGGAAGAGTTATGCTTCACTCCCCATTTCGATATAGACCCTGAAAGGAAAGAACTCGATGATAAGGTAAAGTTAAAAGATAAAATAGTTACGATGAAATCGAACTGGATTGAAAAATATATAGAGGATGTTGAACTCGCAAGAAAGAGATATTCACTTGAAATAAAAATTGGCATTGAAGTTGGTTACGATTCCAACATTGAAAATGAGCTCAGAAATATCCTGAAAACCTATCCCTTCGATTTTGTGTTAGGTGCTATTCACAATATTGACCATATCTCCATATCGGACAAAAAAGAATGTGGACAATATTTCAAAAACAAGAGCCCAGAGGAAGTGTGTGGATCCTATTTTACTTTGATGGAAAATGCAATCAAAAGTGGATTATTTGATGTGATTGCTCACTTCGATATTTACAAGAAGTATGGGTGGGAATATTATGGAGAAGGACTTGCCAAATCACAAAAACCATATTTAAGATCTATTTTAACACTTGTGGCAGAAAATGAAGTTGGTATTGAAGTTAACACATCTGGTTTGAGAAAACCTGTGAATGAGATCTATCCTGCGGAAGATATTCTTGAGTTGGCAAAAAAACTCGGGGTAAAGATAGTTACCATAGGTTCCGATGCACACAAGGTTGAAGATTTAGGTAAGGGACTAAAAAAGGCAGAGGAACTGATAGAAAAAACAGGGTTTGAAATTTACAGATACAGAGGGAGAAAACCCTATAGATGAAGTATACAGAAAAAGATAGTAAGGATCCCATTCCCGTTAGGCTGGAATATAGTTTAACGAAGTCTGTGGGAAAATTCTCTGCAGCAACTTTAATTTCAAGGATATCAGGGCTTATAAGAGAGGCGGTGATTGCCGCAGTCTTTGGTGCAGGTCGGGTAACGGACGCCTTCTATGTCGCTTTCAGAATACCAAACCTCCTCCGTGACCTCTTCGCCGAAAACGCACTCTCAGCCGCCTTCGTCCCTGTCTTCACAGAATCACTCACAAAGAAGAGTAAAGAAAATGCATTTCGACTCGCCTATACAACTGTAAATGTACTGCTCATTTTCGTGGGTGGAATAGTAATCCTGGGGATGGTATTTGCTCCCTATATCACAAAAGCGATTGCATACGGATTCACAGAAGAAGCAGGGAAACTTCAACTTACAACCACATTAACGAGACTCCTCTTCCCATTTCTCCTCTTAATATCCCTCGCTGCACTCTGTATGGGGATTTTGAACTCGTTTGGTAAATTTTTCATACCTGCACTCGCACCCACAGGATTCAATTTAGCACTGATAGCAGCAGGATTCCTTATAGCACCTCTTATGCCAAAAATCGGAGCCGAACCTATAGTCGCTATGGCAATAGGTGCGCTCATCGGTGGATTTTTGCAGATATTTATCCAGTTGCCCCAAAATTTAAACAGAGGTTTAAGATATAAACCTATTCTCGATTTAAAAGACCCTAAATTTAAGAAAATTATCTCTCTCTTCTTTCCTGTGACCTTTGGACTCGTGGCTACAAAGGTGAATATCGCAGTCAATACATTCCTCGCCTCACTCTTAGAGGAAGGGAGCATAAGTTATCTGACCTATGCCTACCGTGTATATACGCTCCCTTTAGGACTTTTTGGTATAGCGGTTTCTACCGTGGCACTTCAGTCTTTCTCAAAGGAGGCAGCTCTGGCAGATAAGAGTAAACTGAAGGATACTCTCTCTCGCTCTCTCAGACTGGTTCTGTTTCTGACAATACCTGCGTCAGTTGTGCTCATTGCTTTGAGTAGACCTATAATAAAATTGATTTATGAACATGGGGAGTTCACATCCGCATTCACCAGCGCAACCTCTGATGCACTCATCCTCTACTCCATAGGAATATTTGCAGTCTCGACTGTGAAGGTACTCGCATCTTGTTTTTATTCTTTAAAGGATGCGAAGACACCCATGCGTATAAGTTTTTTGACAGTGGCTTCAAATATTGCGTTGAACCTTCTTTTGATGAGAACTTTGAGATTTAGAGCATTCGCTCTCTCGGCCTCAGTGGCTGCCATTATAAATGCAACTCTCCTCTTTTTTTTAATTGGAAAGAAGATTAAACTTGACAAATTACAACTGTGCATTTATTCTATAAAAGTCGTTATTATTTCGATTGTTATGGGTTGGGTTCAATGGCTTGTTTATTGCAAACTTGAAGGAGTTCTCCAACCTGAATTTTTATACCAGGTCATAGGATTATTTGTCAGCATATCTGTTGGGCTCATAACCTTCTTTGTCCTTTCTAAAATCTTCCGTATAGAAGAGATAAACTTGATAGGAAAGATATGGCGGACATAAAGAGGTCCTGTGAAGCGATACTATTTACCTCGAATGAACCTGTCTCGTTAAAAAGACTGAAAGAGACAACAAAAGTGGAGACCCCAAAAATCAGAGAGGCGATCACCCAACTTAAACAAGAGTATGATAAAGAGGGGAGGAGTTTCCAGATAATAGATATAGCAGGTGGTTTTCAGATAACGACAAGACCAGAGTATGCGGAAACAATCAAAGCATTCTTGAAAAAATACAGGACTCATAGACTTTCAAAATCTGCTTTAGAAACGGTTACAATAATAGCATACCGCCAGCCAATAACAAGAGCAGAGATAGAAAGACTGAGGGGCGTCTCTGTAGAGTGGGTCTTGAACACATTAGATGAGAAAGAATTGATACGCGTAGTGGGAAGGGAACATAAACCTGGAGCTCCTAATTTGTATGGAACTACGAAAGAATTTTTGAGATACTTCGGATTGAACAAACTAATCGACCTCCCCAAAATAGAAGGGATATAAACTGCGCTTCTCTTCCCTGTGACAGGATTAACAGGAACACATCCCATTTTTTGGGACCCAATGGGATAGTCATCCAATCTCTAATTCTCAACAAATTTTGGACAACCGCAAGGGTTGCCCCTACTGTAACCTCCGTGTTTTTCCCTTGACACGAAATATTATTTTATAGAATAATAAAGACCTAATATTTTCCCTTACATTGAGAAGAATTGAGGGTAGTGACATTGAAGGTTAAATATTCGTTAATTATTTGTGTAGTATTATTGGTTTTGGTAGAGGATGGGTGGGGACAAACATACGATTCCTACTCTGACCCACAGAGGTCGGTGCCTGAGGATGATTTCCTCTACGGTGGTTGGGTCTATTTTGAGGGGAGTGGTTTTGTACCTAAGGCAAACTACAATATCGGTTATTACGATGCCAATGATAGTTTGGTCATTTCCGGAGAGATAAAAGCTTCACCCACTGGGGTATTAAGTTCACAGATCAAGTTGAACACCACTTCAGCTGGTGTATGGCATGCGGTTGTCTTCGAGGTAACTACCGACCCGCCCTTGACATACGATGCAATAATATCCTCCGTTGCTGAAGATGATTTCAATGTATATGACCCATCGTTATGGGTCGAGTTATCTCACTTTTTAGCCTTTGTTTCTTCTTGTGGGATTGTTCTCCACTGGAGAACAGAGATTGAAGTGGATGTTTTTGAATGGCGCATAGAGCGGTCTGAGATTAAAGATGTCCATACGGACGAAGACGGAGAATACACAAGGATTGCGACCGTTAAGGCAGAAGGCGGTGGTGAATACTACTATACAGATACTGAAGTTGAATTGACTGTCACTTACTATTATAGACTTGGGGAAGTTAGCCATAATGGAGATGTGAGATGGTATGGACCTGTTTCAATAACAGCCTGGGATATGATGCCCAACAAGGTCGAAATCAGTGCCAGTCCAAATCCCTTCCATTCGTTCACCGTTATTCGTTATTCGCTCCTGGCCACATCACTCTGAGGGTCTATAACTCAGCAGGTAGATTGGTGAAAACTCTTGTAGATGGAACAGAATTGCCCGGTCGCCACACCGTATTTTGGAACAGAGAAAACGAAAATGGAGAAAGAGTTGCTTCTGGAATCTATTTCTACCGATTGACAACAGACGAATGCACATCAACAAAGAAGATAATTGTCTTAAAATAAAGAGCTCTTTTGAGAAAGGGTGCTTGAACAAGCATCCTTTTTGTATAAGTTAAGTATTGTCAATTATATTTTTTGCCTTCTCCATACACTTATCTATCTCAAATCAGAGCCGTTCCCCTTTTTAACTTTCCAATAATGGATGCACTCTATCCCGTCCCCTCAGAATCTGGTTAAAGAAAAAACATGGATAACCGCTTAGATACGGATAAACTCCTTTACTACTATATAACGGAGTGGACACAGAGTGAAATAGGGAGTCAGTGTTTTGTATTGAAAAAGTTGAGCGGGTTGCATATAATAATATTATACAATAAGTTTTGAGAACCGTCCCCGATAGATGAATGTATTTCCTTAGTTTCTTGTTAATATCTGCGTTAAT
>JAUXAN010000004.1 GCA_030619885.1 bacterium
GATTGAGTTTTGATAGGCCGTCTCCATATCCTTTGCCACAGTCACTCTTAATAGGGTTCTGGGATAAATAATAAACTCCGAGTCTCAAATCAAGACGAACAAAAGCCCCATCTTCTAATAAAGGATGGGGCACACCCTTAAAAAGGTAATGGGGTCAGGCCCTTCGGTTTCACTCAGGGCAAGCCCTTCGGCAGGCTCAGGACAAACTCAACTATTTGACTTTTTGTGTGATTGTGATATAATAATAAAAAATAATGTAAGAGGTGAAAGATGAAATTTAATGTTATTTTAGAAGAAGCAGACGAGGGTGGCTACAATGTCAAAGTTCCAGCTCTTGATGGGTGTTTCACCCAAGGGGAGACAGAAGAAGAGGCATTAAAGAATGCTAAAGAGGCTATTATTTGCTATCTGGAAGGGTTAGAAAAAGTTAACCAGATCAAATCCATGGGGGAATGAAAATGGTGTCAGGTCTGATTTTTCTTTTTTTTTGATATTAAGATTACAATATAATAAAGGGCAGCTATAGGATGGTATATCCAAACTGTTCGGATATACAGAGTTAGGCGAAAGCTCAAATACAATTAATGAGGTTAAGGATGTCCGAGTTATTTCAGACAATGAAGCAACTTTTATCTCAGGGAGTTGAAGGCTATTTTGCAGTTAAATACGCTGAGTTTGCCAAAAACACAAAAGAATTAAGAAAAGAGTACAGAAGGTTAGCGGATAAGAGTGCTTCTGTAATTCAAGAAGGTAAGCTTCTTGAAATTGGTCCTGGCCCAGGATATATCTTTATTGAGATAGCTAAACTTTTGCCGAAAATGGAAGTCATTGGATTAGATATATCAGATACTATGATTGAGATTGCAAAGATGAATGCAGACGAATATGGTCTTTCAGAAAGAATCGAATTCAGGAAGGGCGATGCTTCAAAAATGCCATTCGAAGATTCCTCATTTGACTTTGTTACATCAAGTGGGTCACTTCATCACTGGAAAAATCCAGCACAGGTATTCAATGAGATATATAGAGTATTAAAGCCAGGTTGTAGGGCTTTAATTTCTGACTTGAGAAAAGATACTCCTAAAGAAAAAATAAAAGAATGGGCGAACATTATTGATTCAAAAATCATGCGTTGGGGATTAAAGCATTCATTTGGAGAAAGCTACACAGCACAGCAAATTGAGAAAATCATAAATGATAGTCAATTTACAAAGTTCGAGATCAAGGAGGAAGAAATTAACTTGGAAATCTGGCTTAAAAGATAATCATCGTGGAAAATGAAGGAGGTAAGATTGTATGATGTATCTGGGGACCGTTCATTCATTGTTTAAAATTATAATTGTTTGTGGAAAATGGGGACAGCCCCTATTTTTTATTGACAAGATAAAACTTGTGTGATAAGATTTATTTACTATGTCAAGGATAGCAAGGGTTGTCGTACCAGGCATTCCTGAAATATGGGGACAGCCCCTATTTTTTATGAAAAAGAAAGAAGGCTAACCATGCATGATACATAATTTCGCAGCAAGGGGGAATTAGCGAAACTTCGCAAAATACCCTAAATTGGAAGGATTGACGAAAGTTTCTTCGCTGATTCACTAGTTAGCTGAAATGAACAAAAAATGAGGTAAAATAGAAATGAAGACCGATGTCGAATATCTTGAATTTATGTGGCCAATGAGGCATTTTTTGATAACATGTGGCGACATTGAAGGAAAATCAAATATCATAGCCGTCAGTTTTTGTATGCCTGTATCAAGAGAGCCTTCACTCATAGCTTGTGCCATAGGAAAAGGTGCTTATTCATGTAAGTTAATTGAAAGCACTAAAGAGTTTATTGTAAATATTCCTCCAAAGGAGCTAAAACCAAAGATATATTATTGTGGTTCCCACTCAGGTTATCAAGTAGATAAATTTAAAGAAACAGGATTGACTCTACAACCAGCACGCAAACTAAGGGTTCCTATCATTAATGAATGTATAGCTCATATGGAATGTAAAGTTAAACAAGAAATAGAAACAGGAGATAAAAACTTGTTTATAGGTGAAGTGATAGAGGCGTATGCAGATGAATCTATTGTAAGAGGAGAAATAAAGATCGAGTATGCAAAAGGCGGCTTTCCTAAGAAAATATATGCTACAAGATTTAGATGTAAATAAGATTGAAATATTTTCATTGACATGATTGGGGTCAGTCTTTCAGATTTCAGGTGCGGTGCAGGGGACAGGCGTTCGTTTATAACAAGAAATATTGCGGAATGTTCTAAGAATCAGTTATAAAGGAGGTTAAAAATGAAAATATTTTATCGCATACTTTTAATTACTACCATCTTATTTATTTTTACTAAATCCCTTCACGCTTTGAGACCAGAGCGGGGATATTTAGCTACACCTTTAGACTATGGTATAATCTATAAAGAGGTAACATTCAAAACCACTGATGGCCTTAACATTAAAGGGTGGTTTTTCCCTGCACAAGATACAGCTGGCATTGCTAATCATCTTGTTGGTCGTCTTTTGCCCGTTCCTGACAGTCTAAAATGCGAACCCAGGGCATACCGAAAACTCTATGAACAAAAAAGGCCAACGATAATAATCTGTGATGGTGACGCCGGGAATATGACTTATTCGATATTCTATTCTTATCATTTATTTACAAAAGGGTTTAATGTTTTTACTTTTGACTGGCGTGGATTTGGTGAAAGCGATGAATGGCCAATGGAACGGGATAGATTAAGCTATACTGAATTTTTATTAGACTATGAGGCCGCGCTTGACTTTTTAAAAGAGCAATCTGAAGTTGATTCAACAAAAATAGGAGTTTTCGGTTTTTCAACAGGCGCCTATTTATCATTCGCCATGATTGCGAAAAGAAAAGATATCGCTGCTTATGCTGGTAGAGCTCTATTAACATCCTTTGATGAGTTATTACATATTTTAAAAAAAGTAAAACCTAATAGGAATTTCAAAGCACCTGAAGGTTACCCAAAGGAGTTAATTCCGATTAATGCTGCTAAAAGAATAGATATACCTGTATATTTAATTGTCGGTGAAAAAGATGATAGGACACCACCTTGGATGTCTGAGAAGATATTTAAGGAATTAAAAGGACCTAAGGAACTTTGGATTGTTCCAGAAGCATCTCATGGAGGTGTCAAAGGGCCAGAAATGTTAAATTATCCTGAGTTTTTTATAAAGCTTACTAACTTTTTCGCTAAATATCTAAGTTAATAACAGTAGATTAATTCACTGTAGAAAAGCAACTGGAGCGGAAGCGGCCGAGTCTTCCCTTTTCTTTGATTAATTATAGACCCTAAAGGCCAAATTAATATCCCACAGCGTTTGTCATACCAAGTTGCCAGAAAAGAAAGAGCATCTTATCTGTTTCATACTCGATTTGCTTGCTTACCGGTCGACCACCAGAGTGGCCCGACTTGGTATCATAAAAGAGCAGCACAGGCTTATCCGATCCAGTTACCGATTGCAGTAACGCTGTCATCTTGCGGGCGTGAAGGGGAGCGACGCGCGTATCTGCATCTCCAGTAATGAAAAGCACCGCAGGGTATTCTGTACCTTGTTTCACATTGTGGTAAGGTGAATAAGCATGGATGTATTTGAATTGGGCAGGGTCTTCAGACGAGCCATACTCCGACACCCAGAATTTGGCAACTAGGAATTTGTGATAGCGAATCATATCAAGCAAAGGATGTGAACAAACCACCGTCTGAAATAGCTTGGGCCTTTGCGTAAATGCCGCACCAACGAGCAATCCGCCATTGCTGGTTCCTGCGATTGCAAGATTGGATGGATTTGTGTAATTATTCTTGATCAACCACTCGGCGGCGGCTATGAAATCGTCGAAGACGTTCTGCTTGTTCTCAAGCATTCCCGACCTGTGCCATTCCTCGCCAAATTCACCACCACCGCGCAGATTCGGCATCGCGAAAACGCCGCCATTCTCAACCCACAGCACGGCAGTCGCTGAAAAGTACGGTGTCAAGTTGACATTAAAGCCACCGTATCCTGTCAACAGAGTCGGGTTGGCTCCATCGAGATTGATACCCTTGGCGTGCACGATGAACATGGGCACCTTTGTGCCGTCTTTCGATTCATACCATACCTGTTTGACCTCGAATATATCGGTCTTAAAGGGGACCTCGAGCTGTGCCCAAATTTCTTGATCTCCTTTTGCCACCTCGTACCGGTAGATTGTTGTAGGAACATGAAACGAGTTAAAGACGAAGAAAGCTTCATCGCTTTCCCACTGACCGCTGACGCTATCGACTGTACCGAGTGTTGGGAAAGAGATGTCGCGTACGAACTTGCCGTCTGGCTCAAACACCTTCACTCGTGAAACAACATTCTCGAGGTAATTAACAAACAGCTTACCACCCGCCAGTGAAAATCTCTCAATAACAGCATCGCTCTCCGGGATGACCTCACGCCAGTGTTTCTGTCCTGGTTTGTTCAGATCGACGACTAGTATCCGACCGTTAGGGGCTTTCCAATTAGTATGCATGAAAAGCTTATCGCCGGCAATACTGGGGACAAATCTAGCGTCAATGTCGTTTACTACAGGGATAATAGGGCATTTCTTGGTCAAATCTTGGAAGTAGATCTCGGTTTTCATAGCTGCTGAGCCGTACCAAACCACGATGATAAGATAGTGCCCATCCTCTGAGAGGTCAGCTGTAACACCCTTGTCTGGTCCATAGCCTTCCCCGAAAATCTCAACATCGGCGTCAATATCCGATCCCATGGTGTGGTAGTAGATCCGGGAGCCTTCAGCTCCGTGGCGAGAGTAGTACAAACCGCTTTTATCAGGTACAATAGAAACATCGAAGTAGTACCCCTTTGGCAATTCATCTTGTAGGTCGGTTCGTCTGTCTACATCAAACAGTTTTATAGTGACTTCATCCTCTCCGCCCTCGCGAATACCATAGGCCATCACAGTGCCATCTTTTGAGACGTCCAGCAGGTTCACACTAATTGTTCGATCGGGGCTCATCGGATGTGGGTCAATCAACACCTCGTCCTCGCCATCAAGCCCCTTTCGCATATAAATAATCCACAGATCTTGGTCAGCTGGCCTCTTGGTTAGAAAGTAGCGCCCGTTGCGTTCGAAAGGCATGCTAATCCTATCGGTTTTCCTCAGTTCCGTGATCCGTTGTTTCAACCGTTCTCGCCCTGGTAAACGGTCAATGAATGAATGCGTATAGTCGTTCTGCGCGTCGATCCAAGCTCTTATTTCTTGGGTCTCTTGGTCTTCAAGCCACCGATAAGGGTCAACGATTTCTACCCCATGGATTATCTTTTTAACATTATCTTTTCGCGTCTCAGGTGGTTTTTTAGGAACTTCTATTTGGGCCCAAACAACATTAGAGATAAAAAAAATGATTAACAGCATTAATTGTGATTTATGGAGTATTCCATAATTTTTTGTGGTGGACTCGTTTATACGCAGCATTTTCAATAACTCCTTATATTAATATGAGTATAACATAAAATTTAGAAATTGTCAAGAAATATTTCGGAAGGTCTGTGAGGACTTAATCCTTGACAAAATTACTTTTAATTAACAAACTACTATAAAGATGAGAAATAAAAAAATCAGAATGACCACTGAGCAACCGGGAAAGATTGCAGTTACATTGATTTATGTACAGCATCCTGTCATACGACCCGTCCATAACGGATCCGTAGGGATAGGGGCGGATAATCCAAGTTATATTAGAAGAATCAAGAGTATAAATGGATACCGCTGGAATTCCTTGGGTAGAATAAAGAAGTGGAATTGGGTAATGACCTTCAGCTAAAAATGGGTTATACGAAATGCTGTATTGAACAAACAGGAGGGATTTTATGTTAGGGAATTGGTTACTTTGTGATTTTCATATTCACACAAGTATTAGTGATGGAAGACTACCCCTAGATGAAGTGGTTGATCTTTACGGTGCAAAAGGATTTGATGCTATAAGCATCACTGACCATATTTTAGATAGTAAGACACTTAAGGAACGGCAGAAGAAAAAGGAACCTATTGGTGCAATAAAAAGAGAAAACTTCCAGAATTATTTACAACTCCTATGGAAGGAGGCAGAAAGAGCATGGGAGAAATACAAAATGTTACTCATCCCTGGAGCAGAGATTACGAACAACTGGAAGAAGTATCATATTCTTGCAATTGACATAAAGGAGTATATTGATCCAACCCTACCTGCAAAGAAAATAGTTGAGGAAATTCATATGCAGGGGGCTATTGCTATTGCCTGTCATCCACATCATAAGGCAACAGAAGGTAAACAGCCTTACATTCATCTCTGGAGATATCACAAAAAATACGTCACTCTCTTTGATGCTTGGGAAGTAGCCAACCGTGACGATCTCTTCAATGTTATCGGTCTAAAGAAATTTAATTATATAGCAAACTCCGATTTCCATGAACCTTGGCACCTTTACTCTTGGAAGAGCTTGATAGGGGCCGAGAGAAATCCTGAAGCCATAAAGGCTGCAATAAGGGAAAATAGTAAGGTATCTGTTTATTTATTTAGAAAAGAAAAACCGATAGAGGAATAAATACACTATGGATCAAAATCAAAAGAATATAATAGCACTTCGCACAACAGCGGATAAAAGGGAAATCAAAGATTCCCAAAATTCGCCTATAGATAGAGAAAAAGGGGTGAAAAATGACTGAGAAAATGGGGAAATATGACTTGGTTGGGCCATGCGGTGATTACTGTGGTGGCTGTGGTCAGTATAATGGATTAATTATTGAAACAGCAAAACAAATGAGGGAATTTGCTGATTTATACGGGTTCGAATTTCGATCCGAAAGAGTGTTCGATTTCAAGCAATTTGTAAAGGGATTAGAATGGTTCATCGATAACGCAAAATGTCCGGGGTGTCGACAAGGTGGAGGTCCAGCGTGGTGCGAGGTGAAGAAATGCTGTTTTGAAAAAAGATTGCGTATCTGTTTTGAGTGTGAAGAGTTTCCATGTTCCAAAATTAAAAACGTTGCAGACCCTGACACAATGGGTAGGTATAAGAAATTTAAAGAAATAGGATTTGAGAAATGGGTTGAGGAACAGACGCAGAAAGCCAGGGAAGGATATGAAATACATTTGCAAAAAGTAGCATCTTTAAAACCATAGCAACTAAATAGCAAACTTGATTCATAGGGGCTGAATACATAATGCCAAGTCTTGACTCTTGACAATTGGTCATCTTATTGATAGCTTCGCTGATTGGATGGTGTTGTGTAGGAGCATCGTAATCGTCATCGGTCCAACACCACCAGGAACGGGAGAGATGGCACTTGCCTTCTTGCTTACTCTTTCAAAATCCACATCGCCAACAAGACGATACCCACTTTTTTTACTTGGGTCCTTCACCCGATTTACACCGACATCAACTACTACTGTTCCTTCTTTGACCATATTTTCTGTAATGGTATTTGGTCTCCCGGCGGCTGCAATTAGAATGTCTGCCTGCTTCGTAATCTCTGCAAGATTTTTGGTTCTGGTATGACACATAGTTACGGTTGCATTCGCCCCGGGCTTTTTTTGCACTAAAATCATAGCGAGCGGTTTGCCAACGATGTTACTCCGCCCAACGATGACAACATGTTTCCCTTCTATTTCTATATTATTTCTCAAAAGGAGCTGCTGGATACCATGTGGTGTACAGGAGAGAAATCCTGGAGCACCTATCATCATCCTGCCCACATTCACAGGATGAAAACCATCAACATCTTTCGATGGGTCTATGGCATAGAGCACCTTCTCTTCATTGATATGTTCTGGTAGAGGCAGTTGCACCAATATACCATGTATTTTTGGATTCTTGTTCAGTTTGTCAACGAGTCTTAGCAGTTTCTCTTCTGGATATTCGGCATCGAACTTGTATTCTTCAGAGTATATTCCTACCTCATCACACGCCTTCCGTTTTCCTCTTACATAGGATATGGAAGCAGGGTTGTCTCCTACTAAAACTACAGCCAGTCCTGGGACCAGATTATGCATATTTTTCAATCTTTCTACCTCTGCTTTCATCTCTTCACGCATCTTGGAGGCGATAGCTTTTCCATCTAAAATCTTCATCTATGCTCCTTTAAAATAACCCTACGACTTTGCCAGTTTCGTCAATATCAACTTTTGTGAACGCTGGAGTTGATGGGAGACCTGGCATTACGCGCACTGTTCCACAAAGTGGATAAAGAAAACCCGCTCCTATTGAAGCACGGATGTCCCTGACAGGTAGTCTGTAGTTTTTAGGAACCCCCTTCCATTTTGGCTCATGTGAGAGCGAAAGATGGGTCTTTGCCATACATATCGGGAGTTTATCATAACCCGCCTCTGTGTATCGTCGAATCTTTCTTTCTGCCCGAGGAGTATAGTCTACACCCGAGGCACCATAGATTTTTGTGGCGATGGTTTCTATCTTATCCTTGATGGGTATATCGAGAGTATAGAGGAAGTTGAAATTGGAGTTCTTCTCACACGCTGATACTACAGCCTCTGCCAATTCTACGCCACCCTTACCGCCCTTTGCCCATACCTCAGATACGAAAGCACCTTCGGCACCCGCCTCGTTGGAAACTTTTTTAACCAATTCAATCTCTTTGTCCGTATCATGTGTAAATTTGTTGATTGCTACCACGACTGGAACACCGAAGGAGAGTCCGTTCTCAATATGTTTGGTTAAATTTTCACACCCTTTCTCTAAAGCGGGCAGATTCTCTTTGGTTAGTTCCTCTGGCAGTGGTTTACCCGCAACCACCTTAGCCAACCCGCCGTGCATCTTCAGTGCACGGATGGAGGCTACGATTACTACACAGTTCGGTTTCAATCCTGAATAACGACACTTGACATTGAAAAATTTCTCCATACCACAATCGGCTCCAAATCCACTCTCGGTGACTACATAGTCAGCCAGTTTCAATGCAATCTCATCCGCCAAGATAGAAGAGTTGCCATGTGCGATATTGCCAAAGGGTCCTGTGTGGACGAATACAGGGGTATGTTCTAAACTTTGCATCAGAGTGGGCATAATAGCATCTTTTAACAGAACGGTCATAGCACCTGCCACTTTCAAATCTTCTGCTGTAACGAGCTTGCCGTCGGTGTCCGTTCCTATAACTATTCGTCCCAATTTCTTACGAAGGTCGAATATGTCTGTAGTCAAGGCTAAAATAGCCATAACTTCTGAGGCAACTGTAATATCATACCCTGTCTCTCGTGGGAAACCATTTGCCTTTCCACCGAGTCCAATAACGATATTTCTAAGTGCCCTGTCGTTCACATCTACCACTCTGTTCCATGTAATGCTTAATGGGTTGATTTTTAGTGTATTCCCGTGCAGGATGTGTGCATCGATTGCAGCGGATAGGAGATTATGGGCGACCCCTACGGCATGTATATCACCTGTTAAATGGAGGTTGAAATCTTCCATAGGAACCGTCTGAGAATAACCGCCACCAGCTGCCCCCCCTTTAATGCCAAAGGTTGGTCCCATAGAAGGCTGGCGTATACAGGTGAATACTCTCTTGCCAATGAAACTCAGTCCCTGACTCAAGCCTATAGTGGTCACTGTCTTGCCCTCACCAAGTGGGGTTGGGGTTATTGCTGCCACATCGATATATTTTCCATTTAGATTGTCTTTGAGCCGTTCAAGGACATTAAGATGTACCTTTACCTTGTACTTTCCATATAAATCGAGTTCTTCCTCTTGTAATCCTGCCTCTTTTGCGATATCTACAATTGGTTTTAATTTTGCTGCCTGGGAGATTTGTAGGTCGTTTAACATAATTATCCGCCCGGGCGAAGTTTCTTCAACAATTTCTCTACACCTCCGGGAACTTCTTCTTTTTTAACACCTTTGGGCTTTTGGATTTTGACGAGTCCTGATGAGGTGAGTCCAAAGATTATCTTTGATGTATCAAATTCTGAGAGTCTAGTTTTCTGAGCGATTTCTTTGATGGTGGTCTTGCCGTTTACAAAGGTCAATACCTTCCATTCTTCTGGTTGAAGTTTGATATTTTCTATACCTTCATCCAATTCTGTAATAATCTCTACAACGACATCGATAGAAGGGATGAGTTTCTCTATTCTTTTCCATTCGTCTATCTGTCTTGCCGCTTCCAGTATTACCTGTTGGATTGGCAATTCTATCGTCTTCTCTGGAGCAAGTTCTTTGGGTTTGAATTCAAAACACGTTTTTGACCATCGGAGGATTTTCTGAATGGCGTTCTTGCCTCTCTTATCAACTGCTGTGGCGTGAGTGACCAATCCACCCTTAAAGTATATTATACCTACCCCCTCATCGTCACTCATATGAAGCGCTCCATCCTTCGCTCCAAGGTGTATCAATTGGAGTATATCCGTAATATTGAAATCTTCGAATGAACCTTCCAAACCCATCTATACCTCATCACCGATTTTCGTAGACCCCCATCTTTAGAAACTTTTCTATCCTCTTCCTTACGAGTTCCTCTTTTGGTAGGGTAGTCAACTCATTCAAAGAATTGAGGATAGCCCTTTTTAATCTTTCTGCAGCATCTTTTGAGTCTCTGTGTGCACCTCCTGCAGGTTCGGACACAATCTCATCTATCACTCCAAATCCCATCAAATCCTGTGCTGTGAGTTTCAATGCCTCTGCTGCTTCAGGTGCCTTTGATGAATCTCGCCACAGGATGGATGCACATCCTTCAGGGGAGATTACAGAGTAGATGGAGTGTTCCTGCATTAGGATCTTATCTCCTATTGCTATCGCCAGGGCTCCGCCACTTCCGCCCTCACCAGTTATACTCACTACTATAGGAACGGGCAGCATGGAGATTTCCCTCAAGTTTCTCGCTATCGCCTCAGATTGTCCCCTTTCTTCTGCACCTACACCCGGGTATGCTCCAGGGGTATCAACGAAAGTCAAAATGGGTTTTTTGAATTTTGCTGCCAGTTGCATCACCCTCAATGCCTTTCTGTAACCCTCTGGATGGGGCATCCCAAAATTTCTCCTTATCTTCTCTTTAGTGTTTCTCCCTTTTTCATGTCCAACTATGACTACGGACTTCCCATCCAATTTCGCAATTCCTGCAATTATCGCTAAATCATCTCCAAAATTCCTATCTCCATGGAGTTCAACAAAGTTGTCAAACATAAGTTCAATGTAATCTGAAATATAGGGTCTCTTCAGGTGCCGGGCGAGTTGAACCTTCTGCCATCGATTAAGATTTTTGTACACATCCTCTCGCAGTTTGGATGCCTTGTTTTCCAGTTTGCTAATCTCCTCTTTCAGTGCTCCATTCTCATCGAGGGATTTTAGCTCTTCAATCTTGCGCTCCAGTTCTATGATAGGGCGCTCAAAGTCAAGCCAGCTCTCCGCCATATTCAGAATAAAAAACTGATTGAAAACCTATGTGTATTTCCAAGGTCGTATGAGTATGGGACAAAGGCGTAGTCTAATCTTATCGGTCTCACTACTATCCCAAATCCACCTGAAAAGGTTTCAGAATAATACCCATACTTGTACCCACATCTCAACTGAAAAGTTCCTTTATAGTCGAACTCGACACCGGAATTAACTCTGAAATAGTCATCAATCGGCTGGACTAAATCTACATCGGCAACTATTTTCCCATAGGGTATTTCAAATGGATATCCCACACCAATTTTCCAAACGAAAGGAAGTGCGTATGTAACTTTTTCGAGTCCGAATTTTGGTCCAAAATTTTGAAAAGATGCCGCAAATCTAACCCCTCTTAATTTTGCAGGTATATAGAGCGCTCCTCCATCTATGGCGAACCCAAATGAGTCATACAAATATATCTTCTCATAGAGTTCTTTGAATGTGATGCCGACTGAAAATTCAGGGTCTATCCTTCTGGCGTATGAGAAGCTTACCGCCATGTCCTGATACCCAAATCTACCCAACGGTTCCAAAGAGGCACCTTCATAGTATTCGAGATCAGTGTAGAGTGTTACGAGTCCGAATCCAAATCCATTCTCCCCGAATCGAATAACACCTGATAGGACATTGAAGCGGATATCCTCGAAGTGTTCTGTATGCATAAAATGCAATTCACTATTTTGCACATTGATTAAACAGGCAGGATTCCAGAAATGTGATGTAGCATCATCTACCACTGCGATGCAGGCTTCTCCCATACCTGAAGGTCTTGCACCTATCCCTAATTTAAGAAAGTTGAGTGAAGTTGTGCCCATATCGGGATGGATGCTGTTTGTAAAGAGAAAAACAGTGATCAAAAAACTGTTCATCTATCCTCCTTCTAAAGGACTAAAATAGAAAGAATAAACAGAAAGTCAAGGGAAAAATTGCAACCACAGAGTTCGCTGAGATCACGGAGAAAAAAGAAAACTCCTTCCACGGCATCCCGTATCCCTACGGATCTGTCATACGACTCTGTGAACGACCGTAGGGATTAGATTTACAATGTATATTTAACTCCATTTATGTTATTCCAAGATTCAGTAATTTTTTTCAATAAAAACCATCATTTTTTAATTGACAAAAAGTTTGTATTTACTATGCTTTTTGAAGATAGGATGAATCCTGCACTATGTTATAGTGCGAGGATGAATTTCGAAATTTGAATCGAGAGGAGGTAGAAAATAGAAAGCGATACTCAACCATAGGGATGTATTCCGCACTTATGCATAAGTGTGGGATGACTCCAAAATGGGACAAGAAGAAGTTCGTATATAACAGGTTAGCCGAAATAAGCCCAATTTTATCAATGTTAAAAAAGATAGCCGTGAATACGGGTATTATATTGGTGAAAATATTTGTTTTACTGACTCCTAATTCTCGAATTGCTACTGTAATTAGCATAAATGCTAAAGATGAACAAAAAATTGAAAGAAAAATACGGGAGGAAAGATGTTCAAAAATCGTTGGTTTTTAATAGTGTTTTCAGTATTCTTCTGGCAGGCATTTGTTTTAGCAGAAGAGAGTTCTATCCCGGTTATCAACGCCGTTCGAACAGAAGAAGAAATCATTATTGATGGCCGTTTGAATGAATCTGTATGGCAAGGAGAAGGATATTCCGCACTTATTCAGAAAGAACCCATAGAAGGTGCAGAACCAACAGCAAAAACAAACGTTTTAATTGCATATAATGAAAAGGGAATTTTTATTGCAGCAAGATGTTATCATACTGGTACCGATTCTATTATCGGAGGAATTGCCAGAAGAGATGAAATGGTTCAGTCCGATTGGTTCTGGTTCTGGATAGATCCTAATAAGGACGGTCATAATGGGTTTGGTTTTGCTGTCAATCCTGATGGCTCTATTATCGATAAAAAGCTTTATCAGGATATTTTAGACGATGAGGACTGGGATGGAGTTTGGGAAGCTGCTGCAAAGAAATATAAAGATCATTGGACAGCGGAAATGTTTATACCCTATACCCAACTCCGGTTTGATAAAAAAGATGAATACGTAATGGGAATTAATTTTATGCGCTATATTATTAAAAATGCTGAAGATGATTATTTTGTTATGGTACCCAAAAAAGAAACCGGCTTTGTTTCCAAATTCGGCTTTCTTGAAGGCATCAAAGGAATTGAACCTCCATCAAGATTTCAAATTATGCCATATACTATGGCAAAAGCCAACGATATATCTGAAGGTAAAGACAGCCCTTTTTATGATGATAATAAATATATGCAGAATATCGGTATTGATTTAAAATACGGATTAACAGGGAATTTAACCTTAGATTTGACCATGAATCCTGATTTTGGCCAGGCGGAAGTAGACCCGGCTGAGATTAATCTTTCTGCATTTGAAACTTATTATTCTGAAAAAAGAACTTTTTTTATTGAAGGTTCGGACATTTTCTCTTTTGGGGACAATCCAGCCGGAGGGTTTTGGGGATGTTACTGGACTGGCCCGCAAATTTTCTACAGTAGAAGAATCGGAAGAAAACCTAAAGGGGATGCCTCTCATAGCGGATTTGTAGACAAACCGGAGCAGACAACTATTTTGGGAGCTGCAAAAATAAGCGGCAGGATAGGAAATTGGTCGGTTGGTAGTATCAGTGCTGTTACCGATCGAGAATTTGCCAGAATTGATTCTTCCGGGATAAGATTTAAAGAGGAAATAGAACCTCTTACTTACTATGGGGTTTTAAGAAGCAGTAAAGAATTTGATAAAGGAAATCAGGGACTGGGGTTTATTCTGTCAGGACTCACAAGAGATTTAAGAACTCAGGGCCTAAAACAGATTTATAACCGGGATGCATTAGTTTTTGGAATGGATGGATGGTCGTTCCTGAATAAAGAGAGAGAATGGGCGTTCATGGGAAAGTTCGCTTACTCTTATGCGGATGGGACAAAGGAAAGAATTCTGAACTTACAGCAGGAGTCAGTGCATTATTATCAAAGGCCTGATTTTGACTATGTTACTTTAGATTCTAACCGGACTTCACTATCCGGATATATGACAAGGGCTGGTCTGAAAAAAACAAAAGGGAATATTTCTTTTCAAACAGCTCTGGGAATCATTTCTCCCGGTTTTGAAACAAATGATTTAGGATTTACCTCGCGTACAAATGTGATCAACATGCATGTTGTAGGAGGATATAACTGGTTTCAGCCCACTAAATGGTTCAGAAGGTCCAGTCTTTCTTTAATGACTTCAAGAAATTATGATTTCGAAAGGAATAGATTGTTTCAACAATATTATATTACGGGAGATATTACTTTTCTTAATTACTGGAGTATTAACTCCTGGTTACAAATTACACCAGATGGGTTGGACTTGTTTGAAACACGAGGCGGACCGGCTGTTGCATATCATGGATATAAGGATATTTATTTTGGAATCGGGTCAGACGACAGAAAAAAAATTAGAGTAAATGGAGGTATGCGTTATCAACTTGTTAATGATGGAGGATATTATAGAAGTTTCAATCTTGATTTTATTTATAACCCTTTCCCTTCCATAAAGTTGACTCTTTCCGCTAACCTTGATAGAATGCTTACACATCAGCAATGGGTGACTAACCTTCCGGATTCCTCTGCGGTTTCTACTTATTACACAAAATATATTTTTTCAGACTTGGACCAAAAACGAAACTCAGGCACAATCCGACTTGATTGGGGATTCACTCCTAAAATATCATTTCAAATGTATATTCAACCTTATATTGCAGTAGGACAGTACTCTCATTTCAAGGAATTAACGGAAGAGGGCACCTATCATTTTAAAGAATATGATTATCAAGAGTCTAATCCGGATTTTAATTTTAAATCTTTTAAGGCGAATATTGTTTTACGTTGGGAATATCGTCCCGGTTCTTTGATCTATTTAGTATGGACACAAAACCGGGAGAATTATGACAAACCCGGAGTTTATAATTTAAAGGATGATATCCAGTCTCTTTTAAAAGAAGATTCTGACAATATATTCCTGATTAAATTAACCTATTTATTCACTTTCCATTAATGTAATGAATAATCATTTCCACTCATTAAGAGGACTTTGAATATTCAAAAGAATATGATTCAAACGATTTTCTGGCAAATAGACATAAATATGCGAGGAATGTATAACTTGGATTTTTGAGAGATTTAACTGGAATAATCCTCCAAGAGGTGTAATCCAAGAAATACAAAAGAAGTTTTTAGAAAAAAGAATATAGAATTACGTCGGCTAACGCCATTCAGAATTATTTTCTACTGAAAAAACTCCGACAGTCTTTATTGGAATGGAATATGCTCACTCTCACTTTAGCGTAGACCATCATGTAGATATAGTGGGTGGAGATGTTCATTTTTTTCCAGTCGTCAAATTGACTATCTTGGGTGGTATTTCAAATTAAATATTCATTGCCCTTTCTCGAGAAATTTTGGTTATGGTTACACCCTGACTCTCGGTTACAAGACCACCAAACTTATCAACTCCTCCTCAAGTTATGAAGTGGAGGAAGGTGTTGAACTTTGGAAAATTACATAAAATGCTTGGGGAATTCTATTTTGGGGTTTCGTTTTTCAGTTAAATAAATCGAAGGGAGGTATGAAAAATGAAAACTTTTTATAAATATATTCAATTATTTACTATAGTTCCGTTGATTATCCTTGCTGAAGGAAGAGCGAATGGGCTTTTGCAATGCTCTAACCATCTCCGAGAGGATATATCCACTTTGCTGAAATGTTGAGTGAAGAATGAAGCTTTGAACCTAATTTATGTTTACTAACTCTATTGACAATCTTTAGTCTATTTATATCTTAAAAATTGAGCGAATGAAGAGTTTTTTATCCACAATTAGAAGAAGAGTTGTAGTCTTCGACAGTCCGGTCCATACCCAATACAAAAGATATGGATTTCAGACTCTTCCCGATTCTCTCAACCTAACTCACCCCTCTTTTGTAAAGAAGATTCATACCGAATATTTAAAAGCGGGATGCGATGTGATTACTACAAATACCTTCAACAGTAACAGGGTCAAATTATCAGAATTCAAACTGCAAGGGAGATTTGAAAAAATCAATAGAGAGGGCGTAAGACTTGCTAAAGAGGCTGCTAAGACTAAATTTGTTGCTGCATCTGTTGGTCCCACTGGAAAAGTGATTACCGATTCAGCAAAGAATGTCTACAAAGCCTTTGCTGAACAGGTGAAGATTTTTCAATCCGAAGATGTGGATGCGATCATAATAGAAGCGATGGAGGATATAGTTGAGTTAAAAACCGCCATACTCGCATCAAAAGAGAACTCGACACTTCCAATAGTAGCCACGTTCTATTTTGAAAAAGCAGCAACTACCCCGGAAGTTGTGGCAGTAGTCACAGAGTCTATGGGAGTAGACGGAGTGGGTGTGGATTTTGAAGGGGATATAAATACTGCAAAAAGAATACTTTCAAAGCTAATCCAATTTACTACCCTTCCCATACTCATTCGATTCGATTGGGAGAGGCTCTCTGTATCTGATTTGATAGACACTGGTGCAAATATGATTGGGGGATGGTATGGCACCACCCCTGAACAGATCAGGAGCATCAAACCGAATATCCCTACAGGGAGAATAAAAAAGCGCACCCTCCCTTCTTGTACATATGTGAGTTCAAGAAAAAAGGTCGTCAAGATTGGTGATTTCCCAGTAGTCATCGGTGAGTCTATCAATCCGAGTGGCAAGAAAAGATTGCAGAAAGCGATAAAAGATGGCGATTTCTCTCACATCGTTCAGCTTGCTGTTCGTGAGGCAAAAACAGGTGCAGATATACTCGATGTAAATTTGAGCGTTCCATCTACTGATGAAACAGCAATTATGCCGAAAGTGGTTTCACTCCTGTCCAATTCAGTAGACCTTCCGCTATCCATCGATACGACCTCTATTAGAGTACTCGAGCAGACGCTTCCTTTATATCCCGGTAAACTTCTGGTAAATTCCACCACCGGTGAAGAGAAAAAACTGAAAAGAATCCTTCCACTGATAAAAAGGTATGGTTCAGCCTTGATAGGATTAACCATAGATGAAGAAGGCATTCCGAAGAATGCAAAAAAGAGGGTTCAGATCGCAAAAAAAATCATAGAATGGTGTGCTGAGTATGGCATCTCCAAATCGGATATAATAATCGACCCACTAACTTTAAGTATATCAACAGATACAGAAGCGGTTATGCAGACACTCGATGCCTTAAAAGAGATAAAAGACAAATTATCTGTAGCCACAGTTCTTGGAATAAGCAATGTCTCCTATGGCTTACCGAATAGGAAGCTTCTAAACTCTATCCTCTTATCTATGGCAATTTCCCGTGGACTGGATGTTGCGTTTATGGACCCATTTGATAAAGCCATGTGGAACACCCTCTACTCCTCTGCCTTGCTCGCAAACAAAGACCCACACGTAAAGAGATTCCTCACATACTTTCAGCTCCTCTCTGTAAAAGAAACACACCACAGTCTGTACGATATAATTATCGAAGGGGATAAGGGGAAAGTACCATCTTTAGTAGAAGCATCACTCAAAGAAATGGAGCCCTTCTCTGTGGTGGATAAGGTGATTACACCCGCCTTAAAAGAGGTTGGCGAAAGATTCAACCGCGGTGAAGTTTTTATACCCCAGTTAATGCTATCGGCAGAGTCTGCAAAGATTGCTACAAACATAATCAGGGAAGAAATGGGTATGCACAGAGATAGTCTTTTTAATAAAGGAAAGATCGTATTTGCTACCGTGAGGGGAGACCTGCATGACATCGGGAAGAATATAGTGATTGCTGTGTTAGAAAATCACGGGTATGAGGTCATCGACCTTGGAAAAGATATCCCCTCGAAAAAAATCATCGAAGAAGCAATCTCAAGGAGAGCAGACATAATTGGACTTTCTGCTCTGATGACCACCACAATGTTGGAGATGAAAAACCTGATCGAGGAGTTGCATAGGAGGAAAATCAATCTAAAGGTGCTGATTGGGGGCGCATGTGTTACCAGAAAATATGCAGACTCCATCGGTGCCAATGGCTACGCTAATGATGCGGTTGAGGCTGTAAAGATTGTTGAAAAACTGTTGGGGAGGAATGTATGATTGTAACAATAGAGAAAGATTTTGCAGAAGTCTTGAAAGTAACAAAAGAAGAAGATAACCTCTTTATATTTGGATGTGCAGGATGTGCTACACTATGTCAGACAGGGGGAGAAAAACAGGTGAAAGAACTCGGAGTAAAATTGGAAAGCGAAGGTAAGGAGATCATCGGTTATTCAGTCTTGGATGTACCCTGTGATGAAAGAATAGTGCGAAAGGAGTTCAGAAATAATAGTTCTATTCGGAATGCAGACTCTATTATTATAATGGCTTGCGGAGCAGGTATTCAATCTGTCCAGAAATTTTCTCCTATTCCAATCCATCCTGTGCTCGATTCTCTGTTTTTAGGCACCATAGAGAGGATAGGCAAATTTTATAACTACTGCTCCATCTGCGGTAACTGTGTGCTTGAAGATACGCAAAATCTCTGTCCTATTACCAGATGTGCTAAAGGTCTTTTAAACGGCCCATGCGGGGGTATGAATGAGGGAAAGTGTGAAGTAAATAGTGAATTAGATTGCGTATGGGTACTCATATACGAAGCGATGGAGAAAAAAGGTAATGTGAACAATCTAAAACTTTTCAGAGAACCGAGAAATTGGGTACAATCTTTCGTATTTAAATCTGAATGAAATTTTGTGATATATTAAAGAGAAAAGAATTCGTTGTAACCTGCGAATTCTGTCCCCCTAAGGGAACGGATCTCACAGAAATGTTACAAAAAACAGAACTCGTTCGACCTTATGTAGACGCAATAAATGTAACTGACAATCAGAGAGCTCGACTTTACCCCTCATCCCTGGCAGTATCCCGCATCTTAAAAGAAAGAGGATTTGAAGTTATCTGTCATCTAACCTGTCGTGATAGGAACAGGCTCTCCTTACAGTCAGACCTGCTCGGTGTTCATATTTTAGGGATAGAAAATATACTATTTTTAAGTGGGGATCACCCCCTTTTAGGAGACCATCCCGAGTCTAAGCCTGTATATGACCTCGATGTCTCCCAATTGCTCCGCACAGCAAGCCATCTCAAGGAAGGGAAGACCCTGTCGGGAAAGAAATTGCAAAATAAGATCAGTCTTTGCACTGGTGCTGTGGTGAATCCAGAGGCAGAACCTCAGGAACTCCAGATTTTGATGATGGAAAAGAAGATAGTACTGGGTGCAGAGTTTTTTCAGACACAGCCGGTCTTTGATGTAGACAAGTATAGGAAATTCTATGATAGAGTGAAGGGGTTTGGTGCAAGGGTGTTGCCGAGCGTCCTGGTGATAAAATCGGCGAAATTTGCGAAAAATATGAGCAAGGTTCCAGGCATAAAAATCCCTGAAAAGTATATAAAAAGATTGGAAAGAGCCCAAAACCCTTTAAAGGAAGGGCTAAAAATTGCAGATGAGATAATATTGGCTTTAAAAGAATTCAGCGGTGGAATTCACATAATGGCTCCTGGGATTGAGGAGAATATTCCACAACTTAAAATCTGAATTATGACCTACAGAAGTTCCTCAGGGTCTATTAGTGCCTCTGTTCCATGCCTTATATCGGCAGGTTCGAGTTTAAACTTTCCCTGTTCCCATGATAAAATATGGCGGACAGTAGACTTTAACTTTTCTATAGTACTCTCATTTTGGCTCTCCGGAAGTGATCCCGATGGAACAGTGACAGATACTATCATCCCTCTTTTAAAAGTCACGCTCCCATGACCCATAGGGCTATCTATCGTTAATATCCCTGAACGCTCGATTCTCTTGAGAAACTTTAAGAGGTCAAAATTTTTCATATCACGAAGATCTCCAACTAATGGCATAGGTATCCTCCAATACTACTTACGATTATACCTGGTGCTTTTTTCACCTTATCAACTATCGAAGAGAGACGGAATGGTTTCTCGAAGTATGCCAACGAACTCTTCTTAAAAAGCCCTTTTTATCAAGCATTTTTCACCCTTTTTGGACAGCCCATACTTCTTTGTCCATTTTTATATGAAAATTTTTTCTATGTTGCTGTTGTTGTTCTATTTCTGAGTTCCTTCGATTTGTAGAGGGCATTGTCCGCCTTTTCTATCAAAGTTGACTTGTCGACCGCATCTTCTGGATAGGATGCAACACCTCCACTTATAGTGACTCTTATTTTTTTCGAATCTATCTTGAACCGTTTTTTCTCTACATCTTCTCTTGTTCTCTCGGCAAGGTTGGCTCCCCTCTCTTTTGAAAATCCAGGTAGTACCACGGCGAATTCTTCACCCCCATATCTCACTGCAAAACCCATCCCTTTTGTCCATTTTTCTAGTATCTCTGCAATGCCCTTCAATATCACATCACCAGCAGGATGTCCATAATTGTCATTCAATTCTTTGAAATGGTCTATGTCGAACATTACCAGAGAGAGGGATTTCCCCTTTGAGATTTCAGAAGATAGAATCTCCTGAAATCTTCTATGATTAAAAAGCCCTGTAAGTCCATCTTTTATCGCTTGTTCTTCAACCTTTTCGTAACTCAACGCCTTCTCAATCGCTATACTTGCAAGGGAACCGATGGCAGAGAGTATCTCTCTGTCGCTGTCTCTGTATTTTGAAGAAAGTTTTGACTCAATCGTTAATGCACCAAAGACCCTTTCTTCATTTAGAAGTGGAACACCTAAGAATGATTTAAATCTTCCTCCACCGAGATTGCCAAAGATATTTATGAATTTTTCCCTCTTTGTAAGATCGGTAAAATGTATAGAATTTCTGCTCTTTACTAAAACACCGATGAGACTTTCTTCCAGCGAGAAAGTAGCATTTTCCTCAAATACCCCTTCACCCTCACACCTTTGAATAGAGCCAAATCTGCCTTCTTCATCTATGAAGGATATGCAAATTCTGTCAAATGCAAAGATCTTCCCTATTGTATTGATTAGGAAATCAAAAATTTCTTTTTTCTTCAGTTTCTTATACATCGTATTCGAGAGTTCATAAAGGGTGGATAGGTAAGATGCTGTGAGGTTCGATTGTATCCGAGCCCTTGCATAACTTAAAATAAAAGAGATCTGCCGAGAGAATCCCGAAAGCCTCTCCTTGTCGAGATACACAAATGCATCAGTCTCTTTGCTGTCTATAGCAAGAACACCTTCGCAGATGTCATTTATTCTCACAGGGGAAGCGAGGACTGAACCAACCTTCTCATTCAATGAATAATATCCTAACCCCTGTGAGCCTTCGGAGAAATTATTGTAAAGAATCGGTTTCTCAGTTTTACCAACCCAGCCAACGAGAGTTCCTTCAGATATTAAAGTGCCGTCCTGTTTCATTTCCACTCTATCCGTTTTGTGCATTTTGAGTCTCAAGTTACCCTCTTCTTTAAGAAATAGACCGACTGTGTTACACCTGAAAGATTGATATACGAGATTTAAGAGTGTGCCCACAGCACTCTCGAAGGTATAGAATTCATCATGACTCGCTCCTTTCTCTTTAACAGACTTCAACAAAGCATCCTTATCAATATCGAATGGCTGTGGTCTTAAAATTTTTGTTCTCATCTTCATTGTGGAAATATGCTCAGTTTTATCCCTTCCTTTTAACATTCTCTCAAAAATGACTGTGAAAAACCCAAGTCCCGCTAATTTTAGAATAGGCATGAAAAGGTGTGTAGAATCGCGAGCAAATTGGGAAAGAAGTTCACAGGCTATGACGAGCGCAAAGATTCCAAAACCAATTTTAGAATTGGATAAAATAAATGTGAAAAGCATCAGGATGAAGTAAAATGGAAAAAGTTCTCCACCCGAGAGTTGTGTGAAGATAACGGTGAAGGTTGTCAGGATTAAGGGCAGTTTTATACCCACTTTAGTCCGTTCTCTAATCAGTGATACATAGACCCCAGAATAGGTAGCAAAAAGTATAAAAAATGGGATGAAAGCTGGTTTGGCTGTGGTTTTGTAAAAAAGTCCAAAACAGGCAAGGACGAGGATAAGCAAGATTACGGAATAGAAGATCACATTGAACAATTTTTTTTTCATCTTCAGCAGCCAATAATGTAGGCGTAGGGTGGGGTATCCATACTTTCTCTGTCAAGAATCTTCAAAAAGGCGGCTACTACCTCAGGGTCAAACTGCGAACCTGAATTGTTTTTCAATATATTTTTTGCTTCGGCTCCAGATACACTGTCCCGAAATGCCCTCTTTTTTGTCATCGCATCGAATGAATCTGCAACGGTCAATATCCTCGCTTCAAGGGGTATGTTTTTTCCTTTTAGACCATCAGGAAATCCAGTTCCATCATAATATTCATGGTGGTGGCGCACCGCATTGGAAATTTCCCTGAGGAATCCTGTATCTTTTGTAATCTTCTCAGAGATTACCGCATGCTGTTTTATCTCTAAATACTCATCGTAACTCAGTCCATCTTTTTTTCGCAGTACAGACCTTTCCACATACATCCTTCCAAGGTCATGCAATTGTGATGCAAAAGCAATCCTCTCTGCAAAAGAGGGTGGCAGGTTCAGCTCTTTTACCAACGCTATCCCATATCTTTTTACAGATTCGGAACGGCCCTTTGTAAACTCATCTCTCGCATCCACCGCTTTGGTAAATGATGAGATCAAGCGATATTGAGCTATTTTGGTTCCGTTCACAGTGAGCAGAACTGTATGGTAAGCAAGTATCAAAACAGAGGCGAAAACTGTTTCCATAAAGGAGAAGTTCACTGTAACGATGCAAAGAATGAATGCGAGAAGGGTGAAGATAATATATCTGGTTAACAGTTCAGTTGATATTTTGAGCCAGAATTTCAACTTGTTCTCTCTCATCAAAAAGAGCATATTGAAGGTACCAATAATGACATCTATGACTAAAAAAACTAATAATGCGAGGAAAAATATGGCTGAATTATGTAAAAAACCATCTAACTTAAAATTTGGTTTCAATAGATACGAGGTAATACCAACTATGAAATATAATATGAGCATCTCAGACAATTTTCTATCTAAAAATTTTGTCTCTCTCTTAATAAGACTGACCACTCCTATAAGAATTACTGCAACTGAAGAGAAAATTGGACCAAACAGAAGACTACCTGCAAAGATTGGGATAAAACTCGAATGGATTTTTCTATCAACGAAAGCTAATATAGGGAAAATTTCCATACAGAGGGCGAGTACAATGAATAGGGAAAAGGTATACATATTCTCTACTATCTGGAAATCATTGTAGAATGGGATAGAAAAAATCAGCGAAGCGACACCCAAGATTATAAGAACTGCCCTCATTGCTATAATCTATTATATAAATTATTAAAAGATGTCAATATATTTTTTTCACTCTTGTGCCTTTATAATAGTGGCGGAGTATATTTTGATATTTATATCCACTTTTTGCCATCACGATTGCACCCCACTGGCACATCCCTATACCATGTCCATAACCTTTCCCTCTAATCTTGGCATAATTCGACCTCTTTATTATCTCGAAATTTGTGCTCGGCAGTGAAAAAAGTCTTCTCATATCACTGCCAGATATTTCGTATGCACCACTTTCAGTTTTTATGGCCAAGTCCAATATCCTGCCTGTTCTACTTCTTTTGTTTATTTTTATTGTCCTTATTGCACCTACACTGTCAGGATGGATATTGAAGAAGTAGGATATACCATTTGTTAGGATTTCATTAAAGGTCTTCAATATCCATAATCTCCTCCACACATACCACGGGGATTTAAAACAGAAAGGTTTACTGCTTCTAAAGAGTTTCCTTTTATTATCGCGAACAGAGGTGAGGTAAGGAACCTTTTTATTAGTGAATCGGAAATGTATATCTTCAGTCTTCCCTCCGCAGGTTGAATGATACATCGCATTTATAATTTTCCCTTTATACATCAAAACCATTCCGGAAGTCTCTTCACATGCCTTATTGGTCAATTCCCTCTCGGCTTCTACGCCTCTGTATACCTGATCTTGAGAACTCGATTCAAGGTCATAACCTCTGCTCTTGTGTTTACCCAGGTTACTGATGGCATAAGTCCTTGCCGCAACTGCCTGTGCCTTTATCGCCTCGATTCTATTCTTGGACAGACCACCGATTTCACAGGCGACGACGCCCTTTAGATAATCCTCAAGGTTCACTTCATTGACCGCAAGGTATCCATTTGATGTTTTATGTATACTTAACGTTCCTCTGTATTCTCTGCCATTTATGAAAAATGTCTCTTTCGGAATAACAACCAATGGAAAGGAGATGTCTCTAATAAGTTTGTTCTCTTCTCTGTCTACGAGTTTATCATCTAACAGTGTCCACTCTTTAAGGCTGGACTCATATTTTCCTTTACCACCCGATCTTAAAAGATATGGGTCAGGGGAGGATATTCTGATCTCTTTTGCACCACTCAAAATTGCAACCTTTACCGTTGGGATTTCTTTTGGAGGTGGTATGTAGACATATCTTGCACAAGAACAGATTAAAAAAATGAGCAGGCAATTTTTTTTCATCAAATAGAGTTATAAAAAAGATTTAACACAAGTCAAGAAAAAATTAACCACATATTAATAGGGGCAACCCTTGTGGTTGCCCAAAACATAAATGGTTTTTAAACACAAATGTTGAAACTCGATCCCCAAACGGCCCCTGTATGTCATTGCGAGCCGAAGCAATCTCTGATATAATAAAAGTTTTTCCACGATGTCAACAAGTTTTGGATTTTGGATGACTGAACTTCCCATTTATTTGATTATCTTTTTTGCTGAACTTTTGTTGTCAAATAAATCCTCACCCTTTATGACTAATAGATTTTCACCCTTCCTACCTGATAGGTCGATCTTGAAGGAAAATTTCTCCTCTTTCGAATCGAATATATTGTCTTTAGGCGCCAGCACCTGCCATATTCCCGCATTTATTGAATATTCGCAACTCTTTATGATACTTCCTCTGTCAGAAATAGTCGCCTCAATTAAAAATATATCCCCATCCATCTTCTTAATCTTTGAAATCTTTACATCTGGTGGTGTATTATCTATCTGAAAAACTTCACTTATCTTCTCTGCCTTCTGTGCCAGATTCACGGGGTTTGAAGGGATATCGCTGGCAGTAACTTTTATTCTATATTTACCATCCGGGAAGAAATTCGTATCCAATGGATA
This sequence comes from bacterium, assembly GCA_030619885.1. Taxonomy (GTDB): domain Bacteria; phylum Hydrothermota; class DG-26; order JAUXAN01; family JAUXAN01; genus JAUXAN01. The sequence goes on from JAUXAN010000004.1 coordinate 25,640, forward strand.
CTCGCTTTCAGTCAGTTTCTCCTTGAAAAGTTTCCAGTTCTTCTCATCTTCACCCTTGAAATAGAGGTTAAAGATGAGAGAGTCTCCATTCTCGTCAACCGCTTCCCAGACTATTTTTTTTATCCCTTTTTCCAAATTTTTTTGTTGAAAAGGCTCTTCGTTATCGCCGGAGTTATCTATTTTGATGTAATTTATTATGGGTTTGAGATTCGTTTGGAGGTAGGCTATAGAAACTCTGTCCAAAACAGCCGTTTTTTTTCCATTCGATGAAAGCATAGCTTTCCACTGTATGAACCTTGCAGAGGGGGATTTTACAGACTCTCCTTTTTTATATCTGGATGACCATCCGCTCCATGTGTTATCAATAGATTCTGAATTACCCGTTCTCGTTGTGAATTCCATATCAGTTCCAGCAGGCAGAGCCGCATCCCAGTCGATCTTTCCCCATCTGGAGACAGTTTTAGTATCGTATGGCTTTGAAATTGTCTCACCACTGCGACTATACCCTTTTGATAGAAGATATACCCTTCCCGAATTACCAGTTGAGAAGATGATCTCCTCCTTTGACTTCAATATAGAGAGTATCTCTTTTTCTTCACATCTATTCAGAAATGTGACATCGCCGTTTTCTGTAAGTTGATAGAGATTGCCTTTACTCCCTGTCCCAAGTATCAAACTACCATCTGAACCAAGTTCCATCGATAGAATCAGAGAATCTGGGACAGTCCATAATATAGAAGCAACTCCTGTGCTGTCTATCTTATAGATGGACGGCATACCCTTTTTTTCTGATGGGTTTGCACCAACATATACGACCCCCTTTCTGTCAACCACCATAGCCGCAATCTCTTCTTCGTCACAATCGTATATCACCCTTCCTTCTGCATTCTGTGATATTTTATAGACGAGCCCATTCCCTGAACTTCCTGCATAGAAATTTCTGTCGTGCAGAATTAGATGCGTTATATGGGGCTCGTCTGAATCATACCAGATAGTTCCCTCACCATTTTTATCTATCTTATAGATTTTCCCTCTATCACCTGTGGCGGCATAAAGGTATCCATACCTATCGAATAGCAGACTCCAAACATAGTGGTCTTCCGTCTTGAAAAATTCTGTAGCCTTCCCCTTTCTATCTATTTTATAGATGATTCCATTGGGTGATGTTCCTGCGAAGAGATTATTATTTTTGTCCAGAACTAAAGATTGTATCCCAACTTCCTCAGAGTCGTAAAGTAGGTCGATTTTTCCTTTTCGATCGACTTTAAAGACCTTCCCTTCGTTTCCACTCCCTACATAGATATTCTTAGCCTTATCCTGCGTAAGACTCCACAAGAATAACTCGTCTGTTTCACATAAAAGTTTCATCTCTGAAGATAGCCTCACTTCTCCTTCTGCGCTGACAGAGATATTCTTCAATTCACCTGCGAGAAAATCCTGTTGACTCTTCAGTTCCCATATCCGAGTGGTAGAAGCAAAGAGCAGTACTGGAAAGAGGAGAATGCATACTAAAATATTTCTCATTTCAACCTCTCCTTCAAATAGTCTATTCTTTTTATCTCTGTTGGGTCTTTTTTGTTCAATATTGCAAGATAGAAACTGACCCAGTCACCCAGATAGATCAGAGAGAAGAGTTTTGAAAGGGCCGTCTTTCCCTTACTCCACACTTCAGTAATTCCAGAAACGAAAGGGAGTATGATCTCCTTTGTAATCTCGTATCTCTTCTGAATTCTATCGAGGTCATATCTGTCCCTCAATAATATAACCTCACATAATTTGGAAACTTCGACAGGGGTTCCAATGCCAACAATCTCATTGTGGTCGAGTTCTGGTAGAATATTTATATGAGCCAACACTTCACTGTTCTCATTGAGCTGTGTCCTCCATCTATTTGCAACGAAATCGAGGGGATAAGAAGTATAAATGAGAGGAAATTTACCGAATAGTTTGCTCGCAATCTTCTTTGCCTCATTCTTTCCTATTTCTCTATTTGGCGATAATTCTTTCTTCATCTCTTTTAAAAGATTTACCGTATTTTCTAAATCTCTGTGGAGGTCAACTATTCCAAGTTTCTTCAATATGATAAAAAGAGGGGTTGAGAGATATCCGATAGCGCATCTTGGCTGCATTCCACCCGGTATCTGCACGAGGGGGAGTCTATCTTTTTGGGCGAATTCAGAAAGTTTACCACCACTTGAGATACAGAATATATTCGCATTCCGCTTTTTGGCATCCTCATAACTGGCAAGGGTCTCCTCAGTATTTCCAGAGTGACTTATAACGAAAAGCAGTGTTTTTGAACCTACAAATTCAGGTAGACTGTAGTACCTGTTCACATAGACAGGCAGTTTCGATAAAGTTGCACGGAGTATATCCCCACCTATAGCAGACCCACCCATACCAGTAACTACTATATTATCTATTTCGAAGTTGGTTTTTATCTCTATTCTCTCTGTAATCTTTTTCGCCTCACTTATACTCTGGGGCAAGTTGAGTATGATGTCAACCATTCTGCTCTTATCAAAACTCTCTAAATTAGTTATTTCTTTCATTTCACTCCTCCTAAAATCCTATTAGATACAGTCAAATTTAACCATAGAGATTATTTAACATTATGGACTTGTGAGATATTTCAATCTTTCCTCTCTGTGACCTCCCCTACGGGTCGTATGACTGTGGTTTCTTTCATACTATTTTTGACATTACCTCTAATCGCATGCAAGTGTTTCGCTAAGATGAGGAAGACGTTTTCTGATATCCTTTTTCATATGTTCCCTTATTTCTACTACCGTATTTAGATAAAACACTTTTTTCACAATCTCTTTTGCCTCTTTCATACTCAAAGATCTTATTATATCTTTGGTTTGTAATAGCATTGAAGGACTGGTAGAGAGTTCATCTACTCCAAGTCCTATGAGGACAGGCACAGCAAGTGGATCACTTGCCATCTCCCCGCATACACCTACCCATATATTATTTTTATGTGCTTCATCTATAACCATTCTTATCAACCTCAATACTGCAGGATGTAAATGGTCGTATAGATTTGCAACCAGTTTATTTCCTCTATCCACAGCGAGTGTATATTGAGTCAGATCATTAGAACCGATACTGAAAAAATCTACCTCCTTTGCCAGAACTGGTGCAAGGATAGCGGCAGAAGGGATTTCGACCATCACCCCAACTTCGATACCCTCATCAAAACTTGTGCCTCTTTTCCGAAGATCTTGTTTTACAGACTCTAAAATCTCTTTTGCCATTTTAACCTCTTCCACCGTAGATATCATTGGAAACATAATTTTAACATTCCTTTTTGAAGTTGTTCTGAGAATTGCTTTGAGTTGTGTCTTAAACTGGTCTTTTTTGTCAAGGGAAGATCTGATTGCTCTCCATCCTAAAAACGGATTAGATTCTTCTATTTTTTCCCCAGGGTAGAGTTTGTCACCACCGAGGTCAACAGTTCTTATAATTACAGGTTTAGGGTAGATACTATCTACTACATTTTTATAAAAATTGAACTGTTCATCCTCACTGGGTTCACCATCTTTGATCAAAAATATGAATTCTGTTCTGAAAAGTCCTATCCCTTCAGCACCGTGTGATTTCACGGATTTAATCTCTTCTGTGAATTCGATGTTTGCTGAAAGTTCAATAGTATGACCATCAACCGTTGTAGTTGGCAAGTCTTTCAAGGCACAGAGTTGGCTAACAAGTTGCTCATACCTTATCTTTTCCGCCTCGTATGTACGGAGGGTTGACTCATCTGGATTGACAACTACAATCCCCTTTCTCCCATCGATGATTACGGTATCCCCATCTTCCACAGTTGTGGTCAAATTTTCAACTCCGACCACTGCAGGAATCTCGAGTGCCCTCGCCATTATTGATGTATGGGAAGTCTTGCCGCCTAAATCTGTTGCAAACCCGAGTAGATTATCCTTCCTCATTTCCGCTGTATCGGATGGGGTAAGGCGGTGAGCTATTATGATTACTCTCTCACTCAATTCAGGAAGAGACGATGGATGTCCTGCAAGGTTTTTTAACAGCCTGCTCCTCACATCTTTAACATCTATGATTCTTTCTCTCAAGTAGGGATTTTCGATCTTCTCAAGGGTTCTCAGAAACTTTTCGGTGGTGAGTTGAAAAGAAGATTCTGCGCTTAGTTTTTTCCTCTTTATTATATCTTTTGTCTCTTCTATTATCCTGTCCTCTAGCAATAGAATTTGGGCATCTAAAAATCTCGCATGTTCATTTCCAACTTCCTGAGATAGTTTCTTTTTAATCTCTTCCACTTCCATTCTCGTGCGTTCGCACGCCTGTTCAAATCTTTCAATTTCAGTGGCCACTTCTTTGGTGTGCAAGAGTTTGTGTGTTATCGGATATTCGGCACTGATGAAAAAGAGCGCTTCACCAACTGTAATACCAGGTGAAGCAGGAATTCCCCTTAAAAAGATATTCTCACTCTTCATAGAATTTATCCTGTATCAATTTCTCCAATGCAGTAGCAGCCTCTCGTTCGTCCTCTCCTTCTGTTCTTATAGTTACTTCAGAACCTGGCTCACACGCCAATATCATAATATCCATTATACTCTTCCCATTCACTTCCATCCCGTCCTTTACGACAACTACATCGGACTTGAACTTTGAGGCAGTCTGGACAAAGAGTGAAGCAGGACGTGCGTGAATGCCGAGTTTGTTCACTATCTTCGCTGTCACTTCAACCATTGTAACACTTGTATTGTACTAATACTATTATAAATAATTAAGATAATGTCAATAAAAAATTTGTTTTGCGATTTAGAGAAGGTCTCTGAAAAACCACAGAGATGATAAAAAGAGATTCACAGTCGCCCATACGGGTCCATACGGATCCGTATGGATCGTATGACAGACCTGTATGGGGGAACTTTTTCAGATCTCTTCAGACAGGGTCTTGACAAACTATTAAATTTTTATTTAATAGTTTTATGAACACAGTTTCTTTTCATACGATAGGTTGCAAGCTGAACCAGTATGAGACCCAGACCCTGATCGACACATTCCGTTCTGCTGGATTTTGCATCAAATCTCCAAAAGAAGTTGCCGATGTGTGCATCATCAATACCTGTTGCGTCACACACACAGCCGAACAGACAGCCAGAAATCTTGTAAGGAGAATAGTTAGATTATATCCGAAACCTTATGTGGTAGTGACAGGGTGTTATGCCAGATTGGACCACTCCTCTATAAAAAAAATCAGAGGCGTTGACCTCATCGAGTATGACAAAGAGAAAATTTGCAGAGATATGATAAATGTAGGTTTAAAACCAACTATATCGAGTTTTTCAGGGCACACACGCGCTTTCGTGAAGATTCAGGATGGGTGCAACAATTTCTGCTCTTTCTGTATACTCCCATTTGTAAGGGGAAAACCGTTCTCGAGACCGCATAAGGAGATATTACAGGAGGTGGAGACGATTGCGGAGCGAGGATACATGGAAGTGATTCTGACAGGTATTAATCTTGGAGATTATAGAGACAATGGATGCACTTTGACAGATCTTTTACGTTCGATTGAAGTTCTTCCTGACTTGTACAGGTTAAGGATTAGTTCTATAGAACCACACAGCATAGGCGAACAGTTTGTAGACTTTCTTAAGGGTTCAAAAAAAATCTGCCGCCATCTTCACATTCCTCTACAGAGTGGAGATGATGAAATACTTAAAAAGATGAGAAGAAGGTATACCACAGAACAATATGCAAGGATGATATCTCTCTTGAAGAGATCTATTTCAGATCTTACAATAGGCGCGGATGTGATCGTAGGTTTCCCTGGTGAAAGTGAGGAAAATTTTCAACGAACTTGCGATTTTATCCGACAGATACCCCTTTCGTATCTACACGTCTTCAGATATTCCACTCGTCCACGAACAGAAGCAACTACATTTAGACCTAATGTATCTGAAGAAGTGAAGAAGATACGAAGTGGGAAGTTACGAGAGATAGGAAAGAAGAAATGGAGAGAATACAGAACTCGATTTCTTGGGAAGACACTCCAATGCCTCGTTGAAAATAAAAGAGATAGGGAGAGTAAAAAACTCGTTGGTATATCGGATAATTATATAAAGGTCCTTTTTGAAGGACAGGATTCCCTTATGGGAGAGTTCGTTCCGATTCAAATAGAGAACATAACCGATAAATTTTGCATTGGAACCCTTGACAAGAGAAAAGAAACCACAGAGAACACAAAGTTAACACAGAAAAAAAGAAAAACCCAACCACCCGCCGGTCTGTGAACGAATACCTATCTGCAAAAAATGGTTGACAAGGAACTTTTTATTTGTTAAATTATTATGGATGAAAGAATAACCGTATACGGAATCTGCATGAGTTCGTGTCCCAAAAGGGGGTGAATGAGATGAAGATAGTATTTAAAATAATCTTTGTAATTGCGATGGGCTCACTTTTTTTCGGCACCTTGATGAGAGCAGGAGTTATGCCCTGTTTTATCTTTGGACTCACACCGAGTGCGTATCTACGATTTACAAATACTGCACTGTTGATTATAATTGCACTGTGGGTAATGAAGAAGGAGATGAAGGGCTAAATGGATCTAAAAGTTGCGATAGTTCACGACTATCTCAATCAGTATGGTGGTGCGGAAAGAGTTTTAGTAGAGGTCCATTCAATCTTTCCGAAAGCGCCGATTTATACGCTCATTTATGATAGAAAAAAGATGCCAAGGCGATTTGCAGAATGGGATATACGCACATCTTTTCTGCAAAAGATGCCTCTTGTGAGGAGACATTATGAGAAATATTTCTTGCTGATGCCCATGGCAGTTGAGCAGTTCGATCTTTCAGATTATAACCTCGTTTTGAGTCTCTCGAGTGCATGGGCGAAAGGGGTGTTGACTTCAATGAATGTCTGCCATATCTGTTACTGCCACAACCCGATGCGATTTGCATGGGAAGATTTCTACAACAGATTGCAAAGGGAGAAAAACCCAATCTACAAACTTGGCCTCAGGTTCTTTTTACATAATATAAGAATCTGGGATACGGTCAATTCGAATAGGGTTGATTATTTCATAGCGAACTCCACTCGCGTGAAAAACAGGATCAGGAAATACTACGGGAAGGAGGCGGAAGTAATTCCTCCACCCTGCAAGTGTGATTTCTTCTATCCAGAAGATAATGTTAGAGACGATGGTTTCTACCTTACCGTATCCAGATTGAGACCCTATAAGAGAATAGACCTCGCTATAAAGGCTTTCAATAGGCTTGATCAACCACTTGTAATAATCGGTGATGGAGATGAAAGAGAAAGACTCGAAGCTATGGCGAATGAGAATATAAAATTCTTGGGGAGGTTATCAGATACCCAAATTAGAGATTATTATCAGAGATGCAAGGCATTTATCTTTCCATGTCTTGAAGATTTTGGCATCGCTCCGATAGAAGCGCAGTCCTGTGGAAAGCCTGTAATTGCCTACAGCAAAGGGGGAATAAGAGAATCGGTTATAGACGGGGAGACAGGTGTTCTTTTCTATCTTCAAACTGAGCAGGCATTAATTGACGCTGTGTTAAAATTCGAGCAGAAAAAATTCAATCCCCAAAACATACGACAAAATGCGATGAGATTTTCAGAACAAAGATTTAGAGAGAGACTGTTAAGTTTTGTGCACAAATGTGCAAATGAATACTTTGGAGTGATGGATGCTTAGAGAAAGAGCACATATTTTTAAAAATTTTGACCGCGCAGCGGATGGAGTTGTAATTATAATTTCCTATCTTCTTGCCTACATAATAAGAGCGAACCTTCCAAGTCTTTCGAGCCTTTCCCCTCTCATCTATTACCTGTGGCTGCTCGTTCTTATCGTTCCGATATGGCTCGTCCTTTTTACCCATTTTGGACTATATGAATCTCAAAGAATGAAATCTATATCCGACCAGTTTGTCTCTGTCTTAAAAGGCGTACTTATAGGTGGAGTCGCGGTGGTGTCTATTTTCTTCCTTTTCAAATATACCAGAATATCGAGAATTTTTCTTTTTATCTTTCTGTTTTTAGATATAACCTTTTTATGGATCGAAAAGGCTATTGTTAGAGAATGTTTATGGAGAATAAGGAGGAGGGGGCGTAATTTCAGAAATATTTTTTTGGTGAGTGAAGGAGATGATAAGGGGTCTTTCTACAATTTAGTTGAAAAACATCCTGAATGGGGACTAAAAGTAGTTCATAGATTGAGATTCAATCCAGATTCTAAGAAGATAACTAAAAAATTTACCCGTTATTTAAAAGAAAATGTGGTTGATTCTGTCTTTTTTGACCTTTCATCTGAGAATCTGGGAAAGATAGCACCAATGCTCCAATTTTGTGAGGAGATGGGGATCGAGTCGCATACCCTCGTTGATATTCATACCCCTGTAATTGCCAAACCTTATGTAGAGAATTTTTTCGATATGCCGGTGATTACATTCTCCACCACTACCCAGCGATTTATCCCACTCCTTGTGAAAAATATCTCTGACAGAATTTTATCTCTCTTTAGTTTGGCCATCTTATCTCCACTCTTTATTTTAATTTCTATCCTTATTAAGGTCACATCCAGAGGACCGGTTCTATTCAGACAGAAACGCGTGAGTAAAAATGGTAGAATTTTTACTTTCTATAAATTCAGGACTATGGTTGAGGATGCCGACAAGATAAAGGATAACTTCGAGCATCTTGATGAGACAATAGGTCCCATTTTTAAAATAAGGCGAGACCCGAGGGTAACAGAGGTCGGGCGAATTTTGAGAAGATTTTCTCTCGATGAGCTACCCCAGTTATTCAATGTTATAATTGGTGATATGAGTATTGTCGGCCCACGCCCGCCAATACCGGAGGAAGTAGAACTTTACAAGACATGGCAGAGGAGAAGACTCTCAATGAAGCCCGGTATCACATGCCTGTGGCAGGTAAGTGGAAGAAGCAGCTTAGATTTCGAGAATTGGGTAGAACTCGACCTCTGGTATATAGATAACTGGTCTTTGAGCATCGATTTGGAAATACTATTAAGAACTATTCCTGCTGTGCTGACAGGGAAAGGAGCATGGTAATGAAAGATTACTATTCGATTCTTGGGGTGGAGAGAGAGGCGAGTAAATCGGAGATCAGAGCTTCGTATATAAGACTGGCAAGACTTTACCATCCTGATAAACAAGCCAAGGTTGGCAACTGGAAGATTACGAACGAACGATTTTCTGCTATTACAGTTGCCTACAGGACACTTGTAGACGATAAAAAGAGACAAGATTACGACAATAAACTACGCACTGGATGGGTTGAGGAGGTGGATGCCAAAAATATTCAGTCCGAGAATATATTCAAACTCGGCATCGAGGCATATAGAGAGAAGAATTATCGCAGGGCGATGAGTTATTTTAGGTCTGCATGTAAATTGAGGCCGAAGGTGGCCAAATACTACAGTTTTTTGGGCCTCGCTGCTTCCAATCTTGACAATTTAGAGATGGCAGAATTCAACTGTAAAAAGTCTATCGAACTTGAACCGAACAAACCTGACTTTTATATAAATCTCGGTATAGTTTATAAAAATGGAGGGAAGGAAACTGAATCGAGGAGACAGTTTAAGAAAACCCTCAAGTTGGATCCGAAGAATTTGAAGGCAAGAAAATTGTTAGATATGTCAGGTTCGAAAAAAGGGTTCTTCAGTTCACTATTTAAAAAGTGAATCTATTTTACAAGATCTTTGAATTCCTGTCCTGGAACAAAAATGGGAACCCTTTTTGCAGGAATACTTATAAGATCACCTGTTTTAATATTGTGAACTTTCCTTTCCTTTCTATTTTTGGTCAAAAAGGTCCCGAATTTCGACAATTTCACCTGGTCCCCGTTCTTCAACGCAGTTTTGATTATACTCAAAAAACAGTTAATGGAGCGGCCTGCTTGAACTTTTGGCAAATCTAATGCCGTGGCTAATTCTTCTATAATATCCTGTCTATTCATATCCCCTTACCTCCTTAGATATTATATGAATTATCAAAAAATACAAAGAAAATGTCAAGGAAAAAATTAACCACAGAGAACACAAATTAATACACAAGAGAATTTTTCCCTTTCTCATTTCCATACGGATCCGTATGGACGGATCTGCGACCTGCGGAAAATTTATACTTCCTTATAGATCAAGAAAAAAACTACAGTCATACCCTACGGATAATAATCTTTACAGACCCAATCCGTAGAGAATGCCTCCTAAAGTTAATCCAATTACAAGATTTAATGTTTTGATGAGAATAGAATCCTTTACCGTATAAGATAAAAGAGGAAGCATCCCATGTCCATCCTGCACTATGGAAGAGGTGAGGAGTACAGAAAATGGGACGAGACCTCTGGCAAACATTGTTACGAAAATAAAATGCGGTCCTGATTCTGGAATTATACCGATGAAACCGCTGAGTAGAAGCACCCAGATTATATGGACTTTGACAAAACCCTCTAAATTCCAGTATTTCAATCCAATGTGGATGAAAAGAAGGGCAAAGAATGTCCACAGGAATACTCGCCATATATGCTCCTTGACTATGTGATTGAAGATATGCTCTTTAAGGTAGTGCTGTGGGACCGTGGCAATGATATATATAGTGATTATGAGGAGCGTGAAGAGTGTGGTTCTTGCCCAGCCCCAGGTATGCGGCCCAAGTATACCTGTACCGATGATAACTATGAGTGCAACGAGTGAAAGCAGCAGAATGTATCTCATTGATGATATGTGTGGAAACTTTTTCCAGACCATAGCATCGAAACACCGACATTTCTCATCGTCGGGGTGGAGAGGGCTCAATTCACACTCTGCACAGGGCACTATCCTTAAAAGAGGAACAATCTTATCGGTTATCCATGCAAAGATTACCCCAATGATGAAGAGGAGTCCGAAAAGTAAGAGGGCGGTCCTGGGAAAAAGGGCAATCATCACATATGCCTCGTCACCGGATGTGGCAATCATACCACCAACCATTGCACCGAAACTAAGCAATCCACGCACATAAAAGGAGACATTCATAAATGCACCAAGACATCCAGGTGTGGCGCCCAACAGGGAGGCTATACTGTACTGTCTCCACCTTCCACCTCTGATTAAAGTTGTTAGCTTACCCCTGCTCAATACATTGATGTAATCGGTGATGAGCATCATTACAAAAACAAATAGAGTGATTTCTACTGAATAGACCAATACACTCGCTATCATAATATATTACTCTTTCTGAAGATTATTTGACAGGATTAACAGGATTTTTATTCAATAGGACGTAGATTTCCGCCTATATGGGTCGTACGACAGATAACCGCAGATTTAGTAGGGAACAGGCATGCCTGTTCCCTACATTTTCATAATATTTAATCCTGTTCATCCTGTCAAATGTTCAATCCTGTCTATCCTGTCAGATTACTTCAGAATTGAATTCAGTATTCCTCCTACTAAGATTGCAGAAGCGACCATAATCACCGCTGATTTCAACATATCCTTCACACCGAGTTCTTTTACCAGAATTGCAAATGTAGCCACACAGGGGAAATACATCGTTAAAACTACCGATGCCACAACAAGTTGATTCATTGAAAGACCGAGAGGCGAAAGCATACCCACTGCCACATCTTTGCGTAAAAATCCAATTATCAAAGCACTCACCGCTTCTTTTGGAAGCCCGAGGATACCCCTTACAACCGGTGCAGCAAGTTTGCCAATGAACTCGATTATATGGAGTGCATAGAGAATATTTACGATGAGGACACCAAGTAAAACATAGGGAACAGCTTCTTTCAGAAATCCTAAAGTCCTCATCCACAACTTTTTGAGAAGTGCTCCAAAATAGGGGAGACGGTAGGGTGGAATCTCAACGAATATCTCAGGACTCTCTCCTTTTAAAATAAGGTTCAGAAGGATTCCAATCGCTATCCAGACAATAAATAGTGTTCCGAAAACGAGCCAAAGTCCTCTTGCCCCAGCTTTTCCAACAAGTCCTACGATCATCGCAATCTGTGCCATACAGGGAACCGCTATCGCCATCAATGTTGCCCCAATGAACCGTTCTCTCCTTGTTTCTAATACCCTCGTTGCCAGTGCTCCTGGTACATTACAACCAAGACCCAATAGCATCGGAATTATTGCCAGACCATGCAGACCCACCTTATGCATCAGATTGTCTATCAATATACCGAGTCGCGGTAGATACCCTGAATCTTCAAGAAAACTCAGCACCAAATAGAAGGCAAATACATAAGGCAAGACCATAGCAAAGGGAACGAATAAGCCCGTGGTTAAAAGCCCCATCGATTCTACAAAATCTATCTCCCCATCTACCAGTTTTCCAATCAATATATTATGAACGAGTCCTGAAGAACCTAATAGCGAAGAACCTTTCATCATCAAATTTGCCCATAAATCGAATATAGGTTCAAAGACATACCCGATGAGTCCTTCCCCAACAAATCTTATGAGTTTGAAAGTGAGATACATAATTCCAACAGCGATAGGGACCCCGGTCAGTGGTCTTATCGAAGCATCCCCAAGTCTCTCAAGGAATGTATGATGGCGATGGGTTACTTTCTGTACCTTCTCTACAATCCTACCTATCTCATGCCACCTCTCTTCTTCTTCGTATTGGTAAGTATTCGCCCTTGCATCTTTTAATCTCGAGATGAGTCTTCTAATTCCCTCACCAGTTATGGCACAGGTGGGAACAACCGGTATACCCAAGATTTCCTCTAATCTTTTCACATCTATCTCGATTCCAGTATGCTTTGTCTCGTCGTAGAGGTTCAAACATACAACGACCGGTATACCTTTTTTGAGTAACTGTAGTGTCAAATTGAGGTTGCGCTCTAAATTTGTAGCGTCTACGATATTTACAACTAAATCCCCTTCTTCCTTTATAGCCTCGGTCAACATTTCCATCGCTACTTCTTCAGCCCTCGAGGTCGGCTCAAGGGTATAGGTGCCAGGGACATCGATTATCTCAAATTTTTCTTCGCCCAATCTCATATACCCCTTGATGAACTCTACTGTTGTTCCGGGATAGTTTGAAGCGATAACATGGACACCTGTCAACCTCGAAAAAACTACGCTCTTTCCCACATTTGGATTTCCCATCAAAAGTATCTTATTCATTAGCGACTCCTTTGCATTCTACTATGACCTTTCTCGCCATCCCAAAGCCCAAAGCCACTTCTGTATTACCTACCCTGATGGTTACCGGACCACGCATAAACTGGGCAGAGATTTTTTTAGCAGATACACCCACTCTGAGCCCTAACGATTCTAATTTCCTCAAAAGACCATGTCCCCCATAGATATCCACGACTATCCCTTCTTCTCCTTCTCTCATTTGAGTTAAATCTATCCTTTCCATTTTTACCTCTCTTTCTTTCTACATTTGTCGCAATATCCATACAATTCCAGTTTATGCCTTATGATTCTGAAATTGTATTTCCTTCCAACCTGTTGTTGAAGTTTTTCTATCTGGTCGTTCGTAAACTCGATGATTCTACCGCATTTAATACATATAAGATGGTCATGATGTTCTTCAGGATGGATAGGTTCAAACCTGGCACTTTTATCTCCAAATTTGCGTTCAGTTGCCAGTCTTGCATCCACAAGTAATTTCAAGGTACGGTAAACCGTGGAATAACCTATCTCTGGGTTGGTTTCTTTTATCTCTCGGTACAATTCATCGACACTGAGATGCAGGTCTTTTTTCAAGAAAAACTTCACGATGGCTCTCCTCTTTTTGGAATGCTTCAATCCCTTTGCTCTGATGTAATCCGTAAATTTTCTGCTGTCTAATTTTTTGACTTTGCATTTCATATTCAAAATTGTAGGAAAGTATTTTCGCTTGTCAAGAGAAATCGACCTAATGGTCAGATTTTCTCCATACGGATCCCATACGGGTCTACGACCGTATGGACTGACACCGAGTCTTATAGTTCTTTGATGGGGTCAAGAAAAAAGTGTGGAGTACTTATACTTTTATAAGGAAAATCGTCTTAAAAATAAGATTGCACTCTGTAAATACGTAAATATGGGAAGGTGAATATTGAGGGCGCTGAAAAGGTGGATTTGTCAGTTTTTAAATAATACATTTTAATTTTTTTAGATTAGGAAAAAATCTCTTATCAGGTCTTTCCATTCCTTTTCATCAATTTTTCGGAGTGTGCGTATAAGAGTGACATAACAACCTACTGAAACCCCGAGATCACTCTCAATTCTGTGTGATAATCTATTTACTTCCTCCATAAGCCAATCCTTGGCTTTGTTTCCTTTCAAAAGCCCCTCCAAATCAACTTCAATATTAAATGACTTTAATTCAAGGACCCACCCTTTCCCATAAGGGTCGGCATTTAATAAAGAACTGTCCTTGGAAAGCTCCTTGTTCATCTTCTTCACTGTACCATCGATTGGAGAAAGTAGTTGAGCATTTCCCATCTTGCTCCTGACTTCCCAGCCAATTTCTCCTCGCTTCACTTCTTCTTTATGAACAAACTCTATCCCTTTTATCTTCCCTAACAACCGTTGAGCAAAGTCATCCAATCCTATCCTCACAGTGTCTTCGTTTATTCTTCTAACCCAAGTGTGTTTCTTGTAAAAGTAGAGAGAACCCGAAATTAAGAAACCATTCACTTTTATCCGGTTTACTTTTGTCATTTGAGCCAAAACTTTTGGATGCCCATAAATAGCATCTTGCATCATTTGGTCATACTCACAGGAACCGCATTGATAGTTATTGGGGCAGAGTTTATAAGATACCTCTCCAACCAACATATATCTACACTTTCGTTCCAAAGCTGGCAGATTTCTCAACCGAGTAATAATATTAAACATCTCTGGTGTTTCCGCATATTTACCATTCACATCCATCAGAGATTGATTAAATTGGCACTTGGCACAATTGTAATTGAGAGTGCAAAGGCGATAAGAGATCACACCCAGCTTTACCCATATACATAGGCGTTCTTTACCAGGAAGCTCTTTCATTGTCTCCTTCATTGCTTTTATATCTTCCTCTTTTGCAACAGTCATTTTTTACTCACCTCCTTTGATTATTATTCATCTTCTTTCGCAACACTTCGGTACTGAAAACACTTAACAAAATCATCGCCTAATAAGAAAATAGCGTCTCCACAAAACATCCTTCTTACGATACTATGTAATGTCACTTTTTCCCCTGTCCAAATTCAAAGGTATCGATCGCATTTTTGACCACTGAAGCAGAGCGATCGAATGCTTCTTTCTCCTGTAAGGTAAGTTCGAGTTCGATGACTTTTTCTATTCCTTTGACTCCCAATTGTACTGGAACACCGAGACAGATATCTTTGTGTCCATACTCACTGTTTATATATGCAGGGCAGCATATAATCCTGTGGTCATTTCTGACTATAGCCTCAACCATCTCTGCGACAGAGGCTGCAGGGGCACAGGATGCACTTCCGGTTTTCAAGTCCGCAACGATTTCTGCGCCTGCATTTCTCGTCCTCTCTATCAATTTATCTATCTTTTCTTTTGGGAGAAGTTCTGTTATAGGGATACCCTCTACCCTTGCATATCTCGGCAGAATGACCATATAGTCATGATGCCCTCCGAGAACAATTGCCGTAGTATTGGCTGTAGAAACATTCAACTCCTCGGCGATGAATTCGCGTAGACGTGTAGAATCGAGGACACCAGCTACTCCCATAACTTTCGGGTTTGAAACCACTTGTCTTCAGCGTATAATAAGTAAGTGAATCAACAGGTTCGGTAAGAATTATGATAATCGAATTGGGTGCATTAGTGACTATTTCTTTGACGATTGAGCCTATCACTTTAACATTTAGTTCGAGCAGGTCAAGGCGCAACATCCCTGGTCTTCTCATCTTTCCTGCCGCTATGGCCACAATTTTAGAACCTTTCGTATCTTTGTAATCATTCGAACCCTCAATAACTATCTATGTCATAACCCCTTATAGGTGCTGCTTCCATAAGGTCCAATGCCTTCCCCCTCGCTTTCCCCTTCACATTATCAATCAACATCACATTGGCGAGTTTCTTCTCTGCTATATAGAAGGCTGTATCTGTTCCAACATTCCCTGCCCCTATTAAACTTACTTTCTCCATCATCCACCTCCTGAGTTCTTTTTTATCTCTTCTATTGCAACCATCTTACCTCTCCCACACCAAACTTACGATACTAAGCATGCTTTGACCATTTCAGAGATTTGTTTTGATTTAAATCCGAGTTGTTGCATTGCTCCTGATGGACAGGCACCCACACAACTCCCACAACCTTTACATAATGCTTTGTTGACCTGTGAAACTCTTTTCCTATCTTTTATAACAATCTCTAAAGCACCATAAGCACATACACTCTCACATACTCCACAACCTGAACAAATGTCTTCATTTACACTCGCAACAATGGCTTCTGCCTCGTACTTATCTTTTGAGATAATGGTACAAGCCCTTGAAGCTGCAGCGCAGGCTTGTGAAATTGTTTCATCGATAGTCTTTGGTGAGTGTGCCATTCCTGCTACGAATATTCCTTCTGTGGCAAAATCCACAGGCCGCAGCTTCACATGTGCTTCAAGGAAGAAGTTGTCGCTCCCTAAAGGCACTTTAAGTAATTTGGCAATCTCTTCATTACCGTGCTCTGGATGGATGCCTGCACTCAGGACGAGGAGATCCGCATCAATAATTAGCTGCTCCTTGAGAATTGGGTCAAGAAGGGATACTTTAATTGAACCATCTTGGACTATAAGCTCAGGTTTTTGATTCTCATCATAGCGGATGAAAGTAACCCCTCTGTCACGTGCTTCCCGATAATAAATTTCACGCGTTCCGTAAGTCCTGATATCACGATATAAGATAAATATGTTAACTTGAGGATTGAGTTCAAGCAACTTGAGTGAATTTTTTATTGCCTGAGTGCAACATACCCTACTACAATAAGGATGTTCATTATCCCGTGAACCCACACACTGAATCATCACCACAGATTGGTAATTGTTGATTGGTGATTGGTGATTAGAAAGGAGTTCTTCCAGTTCGTGTTGTGTTATTACCTGGGTGTGCTTGTCATATAAATATTCATTGGGCTTGTATTCACGGGCTCCTGTAGCTACAATTACAATACCGTGCTCTAATTCGTTATTCGTTATTCGTGATTCGTGATTCGTAGTGATACTGGTTTTGTAGTTTCCAATGTAGCCCTCGATGTTCTCAATACTTGTTCCTTTGTAAACTTTGATTCGTGGATGATTTTCTACCGCATCAATTAATGAGTCCAGGTATTTTTGAACATTCTCACCTTTGATTGTATAGTGCAGATTTCTCAGGTTTCCGCCAAGTTCAGATTCTTTCTCAACAAGAAACACTTCAAATCCTTGATTGGCAATGGATAAAGCAGAAACCACCCCAGCAAGTCCACCACCAATAATTAATCCCTTTTGTATCACATCAAGTTCTATTGTAGGCAGCGGTTCTAATAGTTTTACCTTGGCAACTGCCATTCTTACTAAATCTTTTGCCTTTCTGGTAGCTTCTTCTGGTTCATTCATATGAACCCAGGAGCATTGGTCTCTAATGTTTGCCATCTCAAAGAGATGTGGATTTAGACCTGCTTCCCTTATCGTTTCCTGGAACAGAGGCTCGTGGGTTCTTGGTGTACAGGAGGCAACAATTACTCGGTTAAGGTTATGCTCTTTTATTTTCTCCACAATTTTTCTCTGTGTATCTTGTGAGCAGGTAAACAGGTTTTCCTCTGCATATACGACATTGGGCAGAGTTTTTGCATACTCGACTACCAATGGCACATCTACATAAGCACCTATGTTAATACCACATCTACAGATAAAGACACCAATTCTTGGTGGTTTTCCTGTAACATCAATCTCCTCTGGGTATTCCTTCCTGGTTATCAAAGTATTTCTTGCAACTGCAAGTAGCGAAGCAACCTCGGATGCTGCACCTGATGCCTGAGTTACTGTCTCGGGTATGTCCTTGGGTCCCTGAAATACACCTGAGACAAATATACCCGGTCTTGAAGTCTGCGTGGGATGAAATTCATCAGTTTCACAGAAACCGTATTCATTCAGGTCAATACCTATTCTTTTACTCAACTCCATTGCTTCTTCTGATGGGACAAGTCCTACAGAAAGAACTACAAGATGAAATTCTTCTTGCTTAAGTTCTCCTTCTTCGGTTTCATACTTTAGATAAAGGTTATGGGTTTCTGGGTCTTCTTCTATAGATGAGATTCTTGCCCGTATATATCTCACTCCATATTCACTTTTTGATCTTTCATAGTATTTATCGAAATCTTTGCCATAAGCTCTCATATCCATAAAGAATATTGTGGGATCAACTTCTGGTGAGTGCTCTTTTGTAATTATTGCCTCTTTTGTAGCATACATACAACATACTGATGAGCAATACGGCTTGCCTTTTCTATTTTCTCTTGAGCCAACACATTGGATCCAGGCGATCCTTTTCGGTGGCTTCTTATCCGAAGGTCTCAGTGTATGTCCTTCATATGGACCTGCTGCTGATAGAATGCGCTCAAATTGCAAAGATGTGATAACATTTGAAAAGCGTTTGTATCCATATTCGCCTTTAATTTCAGGCGAGAATATTTGTGAGCCAAGCGATAGAAGAACTGCTCCTACTTCAATTTCCATGTCTTCTTCTACCATATCATGCAAGATTGCATCTGCTTCGCAATTCTTGACGCATTGGAGACATTCAGAACATACTCCACAATTAAGACATCTTTCTGCTTCTTTAATTGCTGTCTCTTTACTTTCATAGCCTAATTCAACCTTTTCCCAATCTTTGCGCCTTACATCGGGTGGCCGTTTTGGTAAATCAATCCTTTTCTCTTTCTTGACTTCCTTCTCTGGGAGTTCTGCTACCTTTACCTCTTTTTTTTCTCTATCAACCTTTATGTCTATTCCTTGGAGATACCTATCTATAGAGATAGCCGCCTCATGAGCCTGTCCTACTGCTTCAACTACTGAAGCAGGACCCTTTACAATATCACCACCTGCAAAGACCCACGGAATATTTGTCTGAAGAGTAATTTCATCAACTTTGAATGTCTTCCATGAAGTGGTCTCCAGTTTTTCAAATCCAGTGAAATCTGGCTCCTGCCCTATAGCAATTATAATTGTATCTCCATTTAGGGTGGCATCTGTGCCTTCCTCAAGTTTTGGCCTAAATCTACCTTGGGCATCAAACACAGAAGAGCACACCAATGTCTCGAGTCCTACAACCTTTCCGTCCTCACTAAAAATTCTCTTCGGGCCTCGACAAGGATGAAAAATTACCCCTTCCTCATCTGCCTCTTCAATCTCCCAATTATGGGCAGGCATCCTATCTTTAGAAGATAAATCCCTTGTTTCAAGGCAGACAAGATGAACTTCTTTAGCACCCAATCTGAGGGAACTTTTTGCACAATCGATCGCTACATTACCACCTCCTATAACTATTACCTTCTCACCAATTCTTACTTCTTGCTTTGCCTTTACTGACTTCAGGAATGGAATCCCGTAGAGCACTCCATCGGCATCTGTGCCTTCAATAGGTAATCGTTTTGGATTCTGTGCCCCAATAGCAACAAAAACTGCTTTGTATCCTTGATTTTTTATATCCTCCAGAGATAAGTTTCTTCCAATGGTAATGCCTGTTTTTAGTTCTATGCCGTGAGCAAGCATTCTCTCGATATCATATTTTGCAATATCTTCAGGGATTCTATATTCTGGTAAGCATGATGTAATCATCCCTCCTGGTTTGCCCATTGATTCGAAGACAGTGACTGGGTAGCCTATTTTTAAAAGTTCAAGTGAACAGGCGAGTCCAGCAGGTCCAGCTCCGATGATTGCTATTTTCTCTTTCTTGTCAGGCTTTATTGGATTTACTGGCTCATCTCCTTCGGTTCTTGCCCAATCACTCACAAACCTTTTTAATAGTCTGATTGCGATAGGTTCATCAATTTCTTTACGGTTACATTCTTCCTCACACGGGTGATGACATGCTCTTCCACAAACAGAGGGGAGCGGCATGTTTTCCCTTACGAGTTCTATAGCCTCTTTGAACTTTCCTTGTGAAATTAGTGCTACATAACCTTGCGTATGGACTCTTGCTGGACAAGCATTTGTGCAAGGTGGCACCCCTGCTTTTTCTATAGCAAAGGCATTTGGCACAGCTTGTGGGTATAGCTTATATATTGCCTTTCTCGTTGTAAGCTCTTGTTCGTATTCGTTCAACACCTCTACAGGACAAGACTCAACACATTCACCACAACCTGTACATTTGTTTATATCAATATATCTGGGGTGTTTCTTTAACTTGGTTTTGAAATTACCTGCCTCTCCTGTTAGTTCTTCTACTTCTGCATTGGTTATGAGTTCAATGTTTGGATGTCTACCTGTGGCTACTAACTTTGGTGCAAGAATGCACATAGAACAGTCGTTGGTAGGAAAAGTTTTATCCAGTTGCGCCATTACACCACCAATGCTGGGATTCTTGTCCACAAGATAGACCTTGAAACCTGAGTCTGCCAAATCCAGAGATGCTTGAATGCCGCCTATCCCACCGCCGACGACTAATACGGCACCAACTTTTTTATTATCCATGGCTAACTGCTAAACTTACACTGCTCATTTTGCATTGATTTCGTTTCTATCCTTTCAAGCAGGCTATCTGCTTTTACTTTGTTGAGATTAAATCCGAGTAGCTTTCGGTTGATTCCAAGTGCCAACCCCAGAAGCTGTGGATAATAAAGTACAGGTAAGTTGTAACTTGTTTGAAACTTTGTTCCAATTCGCTTTTGGTTTTCATCATACATTGCACCACAAAATGGACACATAAGGACAATTGCATCTGCGCCACTTACTTTCACACTATCCAACTTCTTTTGTGCTATAGAGAGGGCGATATCTTCATTTATGGCTAACACACCAGCTCCACAACAATGTTCCTTTTCCAGATAATCAATAGACTTGGCAGCCGTTATTTCAATGAGTTCATCAAGTGAATGAGGGTTTTCAGAGTCATCATAATTGTCATATATATCTGATGGTTTAAGGTAATGGCATCCATAATGAGGTGCAACAGTGATACCAGATAGTTTCCTTTTTATCTTTGAACTTATCTTTTCGGATCCCAAATCTTCATGCAAAATCCTGATCAAGTGTTTTACTTTGATATTTTGGGCGAACCCATACTTGCCATCTTCCTTGCCCAATTTTGACAGTACTTTCTGTCTTGCCTTATCATTGCTTGCAAGATAGCGACTGACCTCTACTAAGGTCCCAGCACAGGCACTGCAAAGCACACAGATATTAAGACCAGCATCTTCAGCAGCAATAAGGTTACGAGCTGCTATAAGAATGAAACTTTCATAATGCACGGATTTCACAGGAAAGCCACAACACTCAAACTCAGGTAAGTCAATAAGTTCGATTCCAATAGCTTCAGCTACCCTGCGGGTTGATAGCTCATAATTTCTTGCTTTAGTTGGTGCTGTACAGCCTAAGAATAGAGCATATTTCATATTAAATTTATTTCTTCAGAATATCCAGTAGTCCTGAAGTCTCAAATATTTTGGCCGCTGATCCTTCACCGGTCCATAATTTAGGCAAACCAAGTTTTTCCCTTCTGCGATTATCAAACTCATCTATCTCATATAGCCTACCGTGTTTTGCTAATAAATCTACTTGAGCAGTAAAGACTGGGTGAGTGTAGCCCTCTTTGACAGCTATATTTTTAATGGCATTGACAATGTTAGTGAACTTCACATCCTGGGGACAGCGCTCAGTGCAAGCATAACAGGTTGAACATAGCCAGATGAAGTCACTCTTAAGAATCCTTTCCTTCATACCAAGCAATGCCATACGGATAATTTTTCTTGGATTGTATTTACTGTCTATTTCCCTTACAGGACAGGTAGCAGTGCATATACCACAACCAAAGCAGACCTTAATATTTTCGCCACCGGGCTCTCTGGCTATCTCGTGCTTAAAATTTGGATTAAGTGCACTTATTTGGACGTATCTGTCAGTTTTCCGTTCCACTATTTCGCGCCTGAGCCACCACCTTATCATTGCATCACCAGATAGTAGATTGGCAAGTTCTTTGGCAAAGTCAGAGGTTCTAATTCTAGCAATCCAGCCTTTACCATACGGGTCACTATTCAACAAAGAACTATCTTTTTTTAGCAATTCATTAACCTCTGCGATCTGTCCATTTACAGGTGCCAATAACTTGTATACACGCCCTGCTGCGCCATAAATTTCAGCACAAGGATTACCTTGCTCAATTATAGTGTCTTTTGATGGGATCTTTATATCAGTTATAACACCGATGGTTTTCTGAAAAACATCGTCTATTCCAATATCTACTGTATTTTCAGTCACCACTTTTACCCAACTGTGTTCTGGCAGATAATAAAGGTCGGCTGGCATATTGTATTCAAAGGCGACACGATTTTTTGTAGCTCTCAATCTCTCTTCACGGAGAAGTCTGCGACGCTCAATTGCCCTATCCACAACGCTACGAAGCTCATCTGGGGTAAATGGTTTGGATATGTAATCAAAAGCACCGAGCTTCATTGCCTCAACTGCGGTCTGAACCGTGGCATAACCGGTAATCATTATTATATCTGTCTCAGGTTCTTTATCTTTCACAATTTTCAATAGTTGAATCCCACTCAAACCGGGTAGCTTGAGGTCAGTTACTATAGCATCGTATCTGCCTGCCTCTATCTTATCGAGAGCCTCTTCTGCATTCAGGGTTGTTTCCACTTCATAGCCAGTTTTTGTCAAAGTTGCTTCACACCCATCAAGCACAACAGGCTCATCGTCAACAACTAAAATACAAGACATAAGTTAAAAATCAAAATGAATATAAAATTCTATTTCTTCTTCTCCACCTCTTTTATCTTCTGTTTAAGCCATGGTTCAACTGCATCACCATGATATAACTTTTTAAGCTCTTCCTCTAATTTAGATAGTTTCACAATCATTATCCAACCTTCTCCATAAGGGTCTTTGTTTATAAGTGTGCAGTTATCCTCGAGTTTCTCGTTTACTTCAACTATATTGCCTGATACAGGTGAGACAAATTTTCCAACCCACTTGGCAGATTGAATCTTACCACAAGTCTCTCCTTGTACTATCTTATCTCCTTCAAATGGTAAATCAACATAAGTTGTATCTCCTGCTAACTTCTGATAGAAGTCAGTCATCCCAACCCTAACATTGTCACCCTCTACTTTTACCCATGTATCTTCTTCATGGTAGTAGAGTTCATCTGGCATGTTATAATCTTCTATCACTGCCATAATACCTCCTTTCCATTTACCTCCTATTTTGCTATCACAATTGCATTTGTGAAATCCTCAGGCTCTACTTTAGGGGTCTCTATTTTGTGCTTATCGTAAAACTTTTCAATTTTTAGATTTATTAGACTATCTTTGCGTTTTGTATTTGCGAGGTTTTGCTCCATAGCCTCAAGTTCAGCCTTTGGATAGAACTGGAAATCGCCAGATATGATAATATCTTCAATTATCTCTTCTTCTACTTCCTGCGAAGTTCGTATAAGCCCTCCATGGGCTTTGTATATACTATACAAGATCTCAACACCTTCCTTTATCCTTACTCCTTTCGGGATTCTTGGTGTCTTTTTAAATAAAAACTCTTTAGATGTAAACCATCGCTCAAGTTCAAACATCTTATTTAAAGTCTCAGATGTTAAACTAATGAGATCTAACTTGCCAAGTATCTTTTCGTATTTTTCAACAAGAACCTTCACAATGGATTCGCTTTCTGGAACAGTACCAAGTTCGCGCTTCATAGTAGTCAAGTTTTCTTTCATTGACTTGTAAATCTTATCTCTGAATTTTTCATCAGGCACTTTAAGTATTTTGCCCATAGTTTCATAATCAAAATCCATTAGTATTCCACCAACAAGTACCATTGAATCTTCAATATCGCCGCCTCCTTCTCCTGCAATTTTTTTGCCTTCTCTTGTCACTATGTCATTTGCAGGTCTGAAATATGTATCTATGCCAAACTCTTTGTAAGTATCGCAAGGTGGCTGAGAGAGAAATTCAAATATTTCCGTAACTTTTTTAGGGAATTTAGGATTTCTTTTTTTCCATATAACTTGATAGAAGATTTGGTTTTTATCAAGATATGTTGCACCACCACCTACTTCACGACGCATAATGGGGATGCCTGCCTTTTTACAGTAGTCCAAATCTATTTCCTTTTCTGCGTCCTGAAAATATCCTACCGATGCCAGTGGAATTTTTGGTGATACAATCACAAGCCCTTCAAATCCAAGTCTTGCGAGTGCGTGGAACCCGAGCATTGATTGCTGACCGGGAAGTTTGCCAAGATTTAGAATCTGCATTTCTCCCCCTTTCACTTTATTGCCTTCCAGATAAGGTCACTTATATTTCTCACTGTAATACTTCCATTACCACTTTCCGAGGCTGATGCAGCAGCTTTTTTAAGCACCTGTTCACAGGTTGGACACGGAGTTACAAGCATAGAGACTCCGATATCTATCGCCTGATGGATTCTTGTTTTGCCTAACTCATCTGAGAGTTCAATATCTGACATAAGAATTCCACCTCCACCACCACAACATTGAGATTCTTTCTTGTTTCTTTCCATTTCCACAATCTCAACACCAATCTTTTTTAGAATCTCGCGTGGCTCCTCAATTATATTCATAACACGGGAAAGGTCGCATGGGTCATGATAAGTAGCCTTTATACCAAGATTTGCCGTAGGGAGATGCTCCATGATGGTCTGTGTCATATGCGTAACCTTTTTACCATATCCTTCATGCAAGAAAGCGGCACAAGTGGGACAAAGAGCCATAATTTCTTTATAGGGGAAAATCTCAAGGAACTTCTCTTTCCATTGGGCAAGTTCTTTTCTAAACCCAAGTGCATACAGTGGGAATCCACAACATATTTCTTCCTTGATTAACGGCTTTACACCGAGTTTCTCAAGGATTCTTATGTAGAGTTTTGT
Organism: bacterium; assembly: GCA_030619885.1. GTDB lineage: Bacteria > Hydrothermota > DG-26 > JAUXAN01 > JAUXAN01 > JAUXAN01. The sequence continues at coordinate 50,699 of JAUXAN010000004.1, forward strand.
CTGATTGGGTCTGGCAAGATACTGGCATCCTATAAATACAGGCATTTCACCTTCCTGAATAGGTACTTTCACTTCTTCGTCTCCAAAGATATTACCCGTTCTCTTAACATTTTCTACTATAGTCTTATGTGTATCATAGGCGAAACCAGATTTAACAAGGTCTGCTCTTGCAGCAGAGATGACTCCTGGGATATCAACGTTGGCTGAACATCGTTCAACACAATCCCTGCAATAGGTACACTGAAACATACTATCTGCAATACGCTGGGAAGGCTTAAGTTCACCCGTGAGTAATCCATAAGAAAGGACGAGTTTTCCTCTGGCAGTATCAGATTCCCAACCAAGTTGTTTAAAAACAGGACAGCCTTCAAAACAATAAGCACATCTTATGCATATACTTAACTCAGTTTCCCATTCCTTTAAATATTTGGTTTCCATTTTTCCTCCAAGATTAAGAATTAAGCATTAAGGATTAAGAATTAGATAACTATATATACTGTTGTATCTTTTTTAACAGATGTTCAGGCTTTATAGGCTTAGTAATGAACTCATCCACTTTGTGCGTATCTGCCATAGTACGGGCAAAATTTTGCTTTCTAAATTGCTTGTCAAGTGCTGTTACCATAAGAATGGGTATATTGTATGTCTGAGCATCTGTTTTCAATTCACGAGATACCGTAAAACCATCTTTGTCGGGAAGTATAGCATCCATCACAATAAGATCAGGAGACATTGCCTTTACCATTCTAATTCCGCCTTTTGCAGTATCTGTAGTTTGCACTTCATACCCGTTTGATTCCAATACCTGTCGCATTGAACGTACGAAATCCCAATCGCTATCAATAATAAGGACTTTCTTCTTCTTTGTCGGTTCAGAAACAGTGAATTTTCTGCGAGTAATCAATCCATAGACCCTGGCAAGCAACTCCTTGGGTTCAATAGGCTTCTCTGCATAGTCGTCTGCTTTGTGATGAAGAGCAATCTTCTGTGCATATTTATCCTTAGCAGTTTCAGCACTGACAGAAGTTAAGACAAGAATGGGTATATCGAAAAAGTTAGTTCTTTCCTTGAACTCACTACAGAGTGAAAACCCATCCTGCCCAGGAAGCATTATATCCAGAATAATTAGGTCGGGTTTTTCCTTTTTAAAACTCTGTCTTGCTTCTCTGCTGTCAGATGCTGTAACTACTTCATATCCCTTACTTTTCAATATCTTAGTTGTGGCTTTGCAGAAATCGGCATCATCGTCTACAAGTAAAATCTTTGCTCTTTCCATTTCTTACCTCCTGTTTTAGCCACGGAATACACAGATTTTTCCAAGTTCTTAAAATATCAGTGTTAATCTCTATGTTAATCCGTGTAATCTGTGGCTTCATTTCTAAACACCTCTTTGGGTAGAAGCACTGTAAAGGTGCTTCCTTTTTCAGTTTCACTTGTCACTCTGATAGTGCCAGAGTGTGCATCTACTATCTTCTTTACAATTGATAAGCCCAGACCTGTACCATCAATTCCTTGTGTTTTCTTATTCTTGATTTGATAAAATTGCTCAAAGATGAAAGGCAACTCCTCTTTTGGAATCCCTATCCCTGTATCAGAAATATCCACCGCTACATACCCATCTTCTGCTTTTGCCTTTACTGTGATACTCCCTCCGTTTTTATTATACCTTATCCCATTGTCCAGCAGGTTTAAGAACGCCTGTTCCAGAGTTTCCTTATTACCAAGAATCATTGGTAAATTCTCAGGGATATCCGTTTTCAAGGTAATATTTTTTTGTTTCGCCAATGTCTGCATCAAATCTGAAGTCTTAGTGATAATCTCGGTTAAACTTATCGGCTTTAATTTATTTACAATCTTGTCAGCATCTATTTTAGATAGGTCGAGCCAATCCTTGATTAATCTCAAAAGTTCATCAATGCGAGTTTTTGACCGCTCCAGCATTTTCCTTTGTTCTTCCGTAACTTCTCCCGCCAACCCTTCCAGAATTACCTCGAAATATTCCTGGACAGCAACAAGTGGCGTTCTAAGTTGATGCGACACCATACTGATGAAATTTTCTCTCATCTTATCCTTCTCTTGTCGCAGACGATTGGATTCGATAATCAATCTCCTTCTCTCGAGGGCTCTTTTTGTGATTAGTCTGAGTTCATCAGGTGTAAATGGTTTGGGTAAAAAATCGTATGCACCATTTTTCATTGATTCCACTGCTGAGTCTATCGTCCCATAACCTGTTATCACCACAGAAATAATATTTGGATCAATCGTTTTAATCTCTTCAAGAACTTCCATACCACTCATCCCTGGCATTTTGAGGTCAACAAGTACAAGGTCTGGATTTAGTTCTTTTACCTTTTGCAAGCCAGTGGCCCCATCTCTCGCAATATCTACTCTATAACCGTCTTTAGCATATACCTTACAACATGAGTCACACATAAATTCTTCATCATCAATTACCAGTATAGTAACAAGTTTTGCCATTTTTACACCTTTACTCAAATCCTTCAATTAGACACAGATTAACACAGATATTCGTTGATTTTAAACCTCTATTGAATTTAAGAAATGTTCTATTTTTCATAATCTGTGGCATCTGGGTAACTCGATGTTTTTATTTCTAAACAGCCTCCGATTTGGAGTATATCCTCTCCAGAGGATTTTCTTCATCAATAATTTTACTCAGTCTTTCTTCTCCTCTCTTCCTTTTTCTTTCCGCAAATGCTTCGATTAGTGATAGCAGTCTTGATTTTTCAGCTTTACTCTTCCCGATAGTTTTTTCGACCTTTTTCTCAAGGTAGCCCTGGCGTAATGCTTCAGTATATATTCTCTTTCCCTGAATAGTTCTTATCAAAACCGTAGTGTATACGTCTGGAGAACCAAGTCCACCCACTGAAATATCAGCGTAATTATTAGCAAAGTCTTCACAGGCTAAACACGCCGGTCTTGCTATTTCTTCGATCTCTTCCATGGGAATGTGCACGGTTATGCCGGAATTCTTAGTAAGAATGAAATCCTCCTTAACATTTAATTTCACAATATCTTTCAAATTTATCTGATGTTTTTTGGTAAACTTTTTCTTCATAAGGTCGTCAAGAGCAAAACTCTGCATGCAAAATAAACCAATAGTAAATGTAATTACATCTGCTGGTAAGATCTTCAATATTTGCATTTTTCTGATGGCTTCAATTTGACACGGTGTTCCTACTAGAGCTAATCTGAGAAAAGATTTTGGGGCGTATTCTCTAATTATTGGTATCGTAGGAACGAATGTTGTATATTCAGCACCCATTTCTTGAAGATGGGAAGACTCTGAAAATTGAGAGCCAGCAGCTTGCATAAGTTCGCTGCGAGCAGTAGCTACTATCGGCTTACGGCTAAATAAACCCACCCTTTTAGAAACAACTGCTCCATCAATAAGGTTGTTTTCCAACATATATAAAAGAAGTGAAGTTACTACACCACCATCAGTGCAGACTTTCAAAATTTCCTCATCTGTTGTCCTTGCTGAAAAAATGTCCTGGTAACGTCCTATCGGGGGGCGCCATCCAAATTCCTCTCTCACCTCTTCTTTAAGGATAGAGGTTTGGGGGCATATAAGGTAACATATTCCGCACTCCAGGCATTTTTCTTTATCAGCATATCTTGGAAAGTTATCTTCTCCTATTTCTAACGCTCCGATTCTATCTGCTGAACAGAAGGATACACATCCTCCGCATCTGTTACAGAGCCCTTTTTCTATCACTTCTTGCACAAGGTTATCGAAACTCGTCTTTTCTTTTAATTTCATCTGTTTATCCTCCATGGCCCAAGACAGTATCTCCTCGCAGTGATAGCGGCTTTGATACCTGCCTTTGACTATTCTACATATCTGTTGTATTAAGCATTTGATTGTCAATGTAACACACGAAGTTATTCTGCTTTAGTTCTTCCACCAATTTTCTGGTCTTCTCTTTTGAGTACCATGAGAGTCTGACTGGGAGATTCTTCAAATCCTTGCCAAGTTCCCTCTCAATTTCCCATACTGTCGGCTCTTTACCATCAAGAAGAAGTGCAGAATAACAGTTGGTTGTCTCTCTGATTTTGAAAATTATAACTTTTGTGTCATCTTTTATCTCCATTTTTTCCTTATTAGCTTTTATTTCAGCGAAGATACGTAAAGAAGGGGGCAGGTCCTGTATCTCTGAAAAGGCAGCTAAATCTGCCGTATATGTATGTGAAAAGTTCTCCATTTTTACACCTCTCCATACGGATATTGAGACTGAGGCCCAAGTTTTGTGATTTCATCAATGAAATTATTTATAGTTTGCTGAAACTTTGTAGCCTCACTCGCTGAGATCCATTCTAACCTTAATCTTTGTGGATTTATACCAAGTTGTGCAATCATTTGTTTGAGAAGGAGATAGCGTCTTCTCGTCTTATAATTGCCGTTAATGTAATGACAATCTCCCGGGTGGCAGCCCGCTATCATAACTCCATCTGCCCCTTTAGTAAACGCATTAAGCACAAATTCTGGGTCAACTCTGCCAGAACACATCGTCCGAATTACCCTAAAATAAGGCTTCATCTGCAATCTTGATACTCCAGCAAGGTCTGCTCCCGCATAAGAACACCAATTGCAACAAAAGACTATAATTTTAGGTTTAAAATCCTTGTTCATTTTAGTGCTGCATCTGTCATTGCAAAAAGTTGCTGGGATTTAAATCCGAGTTGCTGCATTGCTCCTGATGGGCAAGATGATACACAACTCCCACAACCCTTGCAAAGTGCTTCGTTAACCTGAGAAATTCTCTTGCCTTCTTTTAAAACGATTTCTGGTGCACCATAAGCACAAACACTCTCACATACTCCACAGCCTGAACAAATGTCTTCATTTACACTCGCAATAATGGCTTCTGCTTCATACTTATCTTTTGAGATAATTGTACACGCCCTTGCAGCAGCAGCTTTAGCCTGAGAAATACTTTCGTCAATAGTCTTTGGCGAATGTGCCAGACCTGCCAGGAAAACACCTTCTGTGGCAAAATCGACCGGTCTTAACTTAACATGTGCCTCTAAGAAAAATTTATTCTCATTCAAAGGAACCTTTAGCATTTGCGATATCTGGGGAGCATCAGTTCGAGGAACCATTGCAGGTGAGAGCACAACAAGATCTGGATTTATTACAAGATGGCGGTTTAGAATTGGGTCTTTCACTTTTACAACTAAATTGGTTTTTGATTTTTGGTTTTCGACGATAGCCGATCACCGATAACGGCTCGACTGAGCTCGCCGAAGTCCGATAACCGACTTACAATTGGTTTTTCATCTTTTTCGTATCTAATGAAAATAATTCCATCATCTCGTGCCTTCTGATAATACTTTTCAAAAAATCCATAAGTCCTGACATCTCTGTGTAATATGTATATACTTACTTCAGGATTAAGTTCTTCCAATTTAAGTGCATTCTTAACAGCTTCCTGGCAACATACTCTTGAACAATACGGATGTTCATCATCTCTTGAGCCAACACACTGAATCATAACCACGGATTTCAGTTTTTGGATCTGAGATACAGGCTTCTTACCTTTTATTTCTAGAATCTTCTCAGCTTCTACGAGTCTTTTTCCCAGCTCAAGCTGTGTTATTACTCTTGCATCCTCTCCATAGAGATATTCTTTTGGTTTTGATTCTTCTGCCCCAGTAGACACGATTACAATACCGTGCTCTAATTCGTTATTCGTTATTCGTGATTCGTGATTCGTAGTGATACTGGTTTTGTAGTTTCCAATGTAGCCCTCAATATTTTCAATATTTGCTCCTTTATATACTTTGATTCGTGGATGATTTTCTACTTTCTCAATTAGCGAGTTTAAATATTCCTGTACATCATCTCCTTGTGTGGTGTAGTAAAGATTTCTTAGGTTTCCACCGAGTTCTTGTTCCCGCTCAACAAGTGTAACCTCAAATCCCTGGCGAGCAATGGAGAAGGCGGAAACCATTCCTGCAAGTCCACCACCAATAACTAATGCTTTTTGTATAACCGGAAGCTCTATCTTGGGTAATGACTCTAATAATCTTGCTTTTGTAACAGCCATCCTGACAAGTTCTTTTGATTTTCTTGTAGCTTCCTCGGGCTCATTCATATGAACCCAACTGCACTGGTCTCGTATATTTGCCATCTCAAATAGATAAGAATTTAGTCCTGATTCCCTCAAAGTTTCTTGAAACAATGGTTCATGAGTTCTTGGCGAACAGGATGCAACTACTACTCGATTTAAATTATGCTCTTCTATTACTTGTTTCATACGCTCTATTGTATCCTGTGCACAGGTGAAGAGATTATCTTCTACATTTACTACATCAAGCAATGTTTTGGCATAAGCCACCACCTGTGGAACATCTACAACACCCGCAATATTTATTCCACAGTGGCACACGAATACACCGATCCTTGGAGGCTCGTCGTTAACATCCCGTTCCGGTGGATATACCTTTTCAATGACCTCTGTTCCCCGGACATCTGAAAGCAGTTCAGCTGCCGAGGCTACTGCCCCAGATGCCTCCATTACTGTTTCCGGAATGTCTTTTGGACCCGATGCAGGTCCACAGACAAATATTCCTGGAAGGGTTGTTTGTAGGGGAGAGAATACAGAAGTTCGGAAGAATTCATGGGCGTTCAACCTAATTCCAAGCTTGTCAGAAAGATCCGCAATTTTTTGTGAAGGCTTTAACCCAACGGAGAGAACTACAAGATCGAACTCATCTGCTAACTGTTTCCCATCTTCTGTAGTATAGTAAACTAAAAGATTATTAGAATCTTCTACTTCTTCAATTTTCCCCACTCTTGATCTGATGAACCTTACACCATATTCTTGTTCTGCTCTTTCATAATATTTGTCAAAGTCCTTTCCATAAGCTCGAATATCCATAAAAAATATGCTGGATTCAATATCCTTTACATGTTCTTGGGTAATTATCGCTTCTTTTATAGCATACATACAACAGACAGAGGAGCAGTAAGTACTATTCGATTCTTCGTCTCTTGAACCAACACACTGAATCCATGCTATTCTCTTTGGTTCTTTACTATCCGATGGTCGTAATATATGTCCCTGATATGGGCCTGAAGGAGCTAAAATTCGTTCAAACTGAATACTGGTAACAACATTTGGATATTTTTTATATCCAAACTCATACTTCATTGATGGATCAAATTTATCTAATCCAGGGGCTAAGATAATGGAGCCGACATCGATATTTAGATGTTCACCAACCATTGAATGGGAAACTGCATCAGCTTCACATACTCTTACGCATTCCATACATTCAGAACAGAGGCCACATTCAAGACATCTCTTTGCCTCCTCCACTGCCATTTCTTCTGTAAATCCTAAATCAACTTCTTCAAAATTCTTTATCCGTTCTTCCACGGCCAGCGTGAGGATAATCTGTCTCTCTTTTCTTTCTACAAATTCAGGGAACTGTTTTGGAGGAAGTTCATCAATTTCCAATTCTCTTCCCTCTTTAAGGTCTTCGCCTCTTATGTATCTATCAATTGATATAGCAGTCTTGCGTCCAGTAGCTATAGCTTCAATCACTGTTGCCGGGCCACTCTCCACATCTCCACCAGCAAAGATACCTGACTCATCTGTTTCAAAAGTTTTTTTATTCGCTTTAATGGTCCCCCATCTTGTGACTTCAATGTTCTTATTACCTGAAATAAAAGATATATTCGGTTTTTGAGTTATTGCGTAAATCAATGCATCACGTTCTATTAAAAAATCTGAACCTTCTATCGGAACTGGTCGCCTTCTTCCACTTGCATCAAGCTCACCCAGTTTCATTTTCGTACATTTAATGCATTTTACTCTCCCATTTTCACATACAATTTCACTGGGATTAACGAGAAATATGGTATCAACCCCTTCTTCGAGAGCATTTTCAACTTCTCTATCCTCTGCAGGCATTTCTACTTTCGTCCTTCTATATAGGAGGGTCACTTCACAACCCATCCTCTTCGCTGTTCTCGCAGCATCAATCGCCGTGTTTCCTCCTCCCACAACTGCTACTTTTTTACCCAGCTCAACTTTTTTCCCAAGATTAACAGACCTCAAAAAGTCCACAGCATCCACTACTCCAATTCCATCGCATCCAGGTATGTCTGGTTTCACTCCTATATGCGCTCCCGTTGCAATATATATCGCATCGTATCCCTCTTGTTTAAGGCGACCAATGCTATCTACACAAGTATTTGTTCTAATTTCCACCCCAGCTTTTTCGATTGCCTTGATTTCGTAATCAAGAATATCTTTCGGTAGTCTATATTCTGGTATTCCCACAGCAAGCATCCCACCTGGAACTGGTAGTTCTTCAAAAACGGTAACTCGGTAGCCCATTTTTGCTAAGAAATAGCCTGCTGTTAATCCAGAGGGTCCAGAACCTATAATAGCAACTTTCTCTTTTTTGGGTTCTGTAGGGAACAGGCATGCCTGTTCCCTACCTTCGAATTCATCTTTATGTTGTATAACATAATCGGCAATAAATCTTTTCAGGTCTTTTATAGCAACAGGGCTATCATACTCTCCCCTTCTGCAATTTTGTTCACATGGATGAGTGCATATTCTTCCACAAACCGAAGGAAAGGGATTATTTTCTCTTATTAAATCATAGGCTTCCTTATATTTCTTTTCTTTTATGAGAGCAATATAACCCTGGACATGTACTCCTGCGGGACATGCTTGCTGACAGGGTGGCCTTTGTTTTTTGTCTATAGCAAAAGCATTAGGATAGGCTTGTGCGAAAGGTCTATATACTGCTTTTCGCTCTACGAGTCCCTCATTAAATTCAGAAACTGCTTCAATTGGACATACCTTTTCGCATTCACCACAGCCTGTGCACTTATCGAGGTCGATAAATCTCGGGTGTTTAAAGACTCTTACATTAAAGTTTCCCGGTTTACCACTTACTTCTTCTATTTCAGAACAAGTTAAAAGTTCAATATTGGGATGTCTTCCGCATTCAACTAATTTAGGCGCCATAATACACATTGCACAGTCGTTGGTTGGAAAAGTTTTATCAAGTTGTGCCATAGTTCCACCAATAGCAGGAGAGTTTTCAAGAAGGTAAACCTTATATCCTGAATTTGCTAAATCGAGTGATGCCTGGATTCCTGCTATCCCGCCACCAATGATAAGGACGCTGCCAATTTTATGATTATTCTTTTCCATTTAATGTCTATATGGATACTTTTCGTTGTTGACTTTATGGTTCAGGAAATATGCAAATTCTCCCCGGCGAAATTTCTCAAGAAGTTCTTTTAAAGTTTTTCTTGTTTCGTTTGAAAGTCTAATAGGTCCTAAATCTTTCTGGATTTTGTTTTCGACTTGCTCTATGTTCATAGCGTGATTAATAATAATTGCATGGCAGGAGTCTACTGTTCCCCTGATTTTGAAAACTATAAACCGTGTGTCTATTTCTACCTTAGTATCATCTTTCCAGCTTGCTGACTTGACAAATGAATATAAAGAGGGGGGTAAATCCTGTTTCTCTACGAAAGCAACAAGGTCAGCAGTAAATATATAATTATTGTCCATTACTGATCTATACTTTTAACTTTCCAAGTGAGCGTACCTCTTCAATAAACTCATCCATCACCTGCGTAAATCTTTTCCCCTCACTCGCGGAAATCCACTCGAGCCTTAATCGCTCGGGTTCAATCCCAAAATCTTTCAGTACTTGCTTCAAAAGAAAAACTCTTCTCCTCGTCTTATAATTCCCACTCTGATAATGGCAATCACCAGGATGACACCCACCAATAAAAACACCATCTGCACCTCGCTTGAACGCCCAAAGGACATGTTCTGGGTCTACCCTTGATGAGCACATAACGCAGATGGGGATACCATTTGGCAAATATTGCATCCTCGATGTCCCAGCAAGGTCAGCACCTGCAGAGGTACACCACTTACAGAAAAAGCAGACAATCCTGGGCTCGAAAATATTAGATATTTTAGCCATATTTTTACTATGAGAGTATTGCATCTACCATCTTAAATATTTGGTTATCCTTGAAATTTCTCTGTTGGACTGCCGCTGACGGACAAGCGGATATACATGAGCCACAACCTTCGCATAAAATCTCATTTACTTTTGCTATTCTCTTTTCATCTTTTATTTCTAATTCTCTGGCATCATAAGGGCACAGTGGAACACATATACCACAGCCGCTGCACAAATCTTCATCTACAGCTGCTACTATGGGCTCATGTTTCAACTCCTCTTCAGCAAATAAATCAGTAACCTTCGATGCTGCCCCAGATGCTTGAGCCACAGTCTCAGGAATATCCTTAGGAGCCTGTGTACATCCAGCAAGATAGAATCCAGCTGATATACTCTCTACTGGCCTTAATTTTGGATGTGCCTCATTCACAAATCCATACGCATCAGAGGGAATTTTCAGCTTACTGATTAAATCTTTAGCTCCATTACTTGGAACCATTGCCATCGAAAGAACTACCATATCGCATTCAACTTCAACCTGCTTTCCCAGAAGTGTATCTGCACCCCAGACAATAAGTTTGCCGTTACCATTTTTGAAAATCTTTGATGCCTTTCCTCGGATATAGATTACTTTGTCTTCTTCTTGAGTTCTTGTAACGAATTCCTCATATCCTTTTCCTCCTGCTCTTGTATCGATATAGAATACTATAGCTTCACCGTCAGGAACTTTGTGTTTATATAGCATTGCGTGCTTTGCCATATACATACAGCATATCTTTGAGCAGTATGGGAGATGATGCTCTGTATCCCTTGACCCAACACAACTGACAAAGACTACTCTTTTTGGTACTTTATTATCAGAGAGTCTCCTGACCTCGCCACCAGTGGGACCAGTTGCAGACAAAAGACGCTCAAATTGCATTCCATCCATTACATCCTCATATTTCCCGTTTCCATATTCGCCAATGTTCTTTGGGGAATACAAATCGTATCCTGTTGCCACCACAATAGCTCCTACTTTTTCTTCTATTATTTCAGGCCTCATATCAAAGTCTATAGCCTGTGGTTCACAAACATCTGCACATTTACCACAGGCTATGGGTAAAAATCCTGGGCAGTGTTCAATATCTATTGTGTAAGTAGCTGGAATCGCTTGAGGAAACGGTAAATATATAGCCTTGCGGGCTGCAAGATTGTTGTCAAACTCACTGGGTGCTGCTACAGGACATACATCAACGCATTTTCCACAGAGATTGCACTTATCCTCAATTACATATCTTGGTTTTTTGAGAATCTTTACATTGAAGTTACCTACATAGCCTGATATTTCCTGAACTTCGCTATACGCCAGAACTCGTATTTTTGGATGCCGTGATACTTCTACCATTTTGGGAGTCAAAATGCATTGCGAACAGTCGAGAGTAGGAAAGGTTTCAGATAACTGAATCATATGACCACCTATTGATGGATTCCTTTCAACAAGTAAGACTTCGTATCCTGCATTTGCAATATCTAATGATGCCTGTATCCCAGCTATTCCTCCACCTATAACAAGAGCTTGTCTGGTGACAGGAGTGCTGATCGGCTCGAGAGACTCGTTTTGATTTGCTTTCTCAACTATGGTTCTTATTATCTTTATAGCCTTGCGTGTAGCTTCTTCCTTGTTATCCTTATGAACCCAGCTACACTGCTCTCGGATATTCGCAATCTCACATTGATATGGATTAAGCCCGGTTAACCGAGATAGGTCTCGAAAAGTAGTCTCGTGCAAGGTAGGAGAACAACAAGCGATGACTAGACTATCTAATCTCTTCTCTTTGATAGTCTCCTGGACCAACTTCTGTCCTGGGTTAGAGCACACAAATATATAATCTTCTGCATGTGCAACTCCCGGGTATTTCTTAATAACTTCTACTACTTTTTTTACATCCACTGTTTCCGCAATATTTGAGCCGCACCAGCAGACAAAGACACCTATTCGTTTCATTTATCTACAAATCTCCCCATTATGATTTTATCCTGAAGCCTGATATCTAAATTCTCTGTGGGTTCGCCATGTTTTATTACTGTGTTATTATGAAAGAATCTCATCCTATCTATCGTTTCCCCAATTTTCCCATCAGTTGCATAATACATTAAGCAAGGCGAAATGACTTCAATCACAGCAAGGCCCGGGTTTTCAAGAGCATCAGTTATAGAATACATTAACCTTCGGACATGGAGTGTTGTCCATCTTGCTACATACCGGGCACCACATAATTTTGCCAGATGAGGAATATTAAATGGCAGTTCAAGATTTTCATCATCTAAAGTTCTTACAAATGGAGTTGTCGGGGTGACTTTACATTCCGAGATTATATAAATAAAGTTATTGATATATATCACAAGAAGCTCTACCCCCTTTTTCCCTGCTTCAATAAAATCATCTGCTCCGGATGCAATGAAATCAGCATCATTCAAGAAGACAACCACCTTTGTCTCTGGATTTTCAAGCTTAAACTTTACTGCACACTTAATTGCATTGTCATGACTCTCGTTGCAGCAATTAATCTTTAAGTAATCAGCAACTTTTCCTGTGCAACCAATTCCTGAACTGACGCATACTTTGCCTAAATCAATCTTTACTTTCTCGAGCGTTTCAACAAAAGTATTGACGACTGTTCCAATCCCACACCCTGGACACCAAACAAAAGGGATTGATCCTTCGCGAAGCAAAGAATCGATTGGATGAGTTCCTTCAATATTTTCTATCATTTCTTCTTTTCTATCCCCGCCATAGGCGGGAGGGTTTTAGGTTAAAACTTCAATTACTTCTTTCTCTTCTTTTAAAGTAGACCAAATTGCAAAATCTGGGCAAAGCATCTCGCATAATCCACAATTAATACAATTTTCTGGATTTTTAACCTCAGGAAAATGATATCCCTTAGTATTAAACTCATCAGACAACTCCAAAACATCCATCGGGCAATATGTTACACAGAAACCACATCCCTTACACCTATCCTTTACTATGTGGATTTCCCCACACGGGGTTTTCATTCCATTATTAAAGAACTTCATCTCTCCTCCTATTTTTTTTTGGCGCCTCAGTCTTATAATTTTCTTTATATTTAAAATCCTGCAAATCTGCGTTCCTATTTTTAAAATGACTTACATATTACCTAATAGCAGAATCTATGCCAAATAAAAAAACAGCCACCCCGCACTTATACATAAGTGCGGGATGGTTGTTATTCAATAACTTGCTTCAGGAAATTTTTATTGTAAGGGTAGTTTTTGGTTAGCGGGTTTTATTCAATTATGGAGAGTTTTTCGCCAGGTGTGGGGAATTATTCCCCAGTTCTATTCCGTATTTTTTCATCTTTGTACGAAGGGTTTTACGGTCAATTTTGAGTAATCTTGCTGCCTTACTTTTATTCCAATTGCACTTCTTCAGAGTTCTAATTATATGCTCTCTTTCTGCCGATGTTAGAGTGAAGTCTACCTCGTACATAGAAGCACTCTCCCTATCTACAGGTGAGTAGCAAGGAAAATCAACGGGTTCAACAACATTTCCCTTTGCCAGCACCACTGCACGCTCTATTGCATTTTGCAATTCTCTCACATTACCTGGCCAGTCATATTCAATCAGTCCTTGCATCGCCTTTTCAGAGATAGCTTTTATTCTTTTGTTCCTCTTCCGATTATATTTGTCCAGAAAGTAGTTTGCTAATATGGGTATATCATCTCTCCGCTCTCGGAGTGGAGGGAGGTGAATGGGTATCACGCTCAATCGGTAAAATAGGTCTTCACGAAATGTCCCGTCACTTGTACCTTTTACGAGATCCTTATTCGTAGCGGAGATAATCCTGACATCCACCTTAATCGTCTTTGTGCTCCCAACTTTTGTTATCTCCCGTTCCTGTATTGCACGCAGTAGTTTGCCCTGAATGTTTATTCCGATATTTGCTATTTCATCAAAGAATATGGTCCCACTGTTGGCAAGTTCAAACTTCCCGTGTCTGGTAGTAATTGCGCCTGTGAAAGAACCCTTAACATGCCCGAACAGTTCACTCTCAAAAAGATTTTCTACAAGACTGCCGCAGTCTACAGTGACGAAAGGTTTGTCTTTTCGATCACTATAGCGATGAATCGCCCTCGCTACAAGTTCTTTTCCTGTGCCACTTTCACCTGAAATTAGAATAGTACTGTCTGTAGGACCTACCCTTCTTATCAACTCCTTTATCTTTATCATTGGTTCACTTTCACTAATTATCTCGTCCATCCCTAAATATTTATTTAACTGTTCACGAAGGTAGATGTTTTCCATTGTCAATTTTCTTCTCTCTTTTGCCCGCTGGATAATTGCACGCAGCTCATCCGGAGTAAAAGGCTTTGGAACAAAGTCGTATGCTCCTAACTTCATTGCCTCAACAGCCGACTCAACAGTTGCATATCCAGTGATGACAATCACAATAGTTTCGGGGGTGTCACTTTTTATCTTCTTCAAGACCTCCATACCGCTTATGTCGGGCATTTTCAAATCCAGAAGCACTATATCAAAATTTCCATCTTTTACAAGTTCAAGTCCCTTATACCCATCTTCGGCAACCGCTACATTATATCTACTTCGAGAAAGTATCTGGTGGCAAGAATCACGCATAGCCTCTTCGTCATCAATGACCAATATGTTTAAATTTTCGACCATTTAAAAATCCTCAACCACAGATGAACACAGATTTTCATCTCAAGATCCGTATGGACAAGATATTGAAAAATAGAATGTCAGAACATCAGCAAATTAGAATGAGATTTCAGACATCAGAGTACCAAATATATGTGCTTCTGACTTCTGATATCTGACTTCTCCATCTGGTAATCTGATATCCGCTTATCTGTGTTAATCTCGTGTAATCTTGTGGTTTGTGCTTTCATAATCTGCTGGCAATCTTATTGTAAAAGTAGACCCTTTCCCAACTTCACTATTTACATTTATCTCGCCATTATGCTTCTTGATGATTCCATAACTTATTGCCAAGCCAAGCCCTGTCCCATGACCTGTCTTTTTATTTGAAAAAAATGGTTCAAACAGTTTCCCCACGTTCTCTTCAGAAATGCCGCAACCTGTATCGGTAAATTTTGTCTCAACAAATTTTTCGTCAGATGAAGTTTCAATGGTCAATTCACCCTGCCCATCCATCGCCTCAGCTCCATTCAGAATAATATTCATAAATACCTGCTGAATTTGAGCCTTGTCCAGCATAACCGGAGGAAGGGGTTGAGAAATTTTTTTGGTTATTTTAATATTCTGAAAAATCGCCTGGTTTTCAATAAGTGATAGAACCTCATCAACTATTTTATTTATATCTGAGACTTTTATCTCAGGCTCAGTTTGACGAGCGAAATCGAGAAGTCCTTTTACTATTTCCTTACACCGGGTTGCTTGATTAACTATTTTCTCCAAATTTTCTCTACGAGGATCTTTTTCTTCTAAATCCTCAAGCAGAAGGTGGCTGTATATCAAAATGCCCCCAAGCGGATTATTTATTTCATGAGCAACACCTGCTGCAAGTTGTCCTATTATAGCCAACCTCTCTGACTTCATTATTTCCTGCTGTGCGTATTCTTTCAGTCTTTCGTCTCTCTTCTTTATTGAATCTGCCATATAGTTAAAGGTCCTTCCTAACTCACCAATCTCGTCTTTGGTTCCATATTCAACCCTCTGCTCCAAGTCTCCCTTTGCTAATTTATTAGAGGCAGAGACAAGAGAGCGAATAGGTTTTACTATGCTATTCCCAAGGATGTATGAAATAACAAAAGCAATAGCCATTCCAGCAAGTGTTATCCCCAAAAATGTCCATAAAGTCTGTCTTTTCATATCCACAAATTTCTCTTCAAGGATTCCAACATATAGAATACCGATGACTTCATCTTTGATATTTCTTATCGGTTCATAGGCTGTTATATACCAATCGTTGACTACAAATGCTCTATCGACCCAGGGTTTCCCTTTTGCCAATACTTGATTGTTTACTTCTTTGGATACCCGTGTCCCAATGGCTCTATTTCCATCCTTTGTCTTTACATTAGTTGAGATACGCAAATCACCTTGAAAAATGGTGGCAGTGCCAATGTCTTTTCCCTTGTATGTTTCTCCCCTATATACTATATCCTTTATCTTATCAACAATTTCATAGTTTCTGTTGAGCAGAATTCCGCCATATAATACACCGATTAAGTTACCATTGCGATCAAGGACAGGCGCTGCTGCTTTTATCATCATTCCTGAGATCTCCTCTTTTTCAGGCCTAAGTTTTGCTTTAGGGGTCGGAATAAACTTTATATGAGCTTGTTCAGCAAGGTCTTCTCCTTCTTTCACTAATTCATCTCTTACAACTATCTGAGTTGATGCTACTATTACTTTTTGGAGTGCAGTATCCGTGATACTGCGTGCATTGACGCGGTCAATGCACGCCATAACCAGTTCATCATCCACTTGGTGGTCTCCAAAAACTGCAGGATTTCGCGCTCTAACAAGAACTATACCATTCCTGTCAGTGAGAGTGAGTATATCCAGTGATTCTCTTTCTCTTACTTTTCTTAGTTCTGGTTTCAGGTTCTCTATATTATTTTTCAAGATTGCGTCTTTCAAAAAGAACCTCAAAGCAGTCAAACGTGTACAAGTCCTGACTTCTCTGATTCTCTCTCTGTATATCTCTCTCGCTGAATTAAGGTCCAATTTTACCTTCTCCTGAGCTTGCTTCACTATTCTATCGCCAATTAAGTGTACCCCTACTATAGTGACTGTAATGCCAGCAATGGCAATTACTGATAGAAAGCTCAGGATCAACTTCAATCTTAGTGAACTCTTCATAAGTATTCAGAAGAAATTGCGAACTAAGGTAGTCCTCTCATTTTAAAACTCATCTACAGTAAATATAATGAAAAAATTTTGTCAAGGAGAAAAATGCAAATGCAGAGAACGCAGAGTTCACAGAGAAAAGCACAGAAGTCCCTACGGATTCCATACGGGGATTAGACCGTATGGGCAAGTTTTAGGGATTCCCTGTTCTGTGTTTATCCGTCCATACGGATCCTGAGATGTCAGCATCCGTGGTACTCCATGTTTTTCTCTTGACCTTTCTCTTTTTTTCATTAGAATATTATTCGATGCGAGTTGACAAATATCTTTCAGAAAAGAAGAAACTAATTGAAAAAAAACTGGATACGCTTCTCCCTCCGGAGAGTGAATATCCTGAAATAATTCATCGTGCTATGAGATATAGCGTCTTTGCTGGGGGAAAGAGGATAAGACCTATTCTTGCAATTGCCGGGTTCGAGGCATGCGGAGGTAAAACGCTGAATCGTATTTTGCCCTGCGCATGTACAATAGAACTAATTCATACATTCTCTTTTATTCACGATGACCTCCCCTGTATTGATAATGATGACTATAGAAGAGGTAAACTCACTTCTCATAAGGTCTTTGGCGAGGCGATTGCTGTGCTCACCGGTGATGCGTTGTTGAATCTATCCTTCGAAATTATAGCCAATACTAATTTAAAAGTTAGGACAAAAGTCGATATCTTGAAAGAGATAACAAAAGCCATAGGAACTGACGGCGTATTGGGAGGAGAGGTTGTTGATATAATATCAGAAGGAAAAAAGTTAGACCCAGAAAAGTTAGAATATATCCATACCAAAAAGACGGGCGCCTTGATAAGTGCATCGTTGAAAATAGGTGGATTATGTGCAGAGGCATCTCCAAAGAAATTAAAGGCATTGAAAGATGCAGGGTCCAAACTCGGATATGCATTTCAGATAGTTGACGACATACTCGATGTTGAAGGGGATGATAGCAGAGTTGGTAAAAAGACCGGAAAAGATGCAGAGAGTGGAAAGATTACTTATCCGGGTCTGTATGGTATAGAAGGGTCGAAGAGTAAGGTAAAAGAACTTTGCAGTGGTGCAAAGGGAATTTTTGATAGGTTTGGCGTCAAAGGAGAGATACTAAAAGATATAACAGATTTCATCGGAGAAAGAACTTGGTAGCAGATATACACGGATTCGGATTCGTTAAAAGTTTAACGGTAACGAAGCCTGTATCGTGGAGCGGTTAACGGTTACGGACCCCATTACCGAAGGACGAAACGGGCATTGTAACCGATTAATATAAACGAGCGACTGTTATCTGCGTCCTATTAAATTATGGGTCTAAAAAGAGAACTTGGTCTTATTGATGTCTTTTGCATAGCATCGGGTGCTATGATAAGTTCTGGACTGTTCATTTTGCCCGGACTCGCATACGCCAAGGCAGGGCCCGCAGTAATCTTCTCATATATCCTGGCAGGTATCTTGGTTATACCCGCTATGCTTTCCAAGGCCGAACTTACTACCGCTATGCCAAAGGCAGGAGGAGTTTACTTTTTCATTGAACGGAGTATGGGGGCTCCTTCGGGGGTTTTAGGTGGGTTTGCGGCTTGGTTTTCGCTCAGTTTTAAGACTGCATTCGCCCTTGTAGGAATGGGAGCATTCGCAGTACTGCTCAGCCCGGATATTACTCCCATACAGATGAAACTGATCGCAGTTGGATGCTGCCTCTTCTTTATGTGGGTCAATCTCGCTGGCGTTAAACTTGCAGGGAGGTTCCAGGTATCTCTGGTTCTCTTTCTTTTATCTATACTCATTTTATATATCTTTCGAGGTTCTCTCTCTATTCAACCCGAAAGGTATACTCCTTTTATGCCTTTTGGTGCTGGTTCGGTCCTTGCAACGGCAGGTCTTGTCTTCGTCTCCTACGGTGGGCTGACAAAGGTTGCGAGTGTTGCTGAAGAGGTAAAGAATCCAGGACGTAATATCCCGTTAGGGATGTTTCTTGCCTTCGGCGTTATACTGTTGCTCTATATTATGGTTATCTTTACAACCATAGGGTTGGTCACTCCTCAAGAACTTTCAAACTCACTCACCCCAATCTCACTTGGAGCCAGCAGTTTCTTTGGAACTCCCGGAATTATATTGATGGCAGTCGGTGCACTCCTGGCATTCATCTCTACCGCAAATGCAGGAATTATGGCAGCCTCTCGTAACCCGATGGCTATGAGCAGGGACCGACTTCTCCCTTCTTTCTTTCAAAAAGTGAATTCCAAATTTGGCACACCACATTTTTCTATAATTTTCACCACTGCTTTTATGATTTGCGTTATCCTATTTTTAGACCTTGAAAATCTGGTCAAGACCGCCTCAACTTTGAAGATTCTCCTTTTTACATTTGCAAATCTTTCCGTTATCATTATGCGAGAGAGTAGGATACGGAGTTATCAGCCAAAATTTCGTTCTCCCCTCTATCCATGGATTCAGATTATTGGAATAGTTGGATATGGATTCCTCATCTTTGAAATGGGCACAGTCCCAATTATGATAACTACCGTATTCATTATTTGTGGCTTGGGTTGGTATCTCGCTTATGTTCGGATTGGTGTTACAAGAAAATCTGCTATCGTACATATCGTTGAGAGGGTTACGGATAAAAAACTGGCTACCGATTCTCTCGGAGAAGAGTTGAAGGGAATTTTAAGAGAGCGGGACGATATTATTGAAGATAGGTTCGACCATTTGATAAAAGAATCCAAGGTTCTCGACCTTAAAGGACAGCACTCGCTTGACAAGTTTCTTAAAATAGCCTCAGAGACCCTGTCTAAACGGCTGGATGTTAGTGCAGAGGAGCTTTTCAATCTATTCGTAGAGCGGGAAAAGGAGTCCACTACAGCCCTCCATCCAGGGCTTGCAATTCCACACATTATCGTTGATGGGAAGGGTAAATTTGAAATTCTTTTGGTCAGGTGTAAAGAAGGTATCATTTTCTCTTCCTCAGTTCCGCCTGTTAATATCGTATTTGTGCTCGCTGGTACGAGGGATGAGAGAAATTTTCATCTCCGCAGTCTTATGTCAATTGCCCAGATTGCACAAGAGGTTGATTTCGATAGGCATTGGTTAGAAGCCAGAAATACTGAAGAACTGCGAGATATCGTCTTATTGGCTAAAAGAAAGCGTGATATAGGATGAAGCTCCTCCATACAGCAGACATACATTTAAGGGAATACGGGGATGAAAGGTGGGAAGCCCTCCAGAAACTGATTGAAATCGGTAAGAATGAAAAAATCACTTATTTTATAATAAGCGGTGACCTCTTCGATAGTGGTATCGATGCTGAAACCCTCCGTCCCCAGATACGGGATGCATTCTCAAATAATGGCTTTAAAATTTTTATAATTCCCGGGAATCATGATAAGGACTCGTATGGAAGCGGATTGTATTTTGGTGATGATACGGTCATTTTAAACGACCCATCGCCTTTTGAGTATGAAAATATAAGGATTGTTGGATTGCCTTTTGAAGATATAGAAGGGGAAGAGATTCTTAATAAATTGCACTCGCTTAAAAAAGTCTTCTCTCCTAACAAAAAGAATATCCTGCTATACCATGGAGAATTGCTCGATGCCTTCTTTTCGAGAAAGGATTTTGGTGATGAGGAAGAGAAGAGATATATGCCTATCAGACTCTCTTACTTTGATGATTTGAATATCAACTATGTGCTTGGAGGACATTTCCATTCCAACTTCGATCTGAGGAGATTAAAAAACGGCGGATATTTTGTCTATCCTGGCTCACCTGTTTCGATTACTAAAAGAGAGATAGGGGAGAGGAAGGTCAATATTTTTGAAGTTGGCAAACCACCAAGAGAATATCCACTCGATACCCCTCATTTTGAAGAGATAACCGTAGGACTCGACCCATTCAAAGCCACAGACCCTCAAAAACTTGTAAAAATGCATTTTGAAAAACTCCATCCACAAGCGAAAGCCATTCTAACCGTTACAGGGTATATCAATGGTAAAGAGATTAACGAGACCGAACTCAAAAATCAGATAAAAAAAATAATTAAAAGTAGATGTGCTGAAGAAGATTACCATTACCTTATCAGTGACATTCAGGCAGTCCTCGAAGACGACCTGTTCAAAAGTTTTATGCAGAAACTCGAGGGAAGGTATGATAAAGAGAAGAAGAATTCGATGCGAACCATTGCAATCAAAGCAATGATGAAAACAAGTTATGAGAATAGATGAATTTTCGATAAGGCGTTACGGACCCCTAAAAGATACAGGAAAGATTAAACTTGGTGATTTCACGCTATTTTTCGGAAGAAATGAAGAGGGCAAGACACTCACCATAGATGCGATGGTAAAGTTATTGTTGGGACGGAATTTGAAGGGTCTGCGTAACATAGATAGGGTAGAGGAGAATCCAGATGGGTACTTGATCATAAAATCTGACGAAGGGAAAGGGATAAAACTTCCAGAGAAAGGGAATTTAACGAAAATTGCCGATACAAGTCCATCGGAGTGTCGTAATATATTCATAATAAGAAATAGCGACCTATCCATTGAAGGTGAGAGTGAATTTTACCGAGATGTAACGGATCGGCTCACAGGATTAAAAAGCAAAACAATCCTTTCTGTAAAAAAAGAACTTCACAATATAGGAAAGATCACCCCTACCGGTGAATTTATTGATACAAAACCAGAAAAGATAAAGACGAGAATAAAATCTGCAGAGGAATTAGTTAAGAAAATTGCTAATTTGAACAAAAAAATCAAAGCCGAGAATCTTGATAAGATAGAAGAAGAAATTTCCCAAAAAAGAGAAGATATAGTGGAAGTTGAGAACAAACTCAATAAGCTTGACCTTGCGCGGAAAAGGAAGAAATACGAAGAAGGGGAGAGGGCTCTAAAATCCATCGAATCCGCACTGAAAGAACTGAAGGCATTGGAGGTGTACACAGAAGAGAATGAACAGGCATGGAGGGATTGCGAAAGGGATATTAAAACCGGTGCAGAACAGAGGGAAAAACTTTCATTAGAAGTTGATAGGAAGGAGAAAAGATTTGTGATGGAAGGAGGAGAACTTAAGAAAAAGGGGAGGGATTTTAACCTTCTTAAAGAGAGAAAAACAAAGTTAGATGAGGAATTGAAACCTGAAATAAAGAACTATACAAAGTTAGAAAAAGATTTGGCATCTAAAAAAGGCAAAGACAGATTCTATACATACACTACAATAATTTTGGCAATCTTATTGGCAATCTCTCTGTTTGGATATGTCGTAAGACCGTCTTCTCTATTTATTACATTCTCCATAATATTTGCAGTCTCGGCAGCCATTTCAACAATACTCAAATTTCTCTTTGCGAGGGAAAAAGCCAAATCTGCAAGGCTATTTGAGTGGATTAAGCTAAACAGTTCAAGATTTGAACTGGCTGGAGAGAGTATTGAAGAAGTTTTAGCAAATATCGAAAAATTCAACGAGGATTATTCTAAAAAGGAAGAAGAGTTGAAGGAACTCGAAAAAGATGTGACCGTATTGGAAAGCAGCATCGAAGACATACAAAGAAAAAGATTGCCTGAGATAGCAGACAAAATTAACAATGCTGAAAGGAAAGTAGAAAGTTTAAAAAGAAAATCAATGGTAGAGACCATCAAGGAATACACATCGAAGTTAAAGTTAAAACTCAAGTATGAAAAGTCGATAAAAGAACAGGCTGGTATATTGAAGAGCCATTTCGGCACGGATACGAAAACATTGGAAGGAAATGTATTGCACTGGAGCAAGGAAGTGGGTGCACTAAAAGAATATGAGGGCAAAGCTAAAGAGATAGAGTATGACGAAAAAACTGTTACTCGATTGAAAGGGAAACAAAAATCGTTCTCAATTGAGGAAGAAGAAATGAGAAAAAAGATGGTTGGTCTCCGTGATGAATTAAAAGCCATAGAAAGAAGGGCAAACAATATTTTACGATTGCCCGAGAGGGAGGAAGATTATTTGCACTGCGATACATCTGTAGATTTAGACGCAATTAAAAATAAACTGCGAGACTTTGGCAAGGAAATGAACGACAAAAAGGACGATGTTATAGAAGTAATTAAAATTTTTGAAGAACTCGAGAGAGAAGAGGAAGAAAAAGTTTCGAGTCTTTTTGGTAAAGAGAGTTCTGTATCAAAATATTTTTCTGAGGTAACGGGTGGTATTTATGAGAAAATAGAATTTCTATCCGATGAGAAGAAGATAAAGGTTCACTTAAAAGATGGAGGTACTCTGGATGCTGAAAAACTATCCGGTGGTGCGTATGACCAGTTATATCTCTCCATTCGGCTCGCACTTGGAGAAAAACTTTTGAAAGGGGAGAAGGGGTTTTTCATTATGGACGACCCGTTCATAAAATCTGATATAGAAAGGTTGAAAAGGCAACTTGTCATATTAAAAAGAATCGCTAAATTGGGCTGGCAGATTATATACTTCACAGCAAAAGATGAGGTAAAGGATATTTTAAAAAGGGATATAGAAAGCCGCAAAGTCAACTATACTGAAATTCACGCCATATTCTCTTAATAGGACGCAGATTTAACCTATATTATGCGTTAATCTGGGAAATCCCTGAAATTACAGCTTGACAAATCCAATTCTATACTTTATAATCATTTCTGTAAATCTTGGAAAAGGAAGAATTACAGAAATGAAATATTTGGAGTTTAAAGATATTTTTGCCGAGTTTCCTCTTATTTCGTCGAGCCACATTTTTAATGTTACTTCAAAACCCCATGCTCTAAGAGATCGCCTGACCGTGTGGCAGAAAAGAGGACTAGTTATTAAGCTAAGAAAAGGACTGTATATTTTAAATGAAAAGGACAGAAAAATTCACCCATCCAGAATTTTTTTAGCCAACTCACTATATTCTCCTTCTTATGTAAGCACTGAATATGCTCTTGGCTACTATGATTTAATTCCTGAAAAGGTTGAGGATGTCACATCTATTACTACAAAAAAGACTGCTAAATTTACGAATTCTTTTGGTACATTTCTTTATCAGCATCTGAAGACCAGTTTATTTTTTGGCTTCACAGAGATAGAAGATGAAAATGAGCTTCCAGTATTCGTTGCAGAACCCGAGAAAGCAGTGCTTGACTTTATTTACTTGAATTTACAAGATCTTAAGGATAAAGGGAAGGACATTTTTAGTCTATCATATCGGTTTCAAAATCTGGATATCTTGAAAAGGAAAAAACTAACTGATTATGCCAGAAAATATGAAAACAAAAGATTTGCTGATGTGGTGTCGAACTTGATAAGCTTTATAAAAGAATGGAGATAATTCCATGTTGAATTTGATTAAAAAAACTATTTCAAAAATCCCGAGCCATGAAGCAAAGATCCATACTACGAGAGAATTTCTACAATTACTTATATTGAAAATTCTCTATGACAAGGGTTATTTTAAAAATCTCTCTTTTGTTGGAGGAACAGCATTAAGATTTCTATACGGCTTACGAAGGTTCTCAGAAAATCTTGATTTTTCACTCATTAATAGAGAGAGCTATGAGTTTGATGTTTTTTTAAAGAGGGTAGTTTACGAGTTAGAAAAGAGGGGATTTTCTTTACAAGTTAAAAAGAGTATAGAGAAACCTATCCAATCGGGTATGTTTAAATTCAAGGATATTTTATTTAACTCGGGGCTATCTAATCAAAGAAGCCAAAAACTCTTTATCAAAATTGAGGTAGATTCAAAGCCACCAAAAGGGTGGAATACAGAAATTTCTTTAGTGAACAAGCATTTTGTTTTTACCGTAACGCATTTTGACATTCCCTCTCTTTATGCTACGAAACTCCACGCTTGTTTTTTTAGAAAATACACTAAAGGAAGAGACTTTTACGACCTTCTATGGTATCTCGGAAAAAAGGTACTTCCCAATTTTAAACTTCTCAATAATGCTATAAAACAGACAGAGTATAAGAAAGCAAATGTAGATGCGGAAAACTTCAATGACTTTTTAAGAGAAAGATTATTCACCATTGATTTTGTAAAAGTCAGAAAAGATGTGGAGAGGTTTATAGAAGACAAGAACGAACTCAAACTGCTGGATAAGGATTTGATTCTGAAACTTGTCTAAATGTTTAACCCCATTGGATGGATACCGTTGAGACATTGGTCTCAATTTTACTTTTCTATTTCGTATACCTTGGTGAAGGCATATTTGGTGCAGAGCGGACCCACAAGTTCATATACGACTGTGCAGCCTATTATCACCGATAGAATGGTGGCACCTGCTTCTACAAAAGTCAAGATTGGGATCAGGTCTTGAATCGTGCTTAACTACAGAATTCTTATTTAATAGAACGCAGATTTACGCAGATAACCACAGATTTATTCAATACTTTCAAGAACCGTCCCCAATGGCCGTCTCATATTTCATATTTGATACTGATTAGATGTTTTGATAATTATCTAAATGTCTAACAGCAGAACCTGATTCCAACCTTGTCTTCAAATATTTCAATAATATTTTTCAAAAACCTTTCGAAAATGGAAACCATAAATCGTAAGTGTTATTGCCAGTGGGAAAAGTCGCGGGCGTGTGAACATAGTCTCAAAAAAGAGTCTCCAATAATGAAACCTTTCTTTTTCTATTATACCTAAAAACAATATAGATATAAAGAATGCCACAAGATGGCTGAAACGGAATCGCTTTCCTTTTTGTAACGGCTTATAATTTTTTAGAAACCCCCTAACCCGTTCATAATAATAGTCGGGAGAATAGATTGTTTTGAGAATCTTTTTATATCCGTCGATAAGTGTTTTATAACGCATTTTAGGGATAAAGTTGATTGAACAGTCTGTGTTATCACCAGAAATATCTTTCAGCAATCGATTCTCTTTTTCAAGACGCTGGTGCAATCTTGTGCCACGGAGAGCATTTAATAGACCAACCATAGCAGTGACAATTCCACTTTTTTGAATGAACTTAATTTGTGTTTCAAAAATTGAAAGTGGATCGTTATCAAAACCAACAATAAATCCTCCCTGCACCTGCAAGCCAAACTTCTGGATTTTTTTAACGCAGGCGATTAAATCACGATTCTTGTTCTGAAACTTACTGCATTCGTATAAACTTTCCTCATTCGGAGTTTCAATGCCAACAAACACCGTATTAAATCCTGCCTGAACCATCAATTGCATAAGTTCTTCATCATCAGAAAGATTTATAGATGCTTGTGTGATAAATGAGAAAGGGCGCCTTCTCTGTTCCATCCATTTAGCGATAGCAGGCAAAACCTCCTTTTTTAACTTGTTTTTATTCCCGATAAAATTATCATCAACAAAAAATACTTCACCCCTCCAGTCTTTTGAGTATAGGCTTTCCAACTCTGCTAATACCTGGCCTTTATCTTTTGTTCGTGGTATGTGTCCATAAAGTAGTGTGATATCACAGAATTCGCAATTAAAGGGACAACCTCGCGAATACTGAATGTTCATTGAAGCATATCTTTTCATATTGACCGGTTCCCATAGCGGAATAGGTGTCTTTTTTATATCTGCCCATTGATTAGAAGTGTAAATATGTTTAGCACACCCATTCTTTAAATCTTCCAAAAAGGGTGGGAGCGTGATTTCAGCCTCATTGAGTACCAAATGGTCTACTTCTTCAAACTCATCATAGCTACTTGTAAAAAGAGGTCCGCCTGCCACAATTTTAACACCCATTTTTGGGCATCTGGCGATGATTTCTTTTACAGATTCTTTTTGGATAGAGATAGCACTGATAAAAACAAAATCAGCCCATTTAAGGTCTTTGTCATTCAAGGTCATTACATTCATATCTACAAGTTTTTTCTCCCACTCTTTAGGAATCATCGAGGCTACACTCAATAACCCGAGAGGTGGGTAAGTTGCCTTTTTAAAGATAAATTTTAAAGCATGTTTAAAGCTCCAGAAAGTCTCCGGGTACTTTGGATAAACGAGAAGTATTTTCATCTTAGACTCCTTATTCATATTTTTGAAAGACGGCAAAAAAGTTTCATCTAACGTTTATATTATGAAAAGGAACAATAATAGTTGAATTTCATGATAACATACGATGCAATAAATTCAGGTAAAAGTCAACTGTTTTCTTCATCATTTGATCTCAAGATCCGTTGCACAGCATCCGTATGGAATGGACAGGATTAATCCACGGGATCCATATGGACAGGATTTTTATTCAATGGGACGCAGATTTAGTAGGGGTCCCGCACATATTTATGTGCGGGATGGTTGCCCAAAAACTTCCGAGAACCGTCCCCAATAGGGCCCCTTCATTAGTGTTCATACTTCACGGAGATTGCACTTTTTTCTCCAGATATTAAGCAACCTTATCTGCTTATCAGTCATGTGCTCACATTGGTGCTTCCATTTTTCAGGATGAGTTTCTGGCATTTTGAGCAGGTAACTATCTTTCGCGACTAAACATAATAACCGCTCTATATCTGACCTACCGTAAAATCCTTTCGGATGTTGAACTTTATCATAATAAGAAGCTGGTAATTTTATAAGCTGTAGATTAAAAGATAGTGCATCCAGAAGTGAATTCAATGCATCCCGAAGCTTTTCCAGTTCTGCGAAATTTAGATGGATCACTTTCGATATGTTAAATACTATATCCTTTTTCAAATGCGCAATCCTCTGAGTACGCAAGTTCTTAGCTCGTTTCAACATTTTCTCAGTAGTGGTGTCGAATTTGACTTTTTTAAGCCAATTAGCGAAATCCTGTTTGTATTTAGCCTTGAGATAATCTTTTCGTACACGGTTCTTGAACTGACGCAGAGTGCAAAGATCTCCTTTTGTATCGGTCGCAAGTCTAGTAATCATTAAGACGCTGATGTCGAAGAAGTTCAATAACACCATTCCAAAGAAGTTTCTATCCTTTGCTGCACAAAACATCTTAAATGGAAACTGAAGGATATGGTTGATTATGTAGATGTTTTTGTTCAGTCTCTCCAGTTCTGAATAGAAAAAATTTATTCCACGTTTATATTCATCTAGTGGCCCCTTTTTTAACACATCTTCAGCTTCCAAAGAAGAAAAATCTACCAAGTTTTATCACCTCCAAAATAACTTCTGATGACTGTATTAATATCTAATCTAAATCTGTTAACCAAAAAACTGACTCCAAATCATTACCCCCAATTTTTTTAATAATAGTCTCAATTTATAGACGTATAATTGTTGGCGAGTCTCCTTTTTTAATTTTAACATCTTTACGTATTGATCTTTTCAATCGTTCATACTCACCTCGCCAAGCTGTAGCCCCAAAATACCAAATTGCCGCTTTTGCAATTCGACCCATTTTAATTGTCTTTTGTATAAGATCATCCTGATCAACACTTTTAAAATATGATGAATGTTGACAATCATAAGTTGCAACGACAACATGATGTTCCAAACTATTTCGAAGTAATCTCAGGTCACTATATCTACCTAAACCATATTCCATTGATAGCGCCAATCTATATAGAGCAGACAATGCTGGTGTTGCTGTTCTTTTTAATGCAGGATGTAGTTCTGATCGATTTTTTGGAATATCCTTATATTTTCTAGGACGTCCCCAAATAGTATTAAATTTAACTTTTTTTTCGTTATGTTTTAGATGAAAATACGAGTTTATAGCAAACGAAATTTGGCTTAGAATGCTATAAAACCCAGAGAATGCCGTCATTATTAGACCGATTTCAATATTATGCGTTGAAAATGGCGAAACGCGCCAAATTGTAATTTGCTTCTTTAACTTAATAGGTACAATTCCTATTCCTTCCATTAGACACCAACGTGCAGTGCTAAAACTGCGATGCAAACTATTTATAATTTCAATAACTTCTTCTAAAGAAGGTCTCCGTTTACTTCCTTTAAGTATACTTGGTAGAGTATAAACATCAAAAGCATAGGGTGTTTCAATAGCACATAGAGGGCATGGATTTAATGCAAGTTTATTCTTCCAGATCCAATTTACGACTTTATTACTTTTTTTAGGATGAAGTTTTGGATGGTTAACTTCCTTCTTAAACTGCTGTAATGTAGCCTTGTAACTCTTCAAGTAAATGGGTTCATCCTTTGCAATCTCAACAGCTTTTTTATAATCAAGAAAAGCTTTCTGCGGCAAACACTTATGCTTCCACATCCAACTATTAATTTTCATTAGGGTTAATCCCCTTGTAGCCAATGCCTTGTGATGTTTTGGATTCTCAGGAATGACTTCTCTCAATTCATCAAGAGCTTCTATATAGCGTCCTTGTTCCATTAAAGCGATAGAAAGATTAACCTGAGCATCATAATTTTTCTGATATCTAAGACATTCATCGAAATGGTTAACAGCTTTTGAAAGAGATGGTTTTGTACCTGGCCCATAGCCGCGTTCCTTTTGTCCAATAGCCAAGTAGCCAGTTCCTAAATTATAATGAAGAGAGTATAAATGTTGTTTTTTTACATAATCCTTTTGTGATTCTAAAAGCCTAACACCTTCCCAAATTAAATTTGTATTCTTTAAATCTGAGCCAGCATCTATTAATATTCCTGATAGATTAATAGTTCTAATTAACGGATTTTGAGTTTTGGTAGCAGCATATCGAGCCAGTTTTATAGATTTCTTTGTTTCTCCATTATCTAGTAATTTTCTTGCATTATTAAAAAGCTCGGTAACGTTAGCTTTCATACCTTAATATTTTAGTTTATCAAAATCTTTGGAGGGAAAATAGGGACAGCGACCATTTATTTGTTTTTAAATTCTCAATAAATCACCTAATAATAAGTAAGTATATATAACACACTGATTGACATCAAATTTATTGACCTGATCATGAACACCCTTGTTTGTTAGTTTATATAATGCATCTATCCGCTCACCAAGATAATCAGTCTGTCCTTTCAATACTTTCTTCGTAGTTTCACTGCCAACCTTTTCATAAACAAATTGCCAAAGTCTATTTATATATTTGTCTTCCCCTAATACATGTTTTTTACCATTACTACATTTTATTGGCTTGTGAGTTGGAGGATATACAACATTTGCAAAATCCTTGAGTATTCTTCTGCAAGATGTTAGTGCTTGCGACCAATCTTCTTCATCAGCACTTTTTAGTCTCTGATATACAGAAGAAAATTTCCTAATTGCTTCTGGACATAATTTTGAAAGTTTCTTATCGACAAATAACCTGTTCTCTTCGAAAATGGAAGATTGAACTTGGCCATAACTTAATTCTTTTTCTATTTGATTTAAGAACTCGTACACTCTTTGTCTAATACGCTCTAATACAGATTTTATTTCTTTTACAGTAAACGCAGCGTCAAATCTGCTTTTTTCTGTCCGTTTATATTCAAGATAAGCAGCATCTTCACTAATTCCTTTGGGAATAGCTAACTGCAATAAAGACTCGGTCGTCTCAATGCGTAACTCAATCTCAGGCACAGATAATGTTGTAATATCAGGTTGTTCCTTGGGTTTAAGGTTATTTTCCAAATTGTGGAATTCTCTTTCAACACGATAGTTCTTTAACCAGTTTAGCTTATTTTTGGTAAACATGTCTGGTAAAAAGTGAGGTTTAACATCATCAATAACTTCTCTCCACTTCATTTGGTCCTTTTCAGTCATACTATGCATTTCCAATCTCAGCCATGTGAGATTCTTGAAATCATTTCGAAGATCTGCAACTCTAATGACCATTCGGATCACGGTGCTTAGCTTAACCTGTGGATCATCAATCGCTTTCAATGCTTCGTTAGTCAAATCCATTGCTTTTCTCAAAACGTCCATCTTTTTCAATAGGTTATTATATCATCGTATTCAATGTCATTGTCGTCAGAAAGTTCCATTGCTATTTTTTATCCACCTACTGCCTTGCCTTCGCAGGTTTTCGATACAACAAAGTAGAGTTTTGCAAATGGAAGCGCTTCTGTAACTTCTTAAATTTCATATGCTTTAATATTATACCAATAAAAATAGCATTTTGTCAATGCCTAAATAATTAGGTCCTGACTCAAGAAGTTGAATATTGAGTATGTATTATAGACCATTTTACTATTACTTCTCGTTTTCAAAATCAAATAATTTTGGTGATTTAAACTCTGAAAAAAAATATCCAATTCGTTTTTCTGCCAGTTTTACATATTCTTTGTTAATATCATATCCTATATAATGGCGCTTTGTTTTTATTGCCGCTATTGCAGCCTGTCCACTTCCCATAAATGGGTCTAAAACAACTTCTCTCTCAAAAGTATAAAGTTGAATCGACCTATAAGGTAACTCTACAGGGAAAGGTGCTGGATGTCCTACTTTACGAGCAGATTCTGCCGGAAATGTCCAAACACTTTTAGTAAATTCAAGAAATTCTTTTTTGGAAATGGTATTTTTTCTACCATTGCTATTTTTTCTACTAAATGTACCTTTGGAAAAAATCAGAATATATTCATGAATATCCCTTAAAGTTGGATTAGCGGCAGAAAGCCAACTTCCCCATGCCGTGGATGAACTGGAACTCGAGGCTTTGTTCCATATAATTTCTCCTCGCATCAAAAAACCCAAATCAAGCATATCTTTCACTATGAAAGCGTCCAGGGGAATATATGGTTTTCTCCCTAAATTTGCGATGTTGATACAAGCTCTACCTCCTGGAACAAGCACTCTATAAACTTCCTTCCATACCCTTTTTAGAAATTGCAAGTGTTCTTCAAGTGTAAAATCTTCGTCATACTCTTTCCCAACATTGTAAGGTGGTGATGTTACCATCAAATGAATGCTATTATCAGGCAGTTCGTCCATCCTTTCAGAAGATTTACAAAAGATTTTATCCAAGAACTGTGAAGGTATGGGATTTTGTATATATTTGACTTTCTTTTCCTTCGGTAATCCTTCGTATAATTTGCTCGTGTAAAAAGGTGTGGAGTCATGGCCTATTCTACCAGGAGAACCAAACGAACTTGTTTGAGTCCCTTTTTTTCTTCGGTTGGTTTTCATCTCAGTCTTCCTTCCAATAATCTACCCATCTTTTGTATGGATTGTATTCTATTTCTGTTTTCTGCCAATGTATTTCAATAACTTTAGATTTCTTATCTTTTGCTAAACTTGATAATGCTTCTTTAGTTATCTCTACACCTCTGGGATTTGTTAAGAGAACCAACCTCCATTCCAACTTTCCCTGCTCTGGAACTTTCTAATTCTGCAAAATGAAATAAATATGGCAATCGCTTCCCGATTTTCTTTATTAATTTTTTATCTTCAAATATTTCTATTAACTTGCTTGACATTCTTTATTTTCCCCATAGGCGAAATCCACTTATGCACAGCATTCTACGAATAAGTTATGATAAATATATAGCGTTGATTATGTTTTGTCAAGTTCAAAAAAGACCACGAACCAAACGAATTACACGAATAAATGACATTCTACGAATGACGAAAGGTGTGTTGGATAATAGGGACAGCGACTATTTATTTGTTTTTTTGCCTGCTTTTAATAATTCTATATGCTTGGGTAAAAATGGCTCAATCTTTTTATGCAGTTCCATTCAACCATCCTCTAAATAACTATTCTATCAATATCAAACCGCAAAATGTGCAGGGCATATCACGGGATTTAACCACTTCGAGTTTGAGACCCGCATTTCGCACCGTCTGATAGACATCTATACTACAGGCCTCCATAGATGGTCTCGCCCTATGTGGATACTTACACGGCTTTTTCGTATCACACTTTTCACATAAATAACATGGTCCTGATCCCATT
>JAUXAN010000017.1 GCA_030619885.1 bacterium
CTGGCGAGAAAAATAATCCGGGGACGGTAAAAAGGGGACAGGCTACTTTTTGACATGTCCACTGATGGGTAATGGGGGCATATGAGATTGCAACGCCCCCGGAGTTTACCCTGAACAAAGTTGAAGGGGGGCTCGCAATGACGAGAAGAGGTTATGCTAATAATCGGAGGTAGATGATGGGAATGATTGTAAAAGAAGTGAAGATTGAAGGAGACAAAGGGACTGCGAAAGTGAAGGCTTTATTCGACAGTGGAGCATCTGATTCTATTCTTAGAAAAGATGTTGCCGATAACAATTGCAACGATGTATAAGCTCCTGGAACCTGTCAGTTTTATTCTTGGAGATGAAAAAACTGCATTGAAATCCGAGTATGGAACTGCCATAAGATTTATTCTAAAAGAGAGTACTTTCCCCGTTCAGTTTGTTCTCATATCGGATGAATTGGAAGAGGAGATGATACTTGGAGTCGATGCCTTTCAAAGGTAGAAAATAAAACTCGATTTTGAGAAAGAGGATGTAATCGTTGACAAAAGTATGCTCAGATTGAGACTGGTCTGAAAAAATTGGAGAATAAAAAGATTTCCCCTATTTGTTGAAAAAATGGCGAAAAAACTTGACAAAACTAATTTCTTGTGTTATACTTAAATAGAAATAAAATAAAAAGTGCAGGAGGTAAAGATGAAAGCCATAAAAGCGCAGAGATGTTATATATCAGAGGACCTTCCTCCTCTCCATATTCTCTTTACCGAGGAGGACGACGTTATTGTTGGTCGTTGTCTGGATTTTAGTATTTCTAGCCATGGAACTACAATTGATGAGGCCAAAGAGGCATTGAATAATTCAATTTTAGATTACATCGGCCATGCTGTTGAGAATGACGCTATTGATAACCTGTTCGATCCTGATTTGAGAGAATATTGGGAGTTATATACAGAGCCAGAAGTGGAACTGCAAAGAAGTCAGTTTACATCTAATTTAAAACGAATTAAAGAGACTATTTCGGAAAGAAAATTAGTCTATGTCTAAGCCCAAAGAGTTGCGCAAGGTAATCAAAATATTGGGCGAGTATGGAATAGAGTTTGCTTATTCAAAAAGAGGGAAGCACTCCGAAAAATTCTATAAAGTTAAGATATCTTTTCCCGTAAAGTCGCATGGCAAGAAAACTGAAATCCTTCCCTATGCGCTAAAAGGCTTGATCAAAAAGTTCAATTTACCAAAGGATATCTTTAAATAAAAAGCAGGGTCTATCGTAGATCCGTATGGAAAGACCCTGCACTACTTTCTACTTTAAAATTTACTTTCAAGGGAGGCACAAGGCCCGCCCCTTCTGACTTTTTTCCGTGGTTATCTGTGTCAACATCAGTGGTATTCCCATACGGGTCTGCGACCGTGTCTTTTTTCTCTTGACAGAAGAATTTCTTTTGATATGATTCAATGAAATACATGAGGTAAATAAAAAATGAAGAAGGTTGTCTTTTTTGTCCTGATTTTTTGTTCGGTTTCCTGTTTTGAACCAGGTTCTTTCGAACTCGATGAAATCCAGAATTTAGCATCTTTTCAGCATATCGTAGGTAACAGGCATGCCTATTCCCTGCTCGAACAGAACGGTTTCGTCATTCTCCCATCAGATAGATATAAGAGTATCTACGACCTTTATATAGATGCAAAAAAGAGAGACAAGTCCATTTTCGTAACATCCGATCTAATTCTCCATACCACACACATACTCTTCGATTACATGTTGAGGATATTGGAACTATCAAAACTCGAACAGGAAGTAGAGGAACTGACCAAGATTATGCTTGAAGAGTCAAAACTCCAGTTCGAA
Source organism: bacterium (assembly GCA_030619885.1). Classification (GTDB taxonomy): domain Bacteria; phylum Hydrothermota; class DG-26; order JAUXAN01; family JAUXAN01; genus JAUXAN01. Next base: position 1,829 of record JAUXAN010000017.1, read on the forward strand.
TCGTTCCACAAAGGCAGAATTAAAGAAGCGGTAAGAAGGAATGTAGCCTTCTTCTCCGTTGCAGCAAAGATTTTAGAAATCGAGACACCAATACCCAAAGAAATAACCACTGATGTTGAAGAGGAATTGAAACTGATTGAAGAACACAAAAGGCTTTCACCCTCACCAATTTTTAAATATGTAGAAGACTATTCGCAGTATCTTCCGAGAGGACATTACACCAGAAACGAACTCTTTAAAAAGTATTTCAAGGTTATGATGTGGTATGGAAGGGTCTCTTTCTACTTAAGACCGAGTCCTGAGATGTACAGAGAACGCATAGACCCTATTGAAGAAGGAAAAACCCTGACACAACAGGCACTCCTAATGGTCAACATACTCAATAAAGTGAAGGCTCGATGGGCTCGTGTATATGAACCTACTATTTTCTTCGTTGGAAAGACCGATGATTTGAATTATTATGATTATGTAAAATTGGCAGAGGAGATTTATGGCAAAGAATATACTGTAGAAAACCTATCAGATGAGAATAAATTGGGGAAATTCATAGAGAGGGCTTTGAAGTTGAGAAAGCCAAAAATCATCTCCACATATATAACCGATGCAGAGAAGAAGATAGAAGAGTCAACATTCTCTTTTAGATTCTTTGGGCAACGCTTCATACCCGATTCTTACATCCTGCAGAATATGGTCTATCCAAAGGTTAAAAATTTTACAGGAAGTGGTGAACCTTTCACGATGTATCCTACACCGATGGGACCGCAGAGATGTCTCCCACGAGGTCTCGATGTTATGGCAGTACTCGGAAGCAGGGTAGCAGAAGCTATAATAAGAGAAGAAGGGGACGGAGATTATGAGAACTACGATGAGGTCTTAAATAAATTACGCAGCGAGTTTTCTGGACTACCTGATAGTGTTTGGAATCAAAACCTCTACTGGCTCTGGCTCAGTTGTTTAAAACTTCTAATTAAAGAAGAAGGGCAGTTAATAAAAAATAAGGCGTGGTTTGTAAAACAGTTGAATACAGCATTGGGGTCATGGGCAGAACTCCGACACGACACTATACTCTATGCAAAACAAAGTTATACCCCAGCCATTTTAAGCCGTCCCCCAACTCCTAAATTGACCAGAGGGTATGTGGAACCACTCCCATCAGTATATAAACAGATTAAAAAACTCATAACTACTTTGAGAGAGACTCTCGACTCTGAAGGGTTGTTACTCGATGAGTGTAAAAACAAGTTGTTAAGATTTGAAGATATTTTAGGGTCTTTGGGGACCATATCAGAGAAGGAACTAAAAGGGCAAACTTTGACAGAAGACGAATACAAAATGATCTGGAATATAGGGGAAATATTGAAAAGTATAACAAAATTTTCACGCGGACTTATGGAGAAAATAACTACTGGCACTGATGAGGAGATGGCGTGTGTGGCGGATGTCCATACCGATGTCAACTCAAAACAAGTATTAGAAGAGGCTGTAGGTTATCCTTATTACATCTATGTGATCTGCAAAATAGATGGCAAGGGTTTTCTAACGGTGGGTGGAATCTTCTCCTATTATGAATTTAAACAGAGTATGTCTGAAAGGTTAACAGATGAAAAATGGCAGGAGATATTGAAAGAGAGTCCACCCCAAAATCCAGAATGGTATAAATACTTTTAAAAATGTAGGACTCGGTGTTTTTTTTTGACTTATTTTTAATTATAAGTAGAATTTGAATAATATGAAGATAGTTTTTCTATCAGACTTTCATGGAAAGATTGAGATACTTCACAGTCTGTCCGATGCTATACAATCTGAATCACCCGACCTGATAGTTTTTACAGGCGATATTGTTAAAGGCTATGCGAGGGGAGATGAGTATCTGAGTGCAAAGGCGGAAAACCGTTCGCCAATGAAAGGGTTGAAAAGCATTGAAGATGAAGAGGAAGAAGATTTAAAATTATATAAAGAATTCTACAATTTTTTAACTGAACGGAATATCCCTGTCTTCACTATACCAGGCAATATGGATGCCCCTGAGGGAAGATACTTTGATACCTTTAAAAATTTGAATCCCCAAAATGTGAATCTTGTTCATAATAAAGTGGCTAAATTTGAAGATTTTACCTTATTCGGTTTTGGCGGCGAGGTAAGTGAATTCGAATCTGAGGACTTTTTCGTTTTAATTTATCCAAAAAACAAAGTTGAAGATGCATTCAAAAAAATGGACGACGTAGAAGGGGGGAAAATTTTTCTGTTCCATACTCCACCTGTAAGTAAAGTCGGTTTAGAAGGCGGGGTGCAGAGGGGTTCAAAGGTAATTAACGGCATAATAGAAAAGTACAAACCAGATTTCGTCTTCTGCGGACACGCTCATAAGGCACAGGGAGAAGACAGAATAGGCGAGAGCATAGTTATCAATCCCGGACCATTGAAGGGTGGGAATTACGCTGTCGTAGAGACAGAAAGGAGAGAAGTAAGTTTTCAAAAATTTTAAAAGGGGGAAGATGAAGAAGATAATCTTAATAGTAACTATTGTTTTTACAAATTTGTTGGCTCAGGAAATGGAGAAGCTCCCTTTAAATGCGGGACTTTATGATATAAAAGAGGTCGAAATAAAACCAAAATCAGTCAGAAACTCATTGATGCTCTCTATGCTCCTTCCCGGAACAGGCCACTGGTATGTTGAGAGTAAGTTCAAAGCCAAGTTATTCTGGGTTGCTGAAGGGGTGATATGGGGTGGGTATATTGGATTCACCTATCATGGTAGGAGGGTCAGAGATGATTATAACCTCTATGCCGCAACAAGAGCGGGTGCAAATTCTGATAATCATTCGGAAGAATACTACAGTGCGATGGAACAGTATCTCAGTTCAGAAGATTACAATACAGATATGTTGAGGGAGGCGAGGATTCTATATCCAGACGATCCCCAAAAACAACAGGAATACTTGGAACAGAATGGTTATTTTGGGAATGATGAATGGGACTGGGGTGAGGAGTCAAATTGGCGCCGATTCAAAGATTTGAGGACAAAGAGCAGAGAGGCATTTCAGCGAGCAATCTATATGACCGCATTCGCTTTATTAAATAGAGGCCTTGCATCTATAGATGCGGTGAGAGAGACTGTCATACACAACAAAAAATTACAAACTTCGTTTGAAATTTTACCTCAACTAAACGAGAATTCTCAGATTACAGGGGTTGGGGTGTGGGTATGTATAAGATTCAACTAAGTGAAGACACCAGTATTGCTAAGGTGCCTCTACCTGATCAATACCATTTTCTTTACAGATTCGTATCCATTTGCTTCCCCTACAGGTCGTATGACCGACGACGAATAACGGTGAACGAATTAAATGGATTCTGGTAATTTTGCATTAACTTGTAGTTTTTGACTTTCACCTTTTATTTTTGGCCAATTTTTCTTTGGGATTGGCGGGTTTTTTCCCTTGACAAGTTTTTTGACTTTCCTAAGATTACTAAAGTTACGGTAGGAATAGTAGAAGCTTATATGAAAGGGGGTGAATAAGGATGAATAAAGCTGATGTTATCAATAAGATTGCCGAAGACGCGGGGGTTACGAAGAAAAAGGCTACAATAGCGGTTGACAGCTTTATCGAAGGTATTAAAAATTCTTTAGCAAGTGGCAGTAAAGCAGGAATTGCTGGGTTTGGTACTTTTTCCGTCAAAACTCGCAAGGCGAGGGTAGGTAGGAACCCGCGCACCGGTGAAACATTGAACATTCCAGAGAGAAAAGTTGCCACTTTTAAACCAAGTCCGGATCTCAAAAAGGCTATTATGTAGTAAAAAAGATAAGAGTCCCGATTTTATCGGGACTCTTATCTTTCAGATCTATGATGAATGGCTTTAAATGTGGCTATGTGTCCATTATTGGAAAACCTAATGTTGGCAAGTCGACACTTCTTAATAAACTTCTTAAGAAAAAAATTGCTATAGTTAGTCATAAACCCCAGACTACTCGCCACAAAATTTTGGGGATACTGGATGGGGAATCTTACCAAATTCTGTTTCTGGACACCCCGGGAATCGTCAATCCGAAATATAAACTACAGGAGTCTATGCTCAATAAGGTGCATGCCGCTATCTCCGATGCGGATATTATCTTATTTATGGTTGACCCCTTCAACATTCAGACAGAAAAGAGCATAATCTCAAAGGTTGAAAATAGACCGTTTTTCCTTGTAATAAACAAGATAGATCTAATTGAAAAAGAAAAACTTCTTCCACTGATTGACTCCTATAAAGATATTTTTCGCTTTGATGAAGCTATTCCTATTTCTGCACTCAAAGAAGATGGGCTGGATTTACTCACTGAAAGCATACTGAATTACCTGCCGGAAGGAAAGCCTTTCTATCCAGAAAATCAACTATCTGAACGGGATGAGAGATTTTTTGTTGGTGAGATTGTAAGGGAGAAGATTTTCAAACGGTATGGAGAGGAGATACCATATTCAACGGCAGTCGTGGTGGATGAATTTACGGAAAGAAAAGATAAAAAGGACTACATAAGTGTCAAGATTTTTGTCGAAAGGGATTCACAGAAGAAAATCATAATAGGTAAAGATGGAGATAGTTTGAAAGAGGTGGGGAAAATATCAAGAGAGGAGATAGAGGATTTTCTGGGTAGGAAGGTATATTTAGACCTCTGGGTGAAGGTGAGAAAGAATTGGAGAAAGAAACCACAAGAGATAGAGAGATTTGGTTATTAATATGAATATGGGAAATTGAACACTGAAAAACACCTAAAAAAGAGTTCAAACTTGGAATTTAAATGGGGGAGTTCTGAAATGGTTTGCGTAGCTATATTTCTATTTCCGACCCTTCCTTTGCGGCAAAGCATTTAAGAGAAGATTTCTGTTTTTTTATTATCCTCTTACATTTCATAAGAATGGCATCTATATCTTTGTCTGTATGCTCAGGTTCATGGTGGAATAGGGCAAAACTCTTAACACGTGCATCTATGGCGAGTTGTGTTGCCTGGTCGTAAGATGAATGTCCCCAACCCTTTTTATTGGACATCTCCTCTGGAGTATATTGAGCATCGTGTACAAACAGATCGGCTTTAAAGGAGAAATTTACAAAATCTTTATAAGGATTCTTTGGAAGTGTAGGGGGATGGATTTCGTTGTCGGTAAGGAAGATAAAATTGGCGCCGTCTTCTTCGATTCTAAGAGCATGTGTGGCGCCGGGGTGGTTGGTCTCAATGATATGCATTGTTGCATTGTTGATAGTGAATTTATTTTTGTATATCTCGATGAAGTTTATTTTTGATTTTAAATCATCAAAATTGACAGGGAAATATCTATACTCCATCTGGTCGGCAAGGAGTTCCTTCAATTTTGAATAAGCAGGGGGTCTGCCAAAAATGTCTATCTCCACCGATGGGAAATGTGCGGGGGCGAAGAAAGGAAATCCCTGTATATGGTCCCAATGGGAGTGTGTAAGAAAAAGATTTATCTGTGTTATATTCTCTTTTATCAGTGAAAGCCCGAGTTTTCTGATGCCTGTTCCTGCATCTATGATGAGGAGAGTGTTATCTTTCAAACGAACCTCTACACAGGTCGTATTACCACCATACTTTACAGTATCCGGACCTGGTGCAGGTATCGAACCTCTGGTCCCCCAAAATTTTATCTTCAAAATTCCTCCTTAATTTCATCATTAAAATGTAAATTTTTTAAAAAAATGTCAAGAAAAAAAACCGCAGAGGCGCAGAGTGAGCAACAACTTCCACAAGGCGTCCTATGCAATGAAAAATGAAAAATGTCAAATTTCATTGTTCGTTAATCTTACAAGTTCGCAGAGAAAAGGCAGAATAAAAAACAATTGAAAAATATCTGTGTTCTCTCTGTAATCTTCCATACGGGCCTGTCATACGACCCGTCCACACGGATCCGTATGTATATGGGTAGCTTTCAGGTGGTATAGGAAAGTATACATTAAACCACCCATACAGGTCCTATGACAGATCAAGCATAAATTCGGGTGAGCGACCGCAGGGAGTGAACCGAATACCTGCTGTTATATGATGAAATCGGGTGGTTTTTATTATACTCTTGTTGTTCATATATATCCCTATAACGGTTGAGGTTAACCTGCAAAAGGGATTATTTGCCCTTGCAGGAGAAATGCGTTTCACGGTGATCACCTCGGGGTTGCATCTGGAAGGCCACCGTCCACTGGGATGGTTGCACCCGTTGTCGGCGTCTGACGAGTTGCAAAATATAATACTGCCTTCGCAACGTGTGTTGCGGTTATCTTTGCCTTTAGCAGATTCCGCTTTTGATAATATTCCTCAAGGCCCTTCTCATCCAGGCCTCTTGCGCGCATACGGTCCGGTCCGACTTCGGCCCATAGTCCGGATTTGCGTTTGCCATGGGCAAACACTGCATCAGGAGACACCATGTTGACACGTACATCCATCTCTGCAAGTTCCAAGCTGGCGATCCGAGCCAGTTGGTGTGCTGCTACCTTTGTAGCACTGTATGCCCCGAATTTTGCACCTGGTGCAAAAACATTCTTAGTCGATATGAGGATAATGTCCCCTCCTGTTCCCTGGACCTTGAAATGTCGTGAAACCTCGGAAAGGATGTGAAGTGTCCCTTCAACGTTTACATGTTCCAGTTTCCGAAAAGCATTCGGATCCATATCTGCAAGTGATGAGACGTCCGCAATGCCAGCATTCACCACCACCAGGTCAATGCCACCCCAAGTATGAATAACCAGATCAAATCCTTGGGCAACTGACTTCGGATCAGTTACATCAAGGGGAACACCAATGACTCGTTCTCCATACCTTGGTTTCAACTCATTTACAAATGAGTTCAGGTTATCACCCGACAAATCTGTGGCAGCCACATGACATCCTTTTTCAAGGAGTTCTTGACAAATCCCAGTCCCGATCGCCCCTGCTGCACCGGTAATCAGTGCAACTTCGCGTTGTAGAGGAAGTTCATCTTCACGGTCAAGCTTTGCACGTTGTAGGCTGAAATATTCCATATTGAAGAGATGTTCTTCACTTAATCCTTCATACCTCCCCATTGCAGCAATCTTTGTCTTAGCAGCCAAAGTCTGGGCAGTGATATCTCTGACTATTCCGGCTTCCACAACATCCTTACCAGCGCATATTGCTCCTAATCCCGGCATGAGAATTGCTCGTGGCATGGAGTCAAAACGATCGAGTCCAGTTTTCATTTTTTGGGAATGACGCTCGAAATACGCGTCATATTTTTTCGCATATTCAGTTATTGCAGTGGAGATTTGTTCCCTTACCTTGTTGTCATCATCATATTGTGGGGCGTCGATCCACAGTGGAAGAGCCTTGGTTCTGATCAAGTGGTCAGCAGTCAGGGCTGGTGTCAATGCGATTTCCTTTCCACGGTCTGAATCAACAAGGTTGAGCACTTCTTTTGTTATTAGAGATCGAATGATAAAACGCTGGTATGGCCAGTCAGCATTTCTCGTGGGGATGGCCAATAATCCCCTAAGGATTGGCGCAACCTTTAGATACCTTTTCTTTGCTGTTGCAGGAGATGTAGTAATCCTAACTTTTAACGGGCTTGTCCCTTTCTTTGCCAGATACTGCTCTGCCCTTGTCACGAGTTCAATGGTCTTCTCATGGGATTCACGAGCCGTCTCGCCCCAGGTAAGCAATCCATGTTTCATCAAGACCATGCCTTTACTCATGGGGGAGGATTCAAATGCCTCCGCGGCGGCTTTGGCCAGCGCAAATCCGGGCTTGAAGTATTCCAAGACGATTACATCGCTCCCCAATGCATCCCGGACGGTTTTTTCTCCGTCAATCTGATTGGTTAGGGCCAATATGGCGTCTGCATGAGTGTGATCAATGTATTTTGGGGGAATAAAGGCGTGCATCAGTGTTTCGATTGACGGTGTCGCCACTTGAGCGTTGAAACGGTGTGTTAGCAATTCATTAACCATGGTCTCGTCGGAAAGCTCCGACAGAGTTCGTAACTGCTGCAAGTAATAAAGGTCCAGTCCGGAATGTCCTTCTGGCTCAATATTTGCAAGGTCATGTCCCGATGCCTTGACGAAGATCGCGGGAATGCGTTCACCAAGGATGTTGGTAAATGTTCCCTTGACCGATGTATTTCCCCCACCGTGAAGCACGAGTTCCTTTTCCGCTCCGATCAGCCTGCTCGCGTAGGTCCGGAGAGCCAGATCCTCTCCCCATTTTCCCCCGTATTTTGCGATGAATTCAGATGCCTTATCTTGCGACCATCTGTTTTCCATAGGATTTCCTAATTGGAAAGAAACATCCGTCCATAACATCAAAATGGACCATTTTTATATTCGTCCCTTCGAGTAAAGCTATCTCGGAGCCAAGGTTCAAAAGGTCAGCTGATGTTATTCCGACACTGAGAGTAGGTGAACATTTTTTAAGCAGATCAAAGGCTTTGTTGGCCGGCATAGACTGTCTTTCTATTTTTTTTCTTTCTTTAAGTTCTGATATACTTCATACGCATCTTTAGGTGACATATTTTCATGAACGACTTTTCGTACTGCTTGTATCATTGCACTGGGGGCTTCGCATTGAAATATATTTCGCCCCATATCTACCCCACAAGCGCCCTGTTGTATAGCGTTATGAGCCATCTTCAGGGCATCGAGTTCTGGAATTTTCTTTCCGCCAGCGATAACGATGGGGACAGGGCAGGATGCCGTTACGGTTTCGAATTCCTCAGGGACATAATAGGTCTTAACGTACGACGCTCCCAGTTCGGCACAGATTCTGGTTGCTAAACGCATATATTTGGCGTCCCGGACCATCTCCTTGCCTACTGCCGTAACACCGAGGACAGGGATGCCATACCGGTTACCCATGTCCACCAACCGTGTCAGATTGTGTATCGATTTGGTTTCGTGCTCGCCTCCGACAAACACCTGAACTGCAAGTGCGGCGATGTTCAAACGGACGGCATCTTCGATATCGACGGCAATCTCCTCATTTGAGAGTTCTTTGAGTATGCTTGGACCACCGCTTGATCTGAGGACGATCCCTTTTGTGAAGGTTGGGGGGATGGTTGAGCGCAATATGCCACGCGTGCACATGAGGGTGTCGGCGTAAGGAAGCAGTGGCACAATGGTCACATCAACCCGCTCCAATCCCGCAGTCGGGCCGAGAAAATACCCGTGGTCGATGGCAAGCATCACCGTACGACCGGTCTCTGGATTGAATATATTCGACAACCGGTTTTTCATCCCCCAGTCCAGTGAGTTTGAGCCTTGCAACATGAACAGCTCGTTCTTCATGGGGATATCCAGGTGATAATTGTGGGTTTCTTGAATACTATCCTTGTCTGCCATTGTTGGTCTCCTTTCTTGGTTTATGGCAACGTAGCCCAATCTACTCTCATACCGTAAAGCCGCGCCCTCTGGGCGGGGAGTATCACCCATGAGTTCAGTGATTGCTGATAAGTTGTGGTGCGTGCTTTCCAGACCATGTTTAGTCCTAGCTTGTGATAACATCTAACGTCACGGCTAAGCGGCGGTCGCTTGAGCCGTTGGTTAGCTGATGTTGTGGATGGCATAAGACTGCAATCTTACACCATATCAATATCCTCCCGCAAGGCGATCTATTCGCTGAGTTTGACAGCTGTGCCGTAAACTAAAAGTTCAGCCGCACTCCCCACAACACTCGTAGTCATATAGCGAACATTGATTATTGCATCCGCCCCCATCTCTGCAGCTTGGGCGATCATCCTATTAGTAGCTACTGACCGAGCCATTCCCATCATCTCTGTGTATTCAATCAATTCGCCGCCAAGGATCAACCTGACTATGGCGGATAGATCTTTGCCAAGCCAGATAGCAAATACCGTATGGCCCTGGACGAGACCGAGAATCTCCGTGATCTCTCGGCCTGGTAGTGTTGCGGAATTCAATAGCAAAACCGTGCGGTCAGACTCAGTAGGCAGTGGCCCCTCTCCTGATGTCTTGTTTTTCCTTTGTTCGAGAGCCACTGTCAGCAGAACCACAAGGATACCCCCCAGAAGGCAGAAAACGGCTATCCTGAGCCACCAGGGCACGACCGGATCATCGGCAACGATCATGTGCCATGGTACCCCGACAAATACTGCAGTGAAAAGCCCGAGCACGAAGACCAGTGAGCCAATATGTCGAAGTATTTTCATGTCTTCTCCTTAGACCAGTAAAATCGAAAAATCTCAGCTAACATAAGTTTATCTGCATTAATAAAATTACAATCACGGCTATTTTTAACCATATAAACCTCCATTTTTTATTTATTTTTTTGTTCACTTATTCACTTTATTTATAAGCACTTGGATAAAAACCTAATAAACTCATACATTTCTTCTCTTCTATATCACTTTATATGTTCTGCTCAATTTTGTCAAGAAAAAAAATCGAGTCTGTCCCGATTTTAGGACAATTTGAACGAGCAAACGAACGCCTGCCCCCTACATAATTAAAACACGAAAAAATGCGATAATTCTTTGGTTTACAATAAGTTAATCGGATTTTTTGGACAAATCTCCATCTCCTACTTTCTCCTTCGCTTTTCTCTTGACATTCTGTTATTTCCATATGTATATGATTAATAAGGGTCTGGGAAAAGAAGAACACAGGATGAAGAAGTCTTCGTTTTTTAGATTGATCTTCGTATTCGTATTGATATACATTTTCCTCGTGAGTATACAGCTTATGAGTAGTTCTTTGAAACTCTTTGGTAAGGGTTTTGCCGATAACTTGATAGGATCCACATCGAATGCGTTCGTGGGGCTTTTTATAGGGATCCTGGCTACCAGTATAATACAGAGTTCATCTGCCACCACTTCCATTGTAGTCGGACTGGTTGCTGCCCATACCATCACCGTCCGCAATGCCATCCCTGTAGTTATGGGTGCGAATATCGGCACGACCGTCACCAATGTCCTGGTCTCTCTTGGGCATGTTACCAGAAAGGATGAGTTCAAAAGGGCATTTGGTGGTGCGTTTGTTCACGATTGCTTTAATCTTCTTGCAGTTATCATTCTCTTGCCTGTAGAATTGGCTACCCATTTTTTGGAAAGGACCGCAATATGGTTTTCCAATGGTTTTGCAGACATAGGGGGGATGAAAATATTGAGCCCATTGAAAGTCGCTGTCCAGCCGACAGTGGCACTGATTACCCGACTGCTTTTCAATTCGCCTATCCTTGTGCTCATATTTGCCCTTGTAATACTGTTCGTATCATTGAGATTTTTTGTTATGAATATGCGTAGGCTCGCCTTTTCTAAGGCAGAGGTATTCTTAGATAGTTATATCTTCAGAACACCACTGACCAGTCTGACTTTCGGTATGATACTAACCGCTCTGGTCCAATCGAGTTCGGTAACTACCTCACTGGTAGTTCCGCTGGTAGGTGCAGGGCTCTTAACAATTGAGAAGATTTTTCCATATACCCTTGGTGCTAATATTGGGACTACGGTAACCGCAATTCTGGCTTCTTTAGTTACAAATAATCCGATAGCCATAGCGATAGCGGGTGTGCATCTTTTGTTTAATCTCTGTGGAATATGTATAATATATCCAATGAAGAGAATTCCCATATCTTTAGCAAAAGGGATCGCTTCTTTCTGTGCCAATAACAGAAAGTTTGCAGTCCTTTACATTTTAATTTTATTTTATATAATACCATTTATAATAATAGTTTTAGCGAGGTGATAAATTATGAGTGAAAGATTTTTTTCACTGTGGAAGAAAAAGGACTTGCTCCGCCAGAGTTTAGATGAGGCATACAAGATGATGGAGAAGGCTGAGGAGATGTTTAAGTTTGCCACAGAGGTCCTCTTTGAGAAACAGAGTGAGGCAAAGGATATCTACATACAGGACCAGCTAATAAATCGGTACGAGATAGATATCAGGAGAAAGATACTTGAACATCTTTCGATCAATCCCCGTGAGGATATAACGAGTTCTTTAATCTTAACCTCTGTGGTCATCGATATTGAGAGAATTGGAGATTTCTCGAAGAATATAATAGAACTGGCGCGAATATATCCTGAACGGCTTACAGGCAGGAAGTATGTTCCTGAAATTTTAAAATTGAGGGAAAAAGTAGATGAACTGTTCAATCTGACGAAGAAGTCGTTCAGAGAGGAAGATATTGAAAAGGGAAAGATAGTGATGGGCCAGCACGCGAGGATTGCCAAAGAGTGCGATTCTATGCTTGAGAGACTGATCAAGGATGAAAGAAGAAGAGACAAACAGGCAATAGCCTGTGACAGGGCAATAGTCTGCGCACTAGCTGCAAGATATTTGAAACGGGTGAGTGCCCATCTGAAGAATGTTGCAAGCAGTGTGGTGAACCCATTCCAGCGATTGGGATTTAAACCTCAGGAGTGATGAGCATCGTTGATTTAAAAGAGATTCTCTCAAAGATAGAGCCTATAAGAAAATTACCCGACAAGGATGTAGATAGACTCTGGTTGGTAGGAGGGAGTATAAGGGATGCGATTCTTAACAGGGAGATTTTGGATTTTGATTTCGCAGTAGATGGGAATGTAAAGAAGATTGCAAAAAACTTTGCGAGCTCCGCAAAAACATCCTATATTGTACTCCATTCGGAATTCGATGAGTGCAGGGTAGTATATAAGAAAAAATATGTCTTCGACTTCGCTACTTTTAGAGGTGAGAATATTGAACAGGATTTAATCCGCAGAGATTTCACAATAAACTCGCTTGCGCTGAGACTCAAGGATATCAAGGACGGAAATTTTAATCTCATTGATCCTAAATCTGGTCTGGATGACCTATCTTCGGGTATGATAAGGGTAGTGGATGGGAATTCTTTCAAAGACGACCCTTTGAGAATACTGAGGGCATTCAGATTCTCTTCACAACTCGATTTCAAGATTGATAAGTCCACTCTAACTCTCGCCTCTCAAAATGCAGAGTCCCTTTCAAAAGTATCCAAAGAGAGGATAATGTATGAACTGTTCTTGATATTGGAGAATAAGCAGTCATGGAGATACATCGAAGAGATGGCTGAGCTCGGTATTTTCTTTACAATATTCAAGGATGCGGAGAGATTGAAACAGACATATCCTGAGCTCGATCTCTGGGAACATTCGCTCTCAACTTTAAAAGAATTGGAGGGTCTGCTTTTAAATGATGCTTTTATGAAAAAATTCGGATTGGATGTCGGAGAGTATCTCGATGGTAAAAAAATCCAGACTCTAAAACTTGGGGCATTGTTCCATGATATAGCAAAACCCTGGACTCTCTCTGAAGACGAAGAGGGGACACTTCATTTCTACGGGCATGATCTTCTCGGTGTTAAGATGGTCCGTTCTATATTCAAAGATATGAAGCTCAGCAACAGGGAGATAGATGCGATAGCATTGCTTGTCCGACACCACATGAGACCACACCTGCTTGCACGAGAGGAAGACCTTTCCACACGGGCTATGAGAAGATTTTTAAGAGACATCGAAGGGGAAGCCGTCGGTAGTTTGCTTATAGCGTATGCTGATGTAGTTGCGACGAATAACGGTGATGTCGATCCACTCGAAAAATTACTAGAAAAATTCGTTAAATTTAAAAGGGAAGAGGAAAAGAGAAAAGAGTTCAAAAGATTGATAGACGGCAACGACCTGATAGAAAATCTTCACCTGATACCTGGCACAATATTCAAAACTATACTGAGTACTGTTGAGGAAGAGCAGTTAGAAGGTAAGATTCATACAAAACAGCAAGCACTGGAACTGGCAAGAAAAATTGTTAAGAAAGAAACAACCGCAGAGAACACAGAGATAGAGAAGAATAAATAATGCAATCAAGAAAAAAAATGAAACCACAGATGAATACAGATAAACACAGATTTTCACAACATACTAAAGAGAAAATAAAAAAATTGAAATTGTAAAACTGGATGGATAAATTTCTTAATTTCCAATTTCTATTTTCTGAGGTTAATCTTGTGGTTTATACTTTTACTGTGATATTAAGAAAGGAGGTTTAGATGTTACACAGATCGGTATTAAAGAGAGAAAGGCAGAGCAGAAAGAGAAGGTTGAGAAATAGAAAGGTCAAGGCAGATGTTAAAGACATAACGAAACAAGTTAGAGCAACCAAAAGTAGTAAAAAGGCTGAGAAGCTTTTAAAAGAGGCATACAAATTTCTCGACAAGGCATCAGCAAAGGGTGTGATTCACAAAAATAAGGCAGCAAGAATAAAGTCTGCATTGACAAAAAAGGGTGTGATTCACAAAGATAAGGCAGCAAGAACAAAGTCTACATTGACAAAGAAAGTACGTAAGAAATAGAGCGTCTAAGAATGAATGAAAAAAATACAAGATTGATAGATGCCAATGGGAACAGGTTAGTCGAAGCGATAAGGGTAATTGAAGATATTGCAAGGTTCGTCCGCAATGATAGACTCATAACTTCAAGGCTGAAAGAGATAAGACATAAAACGACTCAACTTCTTCCACAGTATGAACTGCTTAAAAGGAGAGATGTGAAAGGAGATATTGGTAGGGATGCTGAATTCGATATCTCCAGAAAGGAGACCGTAAATGATATTCTACTCGCAAATTTTTCAAGAGCAGAAGAGTCTGCACGTGTACTTGAAGAATTCTTATCTCCAGAGTTCAAAGAAATCAGGTTTTCACTCTACGGGCTCGAAAAGGCTATGCTGATGAGAAAGAAGATAGATCTTTCACTCTATGTAATCACGAATAGAGGATATTGTAGAGGGAAACCGCTACCTGCTGTAGTAGAAGAGAGTTTGAAAGGCGGAGCGACAGCGGTTCAGTTGAGAGATAAGGATGCTCACATTAACGAACTGATAGAAGAAGCTTCGATGCTCATTCCACTCACTAAAAAATACAATGTGCCTTTGATCATAAACGACAGGGTTGATGTATGTATGGCGGTTGATGCGGATGGTGTGCATCTCGGCGAAGAGGATATGCGGGTAGAATATGCAAGGGATATTTTAGGAGATGGAAAGATCATCGGTTTCTCTACCAGCAGTACCAGACGAGCAAAAAAAGTAGAATATTTTGTTGATTATATAGGATGCGGCAGTGTTTACAAAAGTCCCACGAAAAGTTCAAAGGATGTGATCGGTATACCCAAACTGCAAAAGATGGTCAAGGCTATTAAAAAAGATGTTGTCGCAATAGGAGGCATAAATCTGGATAATCTAAGAGAGGTTATGGATGTTGGAGTTACTGGGATTGCCCTATGTGCTGGAATATTCGAAGTACAAAATGTGAAGAAACAGACCAGAAGATATAAGAAAGAAATACAAGGTAAATAATATGAAACCACAGATTAACACAGATTTTCACAAGATAAAAATAATTCTAATAATAAAAGACAGATCTGGTGTTAATCTTGTGGTTTATACTTTAGATTTGAAAAAGGAGGGTTTATGCCCAAAGATTTAGAAAAGAAATATTCTTTACATGCAAGGAAATCGAAGCGTTCTGTGATAAGGGAAATGTTGAAACTGACCGAGAGATCGGACATAATCTCTTTCTCTCCAGGAATGCCTGACCCTGAGGTCTTCCCTAAGGAAGAGATTACCAAAATAACTGAAATAGTTCTCCACAGAGAGGGTGGGACCGCACTCCAATATTCTGTGTCGGAAGGCGATAAAAGACTCAAATATCAAATCATTCAACATATGAAAAAGGATGGGGTAAAGGCAAAGGAAGAGAATATACTGATTACCTCCGCCTCACAGCAAGGACTCGACCTGGTAAGCAAGATATTTATAGATAGAGGTGACAGGGTAGTAGTTGAACTCCCCAGTTACCTTGGTGGATTGGGTGCTTTTATATCTTATGGAGCAGAATTTATCGGGGTAGAGTTGGATGAAGATGGGATGCAGGTTGATTTATTGGACGAGAAACTTGACAAAGCCAAAGAACCACCTAAATTCATCTATGTGATACCTGATTTCCAAAATCCTGCAGGGGTAACCCTCTCTGTAGAAAGAAGAAAGGAACTGATGAAGATATGTGAACAACGGGACCTTACCATCCTCGAAGATTCACCTTATAGAGATTTGAGATATGAAGGGAAGACTATTCCATCTCTCCTTTCTATGGATAGTTCAGGCAGGGTAATTGCACTCTACACATTTTCAAAGATTCTATTCCCAGGATTCAGGCTTGGGTGGATAGTAGCTGCAGAAGAGATAATAGATAAACTCGTGGCTGCAAAGCAATCTACAGACCTCTGCACTTCCGCATTCACTCAGGCGGTAGTGAACGAATATATGACACAGGACTATCTCGACCATCAGATCGAAAGAATCAAGAAAGTTTATAAAGAGAAAAAAGATGTTATGCTTTCTGCACTTACCGAATTTATACCAAAGGGGGTGACATGGACGAAAGCTGAGGGGGGACTATTTCTGTGGGTCACCATGCCATCTTATGTAGACGCATCTTTGATGCTGAAGGAGGCAATAAAGGAGAAAGTCGCCTATACACCAGGTGGCCCATTCTTTGCTGACGGGAGTGGACAGAACACACTTCGATTGAACTTCTCCTATCCTTCTATAAGTGAGATAAAAGAGGGCGTGAAAAGACTTACAAATGTTATAAAGAAAAATATGTAGTAAAAACGGATGTCTCACTGTACTCTGCCGCAACACTTCTTATATTTTTTCCCGCTTCCACATGGACAGGGCTCGTTCCTCCCCACCTTCTTGCCAACTCGAACAGGCTTCTGAACCGTAGCCTCCCTACCCTGTTGATACGTCCTGGCTCTTTGAACGGCAGGTTTATATGCCCTGTATTTAGCCCTCTGCTCAGGGGTGGGTCCTATCTGAAGTCCAAGTATGTATCTAATCACATCCTCGTTTATACTCCTCTGAAGGTCAGAGAACATTTCAAAACTTTCTTTCTTGTACTCTATGAGTGGGTCCCGTCCACCATATCCTCTCAATCCAATACCTTCACGAAGTGAGTCAAGTCCATATAGATGCTCCCTCCACTTGGTGTCGATGGTATGTAGCATAACCATCCTCTCCAGTTCTCTCATCCTATCACTGCCCACCTCCTCCTCTTTTCTCGCATATACGAACTTTGCGAGTTGCATTATCTTCTCCCATAGATTATCATCCTTTAATTTGTGGAGTTCGTCCTTTTCAATCGTTAGGTCAAAAAGAAATATTTTCTGCAATTCACCCCTCAAACTCTCCCAGTCCCACTCTTCTGGTTCGAGTTTTGGGTCAATATAGCTCTCCATCAGTTCATCAATTTTATCTTCCATCATTTCCTCAATCCTCGGTTTCAGATTTTCGCCATCCA
Source organism: bacterium (assembly GCA_030619885.1). Classification (GTDB taxonomy): domain Bacteria; phylum Hydrothermota; class DG-26; order JAUXAN01; family JAUXAN01; genus JAUXAN01. The sequence goes on from JAUXAN010000017.1 coordinate 19,137, forward strand.
ATACCTCATTTCTTAACTCGTATATCACTTCCCTCTGACGGTTCATCACATCATCGTACTCCAAGAGTCTTTTTCTGATGTCGAAATTGTAACCCTCAACTCTTTTCTGTGCATTCTCTATCGCCTTTGTGATGAGTGGATGTTTTATTGGTTCTCCATCTTCTACCCCAACTCTATCCATTATGGATGCGATGCGATCTGAACCGAATATCCTCATCAGATTATCCTCTAAAGAGAGGTAGAATCTTGAAGACCCCGGATCGCCCTGTCGTGCAGACCTTCCCCTCAACTGGCGGTCTATTCTCCTCGCTTCATGCCGTTCGGTTCCTATGATATGCAATCCACAGGTAACTTCTATAAGACATTCATCCATCCTCTTTTTCTTTTCACACCTGCTGCAGTCATCTTTGCAGAGTATGCAACATCTGTTACATGTGACTATATCTTTTCCGAGTTTTATATCTGTTCCTCTACCAGCCATATTCGTTGATATGGTAACCTTGCTTTTCTGACCTGCAAGTGAAACTATCTCAGCCTCTCTCTGGTGATGTTTCGCATTCAAAACTTCGAGGGGGATACCCCTCCGCTTCAGTAAGCGGGATATGGTCTCAGAGACATCAACGGATACAGTCCCGACCAGGATAGGTCTTCCTTCTCTATACAACTTCTCTATCTCATCGAGCGCTGCATTGTATTTTTCCCTTCTGGTCCTATAGATTACATCGGGGTAGTTCAATCTTCGTACGGGCTCATTGGTGGGTATGACGACTACATCGAGTTTATATATCTCCCAGAACTCTGCTGCTTCGGTCTCTGCTGTTCCTGTCATACCCGCAAGTTTGTTGTACATTCTAACATAATTCTGCAGGGTGATGGTTGCAAGGGTCTGGGTCTCCTTCTCTATATTCACACCCTCTTTTGCCTCGAGTGCCTGATGGAGACCATCGGAAAATCTCCTCCCAGGCATTAACCTTCCAGTAAACTCGTCTACGATGATTACCCTTTCATCCTGTACCACATACTCGTCATCCTTTTCAAAAAGAGAGTAGGCCTTTAGAAGTTGTCTTATATTGTGAATCTCCTCGGTCTTCTCTGCAAAGTTCTTATGAATCTCCTCTTTCAGTTTCAGTTTTTTCTCTACTGAAATTGTGGTATCCTCATCCACTTTATGCAATTCGAGCGATAGGTCTGGAAGGACGAATCGCTCTGAATTATCCGGAGAGAGAGCCTTCCTACCTTTCTCTGTAATATCAGTCACATTAGACCTTTCATCGATGCTAAAGAGCAGATCTTCATCCAGTTCATGAAGTTTTTTATCTCTCATATAGTCGACCTCAACCTGCTCTATCAGTTTCTTTACCCCCCTTTCTTTTTCTAATTTTAACAGTTTTTTATTCTTTGGTGTCCCTCTGCGAGCCTGCAAGAGTTTTATCCCTGCCTCATACTCCTTGTCTTCATTGAGTAAGTGCTCAGCTTCTGCTACGAGGTTATTCACCGTTACTGTCTGAGAATGGACAACCCTCTCTACCAGTGGTTTGAATTTATCAAATTTATGGTGAGAATGCTCAACTGGTCCTGAAATGATGAGAGGGGTTCTTGCCTCGTCTATAAGCACCGAGTCAACCTCGTCCGCTATCACATAGTTGTGTTCCCTCTGGACTTTATAGGCTTTATTTGAAACCATGTTATCTCTGAGATAGTCGAACCCAAATTCATTATTTGTACCATAAGTTATATCGCAATTATACTGAATCTTTCTCTCTTCTGAGTCCATCCCTTGTTGTATAGAACCAACAGATAGTCCTAAAAACTCGTAGATTGGGCCCATCCATTCCCTGTCTCGTCTTGCCAGATAGTCGTTTACAGTTACCAGGTGAGCGCCCTTTTTAGAGAGTGCATTGAGATAGAGGGGCATCGTGGCAGCAAGGGTCTTACCTTCACCCGTGGCCATCTCTGCAATTTTACCCTGGTGGAGGACTATAGCACCCATCAACTGTACATCGAATGGTATCATATTCCATTCCATCTCAATATCACAGACCTTCCATTTTTTATCCACCAATCTTCTGCATACATCCTTCACAACCGCATACGCTTCTGGTAGAATATCATTATATACATTATTGTTCATAAAGTCCTTTAATTTTTGTTTCACCTTTGCTTTCTCTTCAGGTGTGATAGCGTTTTTAATAGCGTCTTCCAAACTATCTATCTGTGACTTGTATTTTTTTTCATTTCTTTCTATTCGCTCTCTGAATTCATCGGTCTTTGCCCTCAATTCTTCATCAGAAAGTTTGTGTAGGGTCTCGTATTTACGATTGATCTCGTCTACTATAGGGCAGAGTTTTTTGAGTTCTCTCTCGTTCTTCGTCCCGAATATCCTGAGTAACTTACCGAGCATATAGATTATATTACATAAAATAAACTTTTTGTCAAGTCTCTTCTGAAAACGGTTAACTCAAAGATAAAACTATAGTAAATAAAAGATAAAACTGTAGTAAGTCAAATTCAAAATTACAGTTAATTTTTGTAGTGAACCACTTTTGTTCTGTTCCGTACTGTTTGAGCAGAAATCTCACGATTTATTCATTTAAAAACATTAAAGTAGCATATTTTTGGAAAAACTAACCTATTTCTTTAGTTTTAAATTAGTAAATTAACTCATGCTTAAAATATAAAGAGATTGCCAGAGAAATGTAAAATGTTGAAACCTGGCCTCTGTCGTTTTACAGATTAGGACCAAAATCTTTTATGAAAGTATCACATAACTCTCGTGCCCAATTATCGAGTACATCTAAGCTCCCAAGAAAGAATCTAAGCACGGGCGGTTCAGATACCCATTTCAATCCCTTTATCAGTTCTCTATTTTTATACAACCAATTAATTCTATCCACTACATACTCAATCTGGGAGACAGTGTATACTCTTCTTGGAATTGCAATTCTGGTGAGCTCTAAATCTGCATAGACTTCACTACCATCTGGATTCCTTTCCATTGAGATAGTACCCCTTTCCATCGACCTTACACCAGATGCAATATAAAGGGATGCAGTCAATGCGCCGGCAATATATTTCTCTTTAGGGATATGTGGTACAAATTTCTTAGCATCTATATGGCAAGCCAATCCACCAGGTGGTGTAACTACCGGGATTCCTGTCTCCTCAAGTCTGTTAACAAAATATTTCACTTGCTCCACTGCACAACCTGCGAGACTTGGATCTGTCATTTCTCTCATTCCCACAGCCATCATACCTACTTCTCTTTGTGACATACCACCATAAGTAAAGAATCCTTCATAAACAGGTAACCATGGTGTTATCTTATCAAAGAGCTCTTTGTCATTTGTCGCAATGCAGCCACCCCTAACACAAGTATTTTTTCTTCCACTCATGTAAAATATATCACAAAGACTGCACATCTCCTTCACTATTTCTGCGACAGTCTTCTTTTTGTATCCCTTTTCTCTCTGCATTATGAGGTATGCGTTCTCACAAAGTAAACTTCCATCCAATACTGTAAGAAGTCCAGCATCCTTGGAAATCTTCATAACTTCTTTATAATTTGCCATTGAAAATGGTTGCCCTCCAAGCAGATTAGCAGTGGCTTCCATCCTGACATACGATACCTTCTCTTTTCCATATTTCTTGATGACGTCTCGCAGCTTTTGTGGATCCATATTACCTTTGAAGGGGTTTATACTTTTTGTTTCGAGAGCTTCGTCAAAGTATATCTCCAAGATTTTTGCTCCCGGCAGTTCGATGTGCACCTTTGTGGTAGTAAAATGGTAGTTTGTAGGTACGACCTGACCTGCTTGAACAAATGTTTTTGCCAATAGGTGTTCCGCCGCTCTTCCCTGGTGAGTATTCATCACATATTTGTAGCCTAAAACCTCTTTAACTGCGTCAACAAAATCGTAGAAAGTCATACTACCTGAATACGCATCGTCGGTTGTCATAAAACCAGCGAACTGTTTATCACTCATTGCATTGGTTCCACTGTCGGTGAGCATGTCAAGGAATATGTCTTTGGTTTTAAGCTGGAATGTATTGTAACCAGCTTCTTCTATTGCCTTAAGCCTTTCTTGGGTTGGTATAAGTTCGATTTTTTGAATCATCCTTGTTTTACACATTTCCACTGGGAACTCTCTCCCGTCTGATGCTTTTATGATCATTTTCCCTCCTTCACTTTTTCACTTATGGGGAACTGATATACATCCCGCACTTATGCACAAGTGCGGGACAGGCCTTTCAGATCCCTTATAATCATATTTTTTATTTTCCGCCTCCTTTTGTTCTAAATTTTTAAAATCTATCTTATGATAAACATAGTAACTAAAAATTACTTGTCAAGTCTCTTCTGAAAAACCACAGAGAAGGATTTAATTTTATTCTTCACAATTTCCCATACGGGTCTGAGACCTTGTTTGCCTTTTTCCTTGACAAATGTTTAAAAACCAAGTAAATAGTAAGCAATGGAATATTTGTGGCACTATATTAGGAGGTAAAAATGGGAAAGATTAATATTGTCAGTATGCCAGGTGATGGGATTGGAAAGATTGTCTTTGCTGAAGCTAAACGGGTATTAGAGGCTGTAGGGTTTGAGGCAAATTATATCCATGCTGACATTGGGTGGGATTTCTGGGTAAATGAAGGGAATCCCCTTCCACAACGGACACTCGATTTGCTTGAAGAACATAAACTGGGACTGTTTGGTTCAATTACCTCTAAACCAAAAGACCAGGCAGCAAAAGAACTCTCTCCTCATCTGCGAGGGAAAAGTTATACCTATTATAGTCCTATAGTGGGATTAAGACAGCATTTTAATTTAGATATTTGCATGCGACCTTGCAGATCATTTAAAGGTAATCCCTTGAATTTTATTCGCAAGTCAAAAGATGGTGAGTATGTGGAACCTGAGGTAAATGTAGTAATATTTAGACAAAATACCGAAGGGCTTTACTCTGGCGTTGAATGGACCAATCCACCTGAACAAGTACGAACTGCACTGGCTACTCATCCTAAAATGTCCAAGTTTAAGGATATACCAGGAGAAGATATGGCTATTTCATGTAGAATCTTTACTCGTCCTGCCTGTCATCGTATTATAAAACAGGCTTTTCTTTATGCCAAAAAATTTGGCTATAAATCGGTAACCATCTGTGAGAAACCGAATGTGATTCGTGAGACCTCAGGAATGATGGGCGAAGAAGCGGAAAAGATCGCTAAAGAATTCCCGGATATACAACTCTGGTTTACTAATATAGACGCACAGATGATGTGGCTCACCAAAAACCCTGAAGATTATGGCGTGATAGTTGCTGGTAATATGTTTGGTGATATTGTATCAGATGGTTTTGCTGGTTTAGTCGGTGGGTTAGGTTTTGCATGTAGTGCTAATATAGGGGAAGATTGTGCTATCTTTGAACCTACCCATGGCTCTGCCCCAAAATACACTCACCTTAAACCTTCTATCGTAAACCCAATCGCTATGATATTATCTTCCTGTATGATGTTGGACTATATAGGTGAAATAGATAAATCCAATTGCATCAGGAAAGCGATAGGTGAAGTGATTGCAGAAGGCAAGGTTCGCACTTATGATATGATGCGACTTGTTGGGGGACCAGATGTACTCAAACAAGGGGCAGTAAGTGCTGAAAAGATGACAGATGCTATAATTTCGAAACTTCAGTAAAATGGGTATCACTATTATTGAAAAGATTATATAGTACCACTCAGGACGAAAAGTATCCCCATGAGACATAGTAGATGTGAGTATTGATGTAAGAATAGCAAGAGATTTTGGTGGAGCTAATGTTGTTAAGAATTTGATAGAAAATGGACTCAAGACAGATGACCCAGAGAGAACTTTTTTTACTTTCGACAGAGGAGGGTTACTCGACCATCTGCTTACCCATGATAATACAGCAGCCATTATCGGGAAGATAGATAAGGAACTCGATGAATTTAGTGTATGTAACCCCCTGATGCCAATCATCGTTCTCGACCATGTTATACCAGCAGATAGTGAAAAGACAGCCACTAATCATAAGAAGATACGCAGTTTTGTAGAAAAGTTTGGGATAAAAAATTTCTACGATGTAGGTTGTGGTATCTGTCATCAGGCAGTGATTGAGAAAGGATTGGCATTACCATACTCAATTATTGTGGGTAGTGACTCCCATACCTGTTCTTATGGTGCTCTGGGTGCATTTTCAACTGGAATTGACCGCACTGAGGCCGCGGCACTATTATTAACAGGAGAGACAAGGAGTTAAGATGGTCATATTAAAAAAAGTTTGGAGCCAGCTCTGTTTTAGGAAGTGTATTATTTCTAATGGACAACGTTGCCAGGAAGCGATATTCTCTGTTTAGCCACGGTCAGTTGCAATTTTAGATGTAAACAGTGCCATAACTGGCATATCTCGCAGGTTGGACTTGGGGAGGTAAGGGAATATAATCTATCTCCAGAGGAAGTAGTTAAAGAAGCATTGAGACAAGGCGTGAACTCTATCTCCTTTACCTATACCGAACCCTTAAGAAAACTCCTCAAAGTTCTGGATGCAGTTAAGATAGATCTCAAGGCATTCACTAAAGATTTCTATCGAGAAATCTGTGAAGCTGAACCTGAGTGTGCTAAAAACTCTTAAGGTTTTAAAAGAAGAAGGGACTTTCTTTGAAGAGGAGGCAATAAGAATTACTCAAGGAGTAGGGCTAAAATATGTCTATATCGGCAATGTCCCTGGACATAAATACAACTCCACTTTCTGTCCTAAATGTGATAAGAGGCTAATCCACAGAATTCATTTTTCAGTCTTGAGTAACAACATAAAAGATGGGAAATGCAAGTTTTGTCAGTATGAAATTCATGGGATATGGAGGTGAATAATGTATAGAAAAGTAAAAAGTGTTTTGGTTATGAGGAGGTGAGAAAATGATGAAAAAAAGAAAGGCATGGTTTTTAGTTCTTTTAGTTAGTATCATTATTGGCGGTCTATTTTGGGGTGGGGGGTTTTTGATTCGGTCCGAGCCAGAAACTTCGGGAGGAAAAAAGAGCATAAGACTTCCTTCACCCAAACATAAAGGCGAACTCTCTGTTGAGGAGGCGATCTTTAGAAGAAGGTCAATAAGACGCTATAAAGATGAGCCTTTAACCTTAGAAGAGGTATCCCAGATTCTCTGGGCTGCGGGCGGGAAGACCATTGATGGTATTACTGGAGCAACGAGGGCATATCCATCTGCAGGAGGGATTTATCCCTTGGAGATTTATTTAGTGGCAGGGAGTGTGGAAGGTCTTACTTCAGGGATTTATCATTACAGGTGGCGAGAACACAGTATTGATCTGGTAAAAGAAGGGGACTTTTGTCAGAACCTGACCAGGGCGGCATTAGGTCAAAGAATGATAGCAAATGCACCGGTGAGTATAGTCTTTACTGCTATCTATTCCCGGACCACCGGAAGATATGGCAGGCGGGGTGAGACCCGTTATGTTCCTATGGATATAGGAGGTGCAGGTCAAAATGTCCATCTGCAGGCAGAAGCTTTAGGGTTAGGCACAGTAATAATTGGTGCTTTCCGGAATGGAGCAGTTAAAGAAGCTCTTGGGGTAAAGGATGAAACACCTCTTTACATAATGCCAGTAGGGAAACCTTAAATGGAGACAAGGGAATTTGAATATTCATTGCCTTCCCAAATATGTGAGTTTGTCCCGAGAAGATTTGGACAAGTCGCTCTTCTGCCCTATAGAAAGAAGCCTATCACTGACCATGGAGATACCGAACAGTATATGCTAAGAAGGAGGGAATCTTTATTCCCTCCTTCCGGCGGGTTTTGCCAGTATAAAATTGCCGGTATCTGGAAGTAAAGAATAATAAAGAGGTACAAAATGGGTAGTGTAAAAGACCTTAAAATTCTCAAAAAGCCAACCGAAAATAGTCTTGGAGTCGTAAGATTTGTTTTCTCCGATAGATATTCGGTCTTTGACTGGGGTGAGATGCCTGACCCTTTTACATGCTTTTTACATAAAATAAGCTTTTTGTCAATAGTCACGGTAAGGAATGTGGTGTGGCTTTTTCCTTGACAGGGTATATCTTCTTTTGTAACGATATGTTATGAAGATTTCAAAAAGGTGTACAGAGATGCAGGAGTCGACTATCCGTAAACTCCTGCCCCATGCCGATAAGATGAAGAAAAAGGGTATAAAGGTTTACCACATCAACATCGGTCAGCCTGATATACCTACCCCGAAAGAATTTTACGAAGCGATTGACAGACATCGTGAAGATGTTCTGAGTTACGGTCCTTCAGGAGGTCTGGAAGAGTTGAGATATACGATAGTTGATTACTTAAAAAGGTATGATATAGATATAGATGTGAATGATGTATGGATTACCACAGGCGGTAGTGAGGCGGTTCTATTCTCTATGCTCGCTACCTGTGACTATGGTGACGAAATCATAGTCCCGGAACCTTTCTACACAAACTACAATGGGTTTGCATCGATTGCAGGTTGCAAACTCATACCCCTTCCAACATATGCAGAAGATGGTTTCAGACCTCCAAAAAAGAAGGCATTTTTATCCAAAATTACCAAAAAAACGAAAGCCATCTTGATATGTTCACCAAATAATCCCACAGGAACCATATATACGAAAGATGAGATGAACTACATTGCAGAGATTGCAAGAGAGAAAGATTTATTCATAATATCTGATGAGGTATATCGGGAATTTACTTTCGATGGTAAAAGACATACGAGTGTGCTGAGCATAGAGGGAATTGAGGATAGGGTGATAATGACGGATTCGATATCGAAACGATTTTCTGCATGTGGGGCAAGAGTTGGTCTCATTGTTTCTCGTAATAGAAAACTGATGCGGATGGTGTTGAAACTCTGTCAAGCGAGACTCTGCCCACCGACATTAGAACAGATAGGCGCAATAGGAGCCTTTAAGGTATTTGACAAGTATATTCCAGATATGATAAAAGCATACCAGATAAGGAGGGATGTAGTCTTCGATGAGGTCAAAAAGATTGAAGGTGCTTTCTGCAAGAAACCAGAGGGTGCTTTCTATACCATAATCAAATTTCCAATAGCAGATATAGAAGATTTTGCGAAGTGGATGCTCACGGACTTCAGCGTTGATAAGAAGACCACCATGATAGCCCCTGGCCCCGGATTCTATGCGAGTAAAGGGAAGGGGGTTGATGAGGCAAGGATTGCTTATGTATTAGAAGTAGATGCGCTAAAGGAGGCTATGGAGATATTGAGGAGGGGGGTAGTCGATTATTCAAAGTGCAGAAGATAATCTCTGCCATCTGTTTTTATAACCACCGCTCCATTCCTAACAGTGTGGTAAACCTGGACGGATTCCTTTACATCTCCTCTTTTGAGCTCGTCTGTAACGATGACTTCTGGCGAGAGAGAATCGGGGATGAAAAGTTTATTTTCACTTAATAGAAACTTGAATTCTCTGTATCTAAAGTTAATCCCCATTTTCTTCGAAAACTCTATCTGAACAGGATGTATCTCCATCTTATCCAATTCTCCCACACTCCTATATTCAATCTCTTTCTCTTTTATCAATCTCAAAATCTCAAGATAGGTCTTTGAATTATCTGGTATGCCATAATCAAAGACCTTCTCTATTCTGTAATTTTTCAGTAGAAAGAGAATATCTGGATTATCGTATGGAGCCATCATAATCAATGCATCAAGACCTTTTATGCCCTTCTCTTCAAAATAGGGTCTGATAGACCTGTCTCCATCGAGTAGTATCCTCTTTTTATTAGGCAGCTCGATGAGCACACAGTTTTGCCTGGAAGAGAAGACTATAACATTCAGTCGCTCTGGCTTAAAAACCCTGTTCCAGAGTGCATAGTTTGGTAAGACCAATAATACGATGATTAACCACTTTCTCGCTCTCAGTGAATCTTTGAAATTTAAAATCAATATATAGAGTAGATAGTAAGAGATTATAAAAGTAAAGGGAGGTTTTGGAACGGAGAGGTGTGAGAATTTCAACTTTGAAAGAAAGCCAACAGTATTGAGGATGAACTTTATTATGAGATAGTTGGCTGAAGCGAACATTGTAGATATTTTGAAAGATAGGAGGCTTGTTGCAGTGGTTGTGAAACCAAGGGCAATGGAGAGTGTAACCATCGGTATTATCAAAAGATTAATAAAGATGCTTAAAAGAGGCAGGATATGGAAATAGTATGCAACCACAGGTCCGGTACCAAGTTGTGCAGCTATGGATACAAAAAATGGAGAGATAAGATACCTGTGAGTAGAATTTGATTTGGGGTTTTTATACACTTTACTCAGAAAGTATACGATAGAGAGCGTTGCACTAAAGGAAAGTTGGAAACTCACATCGAAGAGTGCGTGGGGGTTGAATAGAAGTATTATCAGAGCTGCAAAAGAGATGAGATTTACAAGATCTATATTTCTTTCGATGACCAATCCTATCAAGACTACTGTTGACATAATAGTAGCACGAACAACTGAGGGTCTGAGTCCGGTTATAAAGGCATAGATGACAAGAAGAGTGATGCAACAAAATACAGCAGGCAAAAATGGAAGTCTTACGCTTCTGAAAAAGATAAAAAATATGAAAGCAACCACACCAACATGCAATCCAGAGATGGCGAGTATGTGATATACGCCAGTTTTTGAAAATGCCTCCTTTGTTTCCGCTCTTAGATTTTCCCTTTCCCCAAGCATAATCCCTCCTAAGAATGCTTCGACCTCCCCTGACAATGTTGACCTGAAACTTTGCTTTATAAAATTTTTTAAAGGAAGTATTACATATCTAATAAAAGGATTGCCTTCATCTCTTGATAAAATAGTGATGAACCTATCGCTTTTCAATCTCATCTCCGTATGTATACCCCTTCGAGCAAGCCAGGTTCTGTAATCGAATTCACCCGGATTCCTCCTTCCTTTCACTTCTTTCAAAAAACCTGTTACACATATTCTGTCACCATACCTGTATTCCAGGCTGGATTTTTTCATATCAATTTTGGTTTTACCAATACTCTTATATTTTTTACCGCCAGAGTAGATAGTTCTCGAATCGATGATAATGGAGGTTCTGCGTGTAGGTTCTTTTACAATTACACCTTCAATCGTAAGTTTTTTGTCGGTGAAATTTTTAATATGATTTGGTGGAAAGAGATGGCTTTTATTGTAAGAGTATACCACCCCTGTTAAAATCAGAGAAAGTATGAGCAGATAGTCTCTAAATCTTGCTAAAAACAGAGACCCGACCAGACAGGATAGAATTAGAAAAAAAAGCCAGGGTGAATATATAACAGATGAAAGGAGTATGCCAATCGAAAAGAAGATTACGAGTTTAAGGGCAGGACGGCGGGACATCAGTGGGTTAGTGCGTAGAGGATGATATTGATGCCCATCTTAAACGCTTCTTCTCTTTTTTGGGGAGGGTCGTTGTGAATTTCTGGGTCTGCCCATCCGTCAGATATGTTGGTCTCAAAGGTGTAGAAGACAGCCAGTCTCCCTCCACAGAAAATTCCAAATCCCTGCGGTGGTTTACCTTCGTGTTTGTGGATCTTCGGCAGTCCTTGTGGAAATTTGTAAAAGATATGGTATATTTCGTGGTCAAAAGGAAGTTCAACCAACTCTTTTTCAGGAAAGATGCGTTTCATCTCTCTTCTAAACGATGGATCCATCCCATAATCATCATCCACATAAAGGAATCCGCCGCTTTCAAGCCAGCGTCTCAATCTCACAACATCCTCATCTGTGAATTTGATATTCCCATGTCCTGTGAGGAATATGAAGGGGGAGTCGAAAAGTTCTTTATCGGATACAGAAATGATTTTCTGTTCTTCATTTGCCTTCACCTCTGTTCTTCTATTTACCTCCCTGCACAGATTTGGTATAGCGGATGGATCGTTATACCAATCACCACCACCGCCATATTTAAGCCGTGTGACCGTTATGTCGTAAAGATTTAAGACTATGAAAAAGAGAACAAGTTTTATCATCATCCTATCCAGTATAGAAACCTTCCACAGTTAATGCAGGTAGAGACTTTTTCGTTCTTATTCTGTTGGGTTGTTTCTGCAATTGGGAGTCTCATATAGCAACCATAACAGACTCCATTCACAACAGGGGCAAGCGCCCTCTCATATTTGGACATCAATCGTTCGTATGTCTCGTAAAGATTCTTGTCCAATTTTCGAACTATCTCCTCCCTTGCGCGTGCGAGTTCTACCGAATGATGAACGAGTTTAAATCCGTAACTCTCTTCCTTCTTTCTCATATTCTTATTCTGCGATTCTTTGACGAGTATATCCAGGTCGTTTAACATTATCAAAAGTTCCAACTGCTGATGCATAGGCTACTTCCCCCTCTTTTCCAGTTTCCTTTCGATATCGAACAGGACATTCAGAAATCTCTCTTTTTCATCTATTTTGAGAATATCTGGGTGCTTAACGATCTCCTTTGAAAGTTTTGCAATCTCACCTAAAATCACCAGATATTCGAGTGGTTGTGGCTGAGGCGGGGCAACTATCAGGAACAAAAGATGCACTGGCTTTCCATCTTGGGCATCATAATCTATTCCCCTTTTTGATCTTCCGATTATTACGGTTAACTTATCCACTAATACAGAGCGACAGTGGGGGATCGCAATCCCCTTGCCTACACCTGTAGAACCCATCTTCTCCCTTTTTAATAGATTATCTTTTAACATACTTTTTATCCTTTCCCCAACTGATAAAAGTTCAACGAGTTCTCCAATTACACCCGCTTTCTTTTTTGAGGCAAGATTTAGCTTGATATTCTTTTCTGTTAAAAATTCTCCTAATTTCATCCCTCCTCCTTAAAATAACTCTTTTCAATAGCTCGCTTCATTATACCCTTTATCCTCCTCGATGAAACATTACCTCCAATCAACAGCTTGGTCATACCAGTTTTCTGAGATGGTGAACATATCATAAAGATAGGACTATTTTTTACCAAAGAAAGCATTATACCAACTGTAAGAAAAATCATACTTATGGTGATTACATTATGTGCCGGTTTTTTCTCTATCTTAATTAGACAATAGAGAGAAGGAAGAAACCCTGCAACCTCTATTGTGAGATCTCTGTAAGATAGTTTCTTAGATATCCATTCAGAATAGATCAATTTATCATCATCATACAAGCATAGATTTAGCATCTTCCTTTGGGGATTGAAGGAAGCGATCTCTATCTCCAAATTCTCCTTGTGAATTTTGGTTCTATTTTTGTATTCAAGCCATAGACTGCTATTATGCTTGCCTTTTTTTAGTTTCAAAAAGATCTTTTGAGGCTCGCTGGTCAGTCCACCATTTTTGAAATGGAACCCTCTGTAAGAAAACCCGTTCTTTCCAACCCGGACACTGACAACAGTATCAGGAAAGGTGATGGTTAGCTTGGCACTAAATTTTTTAATCTTTTTATCTTTATACATCACATATAGATCATCAAGTTGCAATCTGATGTCTTTCAATTCGACACACTCTCTTTTTTTTAATCTTTTCTGCTGTTGGAAACCGAAACAACTCTGGACGATAAGGCCGCATAAAAGAAAAAGAAGACTTCCATACATTAGGATAGATGGAAAGCGGGATAAATGAGGTCTTTTGCACAGAAAAAAGTATCTTTTTTTATGGTGTTCGGTCTTCACTTTATAAAACTTCTTTTTCAATATCTCTTCTACATTCTTTCTCACATCGTGGGTGTGACCTGGGATAGAGATTTTCTTTTTAGCTTTGAAGTGAGCGAAATCTTTTTCCTTCGTAACAGGGTTCTCATCTTTTGCACTATTTCCGAACTCGGTATAAATCAAAAACAGAACATCAGCGATTAAAAAGATAAAGATTATTTCAAATATAAATGAATTGAAAACGTAGTTCAGACTCAAGGTACCAAATACTAAAACCACAAAAATTACAGCTACCAGATTATATCTTTTTAAAAAGGCTTCCAATTCTCAATCTCCATACTAAAAAGAATGCCTCCCAGATTATCTTTTTTGTCATCTTGGACGATCCTTCTCTCCTTTCAATGAAGGTAATGGGAATCTCTTTAACTCTGAATGCTTTTTTATAAACTTTATAGTTGATCTCTATCTGAAATGCATATCCACCGGAGGATATTTTTTCAAGGTCTATCCCATCCAGTGCTTCTCTTCTAAAACATTTGAATCCTCCTGTCAGGTCGTGTACTGGAACACCTGTTATCTTCCTTGCATAGAAATTAGCAAAATAACTTAAAAGAAGGCGTGATATTGGCCAGTTGATGACGCTTATGCCGTATGCATATCTTGAACCTAAGACAAGGTCGTTATCTTTCATCTCCTGTAAAAAGCGGGGAATATCTGCTGGATTGTGTGAGAAGTCTGCATCAATTTCAAAGATGTAATCGTATCCATGCTTCAATGCATATTTAAATCCCCGCACATAAGCGCTGCCGAGCCCCATCTTTTTTTCTCTATGTATTATCTTCACCCTCTTTTCTCTTTTTACTATCTTATCCACTATTTTACCCGTGGCATCAGGTGAATTATCGTCAACCACGAGGATTTCTATTCTCTTATCTACATTTAAAATAGTGTGAATAATTTCTTCAATATTCTCTCTCTCGTTATATGTAGGAATGATAGTCAGAATTTTCATTCAATTAAAAATAGAAAATTCTGAAATTATGTCAAGGAAAAAGCACCACGAATCACATTCGCCCCGCACTTATGCATAAGTGCGGGGTTCGTGTTTACACTGTACGGGTTCCCTACCACTTTGATATATAACAGAAAAGGGCGGATGTAGCGCCCGCCCTATCAGGTAGGATTTGTTGGGGTGAGATTTTAGGTTTATTTGAGTATATATGGGGTAACAAAGATCAGAATTTCTCTCTCCTCAACAGATTTCCCTGTCGTTTTGAAAAGATTTCCAATCAGAGGGATATGCCGCAATATCGGTGGACCTGTTTCCGATTCCAATACCTTTGACTTCTTTAAACCTCCTAAAACTGCAGTCTCTCCATTATGCAAGAGGACTTTCGTATTTGCCCTTGATGTAGTGATAGTGGGTAGTCCACCAACCATATTTATAAAATCTGGCTCACTCACTTCAGAAGATAGCTCGAGAGTAACATCATCTAAAGAGTTTATATGGGGTGTCACCGTCATCGTTATGCCTGCTGTTACATAAACGGTAGTCACCCTGCCCTCTGCCCCCACTGTGGTGATAGGAAGCTGCTTACCTGCAAAGACGGTTGCTTGTTGATGATTGACCGCAGAGATACGGGGATTCGAAACAACGGATGCTTTACCTTCTCTCTCGTATGCTGCAATTCTCGATGCAATAACCGCCCAGTTGGTTATAGTTCCAAGTCTAAAAGAGATGGCACCACTTGCGAGGTCGTAGGTCCCGGCTTCAGGAACCGATATCTCAGCTGTGGTTTGCAATGCGTCGCTTCTGAGCTGCGATGCGCCCCAACTGACGCCGAGGTCCCTCATGAAATCAGTATTTACCTCAACAATTCTCGTCACTATCTCAACCTGTGGTGTTGGAGAATCTAAAATTTTTATTAACTGTGCCAGTCTGGAGTGAACTTCGTCGATGTCTGTTATGACGAGCGAGTTCGTTCTCGTGTCTGTTTCAATACTTCCTCTCTTAGATAGCATCCTATTGAGGGGTCCACTCGCCTCACCTGCGGTTGCAAATTCGAGTTTATAGACATTGGTCTGTAAAGGCTTTAAGCCTTCCAGTTCTCTCGCCCTTCTCTCCCTGTCTATCTTCTCCTGCTGGAGTTTGGCAGCAGGGGCGACCCTGATTATACCCGCTACTTCGGTTCGAGCAAGCCCAACAGATTTGAGTATGATATCGAATGCCCTCGTCCATGGGACCCGCTTCAGTGAGACAGTAACATTTCCTGTCACTTCCTGATCTGCAACTATATTCCTCCCTGTATATTCCGAGAAAGCACGCAGCACCGTGAGGATTTTCGCATTTTCTAAATCGAGTGATATGAGTTTCACACGAGGATTATCAGGAATGAGACCAAAATTCACCTGGGCAGAATGAGGGATCTCTTGAGACACTCTCCACGGCTCGAAAGACTCTCCTTTTAAAGGTAGAGAAACCACAAGATTACTCCCTTCTTTATAGATACTGTAAGGCAGGTGCTCCCTTAGTGCGATAACCACCCTGAAAAAGTTCCTCTGTTTGAATCTGGAAAATGATATACTTTCTATTCCACCTCGATTCACATTGGAGAAATAATCCCCCTTTATCACCGCATCGTAACCTGTCAAATCAAGAACTATACGGTAAGGATTTGTAAGAACGAAATCCACATAGATGAAGGGGTCATCACCGTAGAAGATGACCTGGGTTGTTCCCTTAACCTTCTTCACCTCTATATCGGTAATTTCACCTGTAAAGGAGCTCTGTGCCACCAAGAAGATAAACAAAGCAAAAATGATGACCTTTTTCATCTTACCTCCTTCCTTAATTATATTATTATTCTCCTATTTTTATCTCATACTTAGTAACTATCCCAAATTGCCTCAATTCAAAAACTATAGAATTTTGTGTGATTGAAACCACCTTACCACCAGCAACCCTATCATTAACCCGGAGAACATGTCCGAGCCCTGTCTGGTCGTTCAATATTGCAACCTTTCCTAAAGGCCCCCACATTACACCAAGTAACATTAAATTCTCCACATTGACCTTTTTTTTCTCTGAAATACCCTCTTCTTCTTTTTTAACGAGTGATATGAATGGATCCCTTCTCCCTTTAATCCTGTATGAATATGTCTCAATCGCAAATGGGAGGTCGACTTCAACCGTGACCGTTACAGCGGTATCAGGTTCTACAGCTTCAGTTCCTGGATCATCGGTTTTCTTTACCACCTCTCCAGGACGTATGGCTGGATTTGGAGCGGGTATCATTCTCTTTTTAGTTTCATCTTTTGCACAACTGCCAATCAAAAGAAGAGACGAAACTAATAATATATATATCCTTTTCATTTTATCCCTCACTTTAAAATATATGTTGTTGCAACGAAATTAGCTGCTACTGTCGTTCCCGATATTTTCATAGTAAGATTTGATACATCTATAATTCTCGGCAGATTACCTATCGAGGAGAGAAAGAGTCCAATCTGATGAAATCCGCCTGAAATGCTTAGTTTGATTGGTAATTCACTGTAGAGTATCTGTCCTTTTGGGGTCCTGATAGACTGGGGCTCGAAAAGGACGAACTTCACGCCTGCTTTCATCCCAACCCTCGTTATTGCCTCAAGGAGACTTGGAATCTCCTTTGTACTCGGCAACATCTCCTTTGCCTTATCCCACTGTTTGACCAGTATTTCATATCTTTTTTGAACATTTGGAAGACTTTTTGCAACCTGCTCCGCTTTAGCCAGATCAACCGACATATTTTTATGCTCTTCCCTCTTCTCATTTATTATTTTTGCATTTTTTGAATAGACGAGCTTGTGATAGCCAAAAATGACCCCAATAAAGACTATTACGCCGATTATGATATTTCTCTTTGTCTTATTCATTATTTCTTTTTAGATTTAAGGTTAACGCTCAGGGTGAATTGCATCACATCCTGACCACTGAAGGATATCTTTTTCAAGGTAGTAAGGTCCACATCTGTCAGATATTCTGAATCCTCAAGCCTATTCATAAAGTCAGCAACTGTCAGATTTGAAAAAGACATCCCTTCTATTTTAAAATTAGGTATCTTATCTTCAAAAGAAGTCAGCCATACATATTCAGGCAGTGATGATGCCAGATCATCTAATATCTTAACCCTCAAGAACCTATTTTCGCTAAGACCTTTTATAACATCCAGTCTCCTCTGCAAATCTCTCTGTTTGTTTTCAAGATCCTTAACAAGATTTACCTCTTTCTGAAGACTCTTCAATATAGTATTCATCTGATCGATCTCTTTTGTAAGTTTGCGCATCTCCCCATTCTGTCTTACCCAAATAACGATGAATGCGATTAAAATGACAATCACAACGAACCCGACTAAAAATGTAGTTGGTCTAAAGGGTATTCTTATTCTGAAACTTGGAATAGGAACTTTAACCTTCGGCAGTTTTTTCGCTGCTTTCTTTTTCTCTTCTTCAGGCAATAAGTTTATTCTTATCATCCTCTCCCTCTCAATGCCAACCCAACAGCTTGGGTCAAAAGAGGAGCAATCAGTTCTGGATTCTCTGTTCCAAAGAGAATTGGATTATACGCGATGTTTTTTAATGGGTTTAACCCCTCGCAGGGAGTTCCGAACCTCTCTCCGAGAAAATCTGAGATACCTTTAATATTAGCACCTCCACCGCTCAAATATATCCTGTCCATCTTTTCCATCTCCCCTGGCAGATACGGTAGAGTCCTATCAATCCCAACTGCCAGTTCCTCACCCCATCCCTTATAGACTCCAAGAAGGCTCGCTTCATCCACTTCTTCTATCTTCTCTCCTTTCAAAACGCTCGTAGCATTTTCAAGAGAAAGTCCCAAATCCCTCTGCAATTTTTGAGAACAGGAATTGCTTGCCACCGATATGTCCCTTGTGAAGTGGGATATTCCATTCATTACAAAATTTATATTGGTCTTTTCTGAACCTATATTGATAAGTGCTACAAGTTCATTGGTAGAAATTTCGTAATTAGCCTCGAAGGCATTTTGAACAGCGAAGGCTCCATAATCTACAATAACAGGGTTCAAACCTGTTTCTTGAAGAAGTGCAACATAAGAATGCACACTCTCTTTCTTGGCTGCTGCCAGAATGACTTCCATCTGATTTTCGCCTGCATCCGGGTTTACAATTTCGAAGTCAAGCGTTACATCGTTAATATCGAAGGGTATATGCTGCTCCGCTTCCCACCGTATCTGAACCTTCGCCTCTGATTCTTTCATCTTCTCCATAGTGATCTTCTTGGTTATCACGCCCTTACCAGACATTGCTGTAATAACGTCCTTTCTCTTTATCCCTTTTGACTCGAACAGATTCCGTATAGTATCAACGACGACCTCTCTATCCATCACCTCGCCATCTACTATCACATCTGGTAAAAACGCTGATATCCCATAATTCAATATGGTGGTCTTCTTACCCAACTCCATCTCCACTACCTTCACCAAGGAACTTCCAATATCTAAACCCACACCAATTTTTTTGCCCATCTTTACTCTCCTATAAATTTTCTTATCTCAGTGCCTCTTATGAGCCACCTCCTACCTATCTTCCTTGCCTTGATACTTCTCTTCTTTAAATGCTTTCTGATAGTCTGAGAACTTACCTCAAGCAACCTCGCCGTCTCATCTACAGAATATAACTTCTTCTCATCTATCTCAGCAGGTGATAAAGCCATATCTACTCCTAATCATACTTATATATAGAAATATATAGGTTTTTGTATTTCTTGTCAAGTAAAAAAAGCTATATTTAGTGACTTTTTTTACTTGACAAGAAACGGTAAAACCTGATAGAATTAGGTAAAAGGAGGTAGATATGGAAAGAAAAGGACTATTTTTAATTTTAGCGGTGGTTCTGATGATTTCGTGTTCGAAGAACACGGAGTCGGTTTTCAGGATAACCGAATTTACTATTGAGCCTGGGGGGACCTCTCCGCCTTTTAAGTGTGATGTAAGGCATTTTGTGGGAGTGGACACAACCGTTTCTCCTGCTGAAACAACATGGATCTACTATGAAGACGAAGCAAGCGCTCATTTAGAATTTGTTGTCTCCTTTAACGACCCCAGTGGAGTACCAATTACAGGATATGCTGCGTATGTGATAAGATACAGAGTTTCTTTTGAACGGACAGATGGAGGAACTGAAGTCCCTGAAACCCACGAAGGTGGTCTATGCCAAACCATAAAATCCGGAGATGCCCCTACGCCTGTAAATTTTGTTCTTGTTCCAGTAGATGCTAAACTGATGCCGCCTCTCAGTGCTCTCGCTGACACATCGTTTGTCATTCGCACAAAGGCAATTGTAGAGTTCTGGGCAACGGAAGTAAAATCTGGTAGCGAGTTGCACGCAACAGGCGAAATTCAGGTAAACTTTGCAGATTGGATTGACAAAAAATAGATATGAGATTTCAACTCGACGATGGGTCGAATTATTTAGACCGCCTTAAGAATAAGACTGACTCCAAGACTGTTGAAGAACTGCTTAAGGTCTCTGTCTCGCTTCTCGTCCAAAATCTGAAAAACAAAAGGATGCTCAACAAGGCAAGGACCTCCATACCCGATGCACTCGAAGAGATACGGATTACCGAAATCAGTCGAACTCTATCTCTGCGTGAAAAAGTTGTAACATTTCTTCTCTGTCTTTTAGGGTTCTCTACCGCAGCATGTATCTCTCTATTTTTCTTCAACGGGTTCGGTCTGACCAATCTTTCTGATAAAGCTATAATGGCTCTAACGACAGCGACCGTCTCTCAGGTTGCTGCGTTATTGGTCATTGCGGTAAAATTTTTATTCTCAAAAAACAGATAAAGAAAAAAGCAGTCTCGTAGGGAACAGGCATGCCTGTTCCCTACTTAGATTGCTTGGGATTTGGAAATTGGGATTTAGTTTGGATTTTGGATTTGGTAGTATTGGGATTTCCCGGATTAATGCATAATCTGGGATAATTATACCACAAGTTTGCCCCTCTCCATTATTAGCTTTCCATCTATTTTGAGTGTTGGTTTTACTATCATCCCATCGTGATGAAATTTTGCGTGCACCTTGCCACCAAAGGTATGATTATCTCCAAGTGCAATGTGGACTGTCCCGAGTACTTTTTCATCTTCTAAAACATTTCCTGAGAGTTTTGCTTTGTAGTTCGTTCCTATACCGAGTTCTGCAATGTTCCTCTCAGGTTCTCCAGCGGTCTTGAATTTTTCTTCTACCTTCCTATTACCCTCAACTTTGACTGCCAGTCCGTTCTCCACATAAATCTTTAGAGTGCCTTTTAATTTTCCAACACCTGCAAATGACCCCGTGAAACATATAACCCCGTTGGCTGTGCCTTCAAGTGGTGCAATGAATGATTCACCCGCTGGCAGATTACTGAAACTGCCAGGGGTGTGAACTATACCCGTATCTGATAGCCCTTTCCTCGTTTCTATACTCAAGGATATATCGGTTCCGAGTTCATTCACGACCGTTGCTTCTTTTCCTGCAGTTAGAATCTTTGTCAATTTTTCAGTCAATTCTTTTATTCTGTTATAGTCACATGAGAGTGTGCGTACCATAATGTCTTCATTTATATTTGGGAGTGTAACAATCCTCGCACCCTGTTTATTTGCGTTCTTTCTCGCTGTGGTATGGCTTAAAGATTTACTCGTGGGTGCGATAATCACATCGGCATTCTCCATCAGTTCACTTACAATTTCAGGCGGTTCTTCCCCATGGTTTTTTCTCGGGACTATCTCTGTTAAAACGACATCCATCCCGAGTTCCTTTGCAGTCTGAAAGAATGCATATCCAATCTTGCGCAAAACTTCATCGGTAATTATTAAAACTTTGTCTTTTTCTTTGACCGCCAGACAGTCCACCAGAGCAACCCTGCACGGCCCTTTTAATTTTTTCATAATACCCCCTTTTTCAGTGTGCGCGAACGATTTCTTTTACCCTCATTAGACGGGACAGATCTGACCTCTCTATCTCAGCCAGTTTCATAGTAATGTATCTGATAGTATCTTCTATATTTGGGATGAGCACATATTCTAATGCATTCACCCTCCTTCTCGTCTTTTCGATCTCATCAGCTAACAATTCTATTGTCTTCTCCTTTGCTGCAAGTTCAAAGAGGTCTTTGAGTATCTTCTCCAAATGTACCAAAGATGCATCAAGTTCACCTGATGTATCTACAAATCCGTAACAGTGAATCTTTCCTTCTGTTAAACATTTGAAAATTGGAATTCTCACATTCATTAAATAGGTACGTTCCACCTCAACTGTGACCTTCATCCCAGGAAGTAAAAATGATTCCTCCACTGCATTCCTTGACATACCTGCTACAGCGAATAAGAACCTTTTATTTACCTTTGTCAACTCGGTTTCTACCCTCTGTCTAAGAGAGCGAATTTCACTTATTGCCTCCAGCAAGCGTTTCATCAACTCATCCTGTTTGTCTTTTAATAACTTGTGACCTCTCTGCGCAAGGACGAGTCTCTTCTTCAACTTTAAAAGTTCCATTCTCGTTGGATTTACTTCAAGTTTCATAAAGTTTCTCCTTTAAATTTGTCATAATATTTTGCCAGAAATTCTTCCCGTATCCTCTTCAACTCGGAAGTGGGGAACATAGTAAGGAGCTTCCAACCAAGATCCAATGTTTCTTCCACACTACGATTTTCATACTCTCCCTGAGATACATATTTATTTTCGAATATCTCTGCAAAGTTGTAATATAATTTTTCCATTTCAGAGAGAGCAGCCTCTCCCAATATCACGGCCAGTTCCTGTGCCTCTTTACCTCTCGCATAGGCAGCGTATAATTGATTGTATATATCTGCATGGTCTTCCCTTGTCTTGTTAACCCCTATTCCTTTATCCTTGAGTCGGGAGAGAGAAGGAAGGACATCTATGGGAGGGGATACTTTCTTTCTGTGCAATGTCCTCGATAGTATCACCTGTCCTTCGGTTATATATCCTGTCAGGTCTGGTATCGGGTGGGTCTTATCATCTTCGGGCATCGTCAGGATTGGGATGAGCGTTATAGAACCTTTCCTCCCTTTTATCCTGCCTGCACGCTCATAGATGCTTGCCAGATCCGTATAGAGGTATCCTGGATACCCTCGCCTTCCAGGTATCTCCTTCCTTGCGGCCGCTACCTCTCTTAAAGCTTCACAGTAGTTTGTCATATCCGTTAATAGTACGAGCACATGCATCCCCTTTTCAAATGCTAGATACTCTGCTGCAGTGAAGACGACCCTTGGGGTAGCTATTCTTTCAATCGCAGGGTCATCTGCAAGATTTATAAACAGACAGGCTCGCTCAATTGCACCCGTATTTGTAAAGTCTTTGATAAAGAACTCGGATTCTTCGAAGGTTATACCCATAGCACCGAATACGACAGCAAACTCTTCTTCTTTTCCCAAAACCCTTGCCTGGCGTGCAATCTGGGCGGAGATATGGTTATGAGGAAGACCCGAACCACTGAAGATGGGCAGTTTCTGCCCTCTGACCAATGGGTTCAGCCCATCAATTGCCGAAATACCTGTCTGTATAAATTCGTTTGGATAATTTCTTGCATAAGGATTTATAGGAGCTCCATTTACATCTCTTTTCACTTCTGGTATTATTCTTGGACCGCCATCTTTGGGTCTTCCGAGTCCATCGAACACCCTTCCGAGAATATCGAGTGAAAGCGGAAATTCAATTCCTTTCCCGAGGAACTTTACCTTACTCGTTGGTATATCTATACCCGCTGTCCCTTCAAATATCTGAACCAGAGCCTTATCCCTGTCAATTTCTAAAACCTTACCACTTCTTCTTTCTTTATTTGGAAGTTCTACCTCCACCAGCTCCTCAAATTTTACCCCTTCAACACCCTCCACCAACATCAATGGCCCTGAAATTCTTGATATCGTCCGATACTCTCTCTGCATAACCCCTCCCTAAATGAAAATATAAGCCACAAGATTACACGAGATTAACACCAGATTTTTTTATCTTGTGAAAATCTGTGCTAATCTGTGGTTTCATCTTTCAGTGTTTAGTAACAGTTTTGTTGAATTATACATAGCATAATATTCTAATGTGAGTGCAGGAAAGCCGAGGTATCCTAAAAGAGGCATCTCGAAGAGTTTTGGATAGGTCCAGTATGGAAACCCATATATCCATTTGGTATAAGCCCAGTGGTTCCAGAACTCCCATAGAAATCCACATATAAGCCCACCTACGAACAGCGATAGAAATTTACCTGCACGCCCACCTTCAAAATCCCCTAAAAGAGACTTGCCACCAAACTTGTAATTGATTGGGTCACAGAAGAAAATGAAACCTGTCCATACGGGGATGGCAAGCCATTTAGCATAAGTTTTTGGAACGAATAGTGGTAATAGCAGAAGAAAAAACCCACATATTAAAAGGGCATTCAAAAAAATCTTGTTCATTTTGAAGCGTTTTATCTTTACATCTAAGAACTTCAAACTTTCTAATAGTTCTGCAGTTTCAAACAGCCCAGGCATAATGGTCATCCATGCCCACGAGCATCCGAAGATAAGAAGTGGTTTTGAACGGATGAGGTTTATGTAGAACCAGTTTTCTATATACAGGTTATAGAACTCGAATATTATCCAGAATATTAGTGAGAGAAAGAGCATTAGAATGAATTCTTTTGTTCGAGATATTATGAGGGATTCCTTTCTTATGCTGTAGATTATGCCGTCTATGAGCAGGATATAGCCAGTCCACACAATTGGAGTGAAGAATATAGCGACCGGCCGGACTTTGGAGAACAGCAAAACCTCGGCAATGCAGATTATACCAGCACCGACGACTATAAATATTTTATGCATTTTTAACGGCCTTTGTTTCTTTCTCCACTTCACGCTCTAAATCTGTAATCCTGTCAGCATCCTTCTCAATTATATACTTTGCCCTCGCAATCTTCTCCCTAACTTTTAGTTTCTCTATATCGGTGATGGAAGCGCCTTTTTGCAACGACTCTTTGGAGCAATAGTAGAAGTGGAGAATGAGCTTGAGTAGATTATACTGTTTTTTTAAAGATGTGTAGGTATCTATCTCATGGTAGGCATTCTGATGCAAGAAATCTTCCCTTATAGACTTCGCTACCTCTAAGACCAATCTATCAGAAGGGGAGAGTGCATCCAGACCAACCAATCTCACTATCTCCTCAAGTTCTGCTTCTTCCTCTAAAAGCCGCATCGCATCCCTTTGGAGATTTATGAAATCCTCGCCCACTTCTTTTTTTAGATAGTCTCTGAGATCAGCAGTATAGAGTGAGTAACTATTCAGCCAGGAGATAGCTGGGAAGTGTCTCCGTGCAGCAAGTTTATCCTCAAGGCTCCAGAAAACCTTCACCACCCTCAATGTTGCCTGAACGACAGGGTCGGAGAGATCTCCACCAGGGGGTGAGACGGCACCGATGACCGAAAGGGTCCCCTCTCTATGGTCGCTACCAAGACAGGTAACCCTTCCTGCACGTTCATAGAATTCGGCGACCCTTGCGCCTAAATAGGCAGGATACCCTTCCTCACCCGGCATCTCTTCCAATCTACCTGAGATCTCTCTCATAGCCTCTGCCCATCTCGATGTAGAATCTGCCATCACTGCGACAGAATATCCCATGTCTCTGAAATATTCTGCAATAGTTATCCCTGTATAGACCGATGCCTCTCTGGCTGCTACAGGCATATTGGATGTATTTGCTATGAGCACTGTCCGCTTCATAAGAGGCTCTCCACTTTTGGGGTCCTTCAATTCTGGAAATTCTAAAAGCACATCTGTCATCTCATTTCCACGTTCACCACACCCTATGTAAACTATGATCTCTGCATCCGCCCATTTGGCAAGTTGATGCTGTATGACCGTTTTGCCAGAGCCAAAAGGTCCTGGACAGCAAGCGGTTCCACCCTTTCCTATGGGAAAGAATGTATCGATAACCCTCTGTCCTGTTGTGAGTGGTATATGAGGGGGCAGTTTCCCTTTATAAGGTCTTGGGATTCTCACAGGCCATCTCTGCATCATCGTCAATTTATGTAGCCCATCATCACTCTTCACTCTACAGATTACATCTTCTATCGTGAAATCGCCTTTTTTTATCTCCTCAATAGTTCCTTCAATGTCTGGTGGAACCATAATCTTGTGTACAACCAAACTCGTCTCTTGCACTTCACCGAGTATATCACCACCTGTAACCCTGTCTCCCTTTTTCTTCTCTGGCATAAATTTCCATTTTTTCTTCCTCGAGAGTGCGGGCAGGGATACGCCTCTTGTGATATAGTCACCAACCAGATCTTTTATAAGGTCCAGAGGTCTCTGGATTCCATCGTAGATCGGTTCCACAAGACCTGGACCAAGTTCAACCGATAGGGGTTCGTCTGTCGAATATACAGGTTCTTCAGGTCCTATACCTCCTGTCTCCTCATAGACCTGAATGGATGCCAGATCTCCTTTCAGTTCAATTATCTCTCCTAGTAACTTCTTATCGCTCACCCTTACCACATCATACATCTTGGAACCTGACATACCCTCTGCAACCACGAGCGGTCCTGAAACCTTAACTATTCTGCCTTTTCTCATCGTTCCTCCTTAAATACATCTGCACCCACTGCTTTCTTTATTGTCTCCCTCAACCTATTGAGTGCAAAACCACTACTTCCTTTACTCGTGGGGATTGGAATGATTGCCGGAACTGGTTTCGTCGTGACTTCTTGGAGTAGATCCGACATCCCTGATGCCAGAGTTTCGGTTATGAATATGAGTGCATACTCTTCTTCTATCAATTTTCTCATCGTCTCTTTCGCCTGGTCCAAACTATCTACTCCAAACACAGGAATCCCTAACGCCTTGAAGGAGAGGACCGAATCCCTCTCGCCAATCACTGCTAAATTAGAAGACATGTGTTTTATATATATTATTTCTCTTTATTGTCAATACTAAAATTATAATAGGACGC
>JAUXAN010000036.1 GCA_030619885.1 bacterium
ATTGGGGGCAGGCTTGAATATTCGGACTATTGTCTCCACTTCCTTTGAAATTCCTCGTATAACCAGAACAGAAAAATCTGTCCATTTTTCTTTCTCTTTTTTATCTTATATAATAAAAAATTAAAGTCAAGTAAAAAAACACTTTTATTTTTCAAAATCTCTTCAAATCTGTTTTTCTAAAAATCCATTCTATAATTCAGGGGACACAATACATAACTATCGATATTTGCTCCGTTTTAGGTATGATGGTAATATGGCACAGAGGAAACTAACCGCATATTAATACCGCAAAAACCCGCTCCAAAGAAATTAAGAGATCCAAATGAGAAAAATAAGTATTGTGTCCCCAGAACTATCGTTATCAATTTTTTACCAAAGGGCTGTGCCGCCAAAAGGCGACGTAGCGTGAACCCGTGTGTTATATGAAGTGGCTGGCGTGTTACTGATTTATCCCCCCCCCCCCCCACTTATCATAGGTGTAGGGGGTAAATTTGGATTATCTTCCAATTATTCTAATATCTTTGATAATCCCTTTTTTGTCTATCTCTAGGTGGACGAGCTTCGTCAACTTTCAAGGTACGTCCTTTGAAATCGGTACCGTCCAATGCTCCTTTTGCTTTTTCAGCTTCTGATGGGTTAGACAGTTCAACAAATCCAAAACCTCTCCCTTCAATTATATTGACTTGCCTGACTTCACCATAATTGGAAAACAATTCTTCCAACTGCTCATTGGTTACAGAATAATCAATGTTTCCCACATAAAGTTTACTACCTTGCATTCTAACCTCCTTATTTACTTCTCTCTGCCCAATAACGTTTCTTTCGGAGGTAGAAGCAAAATAGCAATTCTGACCTCTGTAATGAGAACATTATTAAAGACAAGAGAACTGATTGAAAACTTTACAGAAAATTTAATCGAGTATTCTTATCACCCCCTTAAATATTTGCCAACCACTTCATATAACATTTTGCGTGTTTGGGAAGTTTTTGTGAGAAACAGAGCTTAACCATATAATCCGTCTCCTTGTTTAATATAATAAAAGCGTTATAAATGTCAAGCATTTTTACCTGTCGCAGAAAAATTTGGGCAAACGAAGTGAGCCACCAATCTGGCATTAAACGCCGTATGTTCATCAAAATCTCCTCAAATCTGTATTGCTGAAAATCCATTCAGGAGTATAAAGTATTTCTCCAAATTCGAGATCATACCAAGGACTGAGTTTAGAATCCATAGGATTTTTCAGAATATGTATGTCCTGCGCTGGCATATAACTCTGGGCTAGAAGAAATAATTTCTCCCCTGTTTTTCTATTGACAGCCATATCCAGCACTATTACAGCATGACCTGGAAAGCCCCCTTCAATAAAAACATCGCCTATCTTCATCTCATTTATGTCTTGGACTTTGCGTAATTCCCGATTCAGAGAATACGAACCGGCATACATGAAGACCGTATTCAAATATTTTCTAAAACTGACATAGGAAGAGTCTCTTTTTGCAGATCTCTCCCATCCGACCCTAGTTCCATTAACTATCGGTCTATACCCTTCAATCCACCTCCTGAACTCAGCGTTATGCCCACTGGTAAAGTTAAAATGGATGGCATCCCATTCACCAATAGAATACAAATATTCTGCCCGAAGCCGAATCATAGCATCCGAACACTGCTGGAGGTTTCTATCACCCACATCTATATCAACAACCGCGTAATGAGCGTTCTGATTAGGTTTTTCTCTACAATCATAAAGATGAACAGGAGGTTTACCTGTCTTAAGAGGAAGATGCCTCAGCCAGTCTTCAAAAGGGCCAGGGATTGTGTTGATTCTTTCGTATCCATCAGGAAGTGGTATCCGGTTTACTATGTTCTCAGATTGTTCATACCGCTCTACCCAAGTATAAGAATTTGATTGAGGAAACACGGGTATAACGAGAACAAATCCAGTAGTTAGAAAAACGAAGTATGTAAATAAAACTCTCATGTAA
Organism: bacterium; assembly: GCA_030619885.1. Lineage (GTDB taxonomy): Bacteria > Hydrothermota > DG-26 > JAUXAN01 > JAUXAN01 > JAUXAN01. The sequence goes on from JAUXAN010000036.1 coordinate 1,984, forward strand.
TCTCCTCAATACATATGGCACACCGAACCAGATACACACTGATATCCGAAGTTGTCACCATATAACTGGCCTTCAGAAATACTTGTTTAATAATTGCTGCCATTTTTTTTCAAACTGGGATTTTATTAACTCTTTATCCTCATCTGACATGAAAGAAGCGACAATACCATTCATACTCAGAAGTTTCAGGTCATTTGGTGTAAAATCAAGTTTCTGAGTCAATACTAAATATTCTTGACTGATAGAAGTATTGAACATGGTGGGGTCATCAGAGTTCACCGTCACCATTAATCCCTGTTGGAAATATTGTTTTATGGGGTGATCTTCTACAGATTCGCAAACCCCAGTCTTCACATTGCTCATCACACACATCTCCAATGGAATTTGTCTTTCCTCAAGCAAAGAGAGAAGTTGGGGGTCCTCATTCGCCCTCACTCCATGTCCAATCCGTTCAACACCCAATTTCTCAACAACAGTCCATATAGAGTTAGCTCCTGCCGCCTCACCTGCATGAGCAGTAAGCCTGAAACCTCGCTGCCTCGCTTCCTCGTAAACAGGGGCATAGGGTTCAGCTGGGAAACTCTGCTCACTCCCCCCAAGCCCAACACCAATAACACCTTTGTCCAAATAGGCCGTAACTTCTTCCAAGTATTGCATACTTCTTTCTGGCCCGTGGTCTCTTATAAGGTCTATGATTAATTCACTTCGAATACCAAAATCACGATGTGCCCTTTCTTTGCCTTTAATTAAATACTCTGTGATCTCTTGTACAGACAATCCTTGTCTCCAATAATCCCCAGGAGCATAAAAAGCCTCAACATACTTAACATTTTGTTTGCTAAGGTTACCCAATACCTGATAGGCTATTTCTTCAAAGTCTCTCTCTTCCTTGATGAAAGTATTCTTCCAGGTCCACACCTCAATAAAGTGTGCAAAATCAGTGTAAGTAAGTTTTCTATGCAAATCGTCGAGGTTCTTGATTGATGATTCTCTCCCCTCCCTTTGGATAAGATCAAACAGTGTTTCCAAAGGGATAGCCCCTTCCAAATGGAGATGAAGTTCTACCTTGGGTATTTCTGTTATGAATTGTTCTATTTTGTCGGTGAAGCTTGTATTCACCTATATATCCTCCTCACATTGCTGGAAATTTCGCACAACTCCATATTTACGCAAATAGCCTATCGAGTGGACTCCTCCTATTATAAATGCTACGGGCAGAGAAATTTCTTTGATTATTACAGCCATGTATGGTAAATGTAGTAAATGGAGACTTTTTGTCAATAAAAATCCGTAATTCGGAGCAGTTCCGCAATTTGTAATTGAGTTGTAAAAACATTAAACACTCAAATTTTCTACCCATGGAGGAGAAAAAAAGGAGTTTGGGGTGTCTTTTTCCCTTGACAAGATTTTTTATATTTTTAAAAGTTTATAAAGTGAAAAGATTTATTACCCCCTTTCTGTTTCTTCTTGTAATTGCATACGGAGCGAACCAACTACAAGCCCAGATTGAAATACTCCTACCAGCACCAGTGACAGAAGTGACTGTAAAGGATAAACCAAATGATAGTGGAGAGAGTATTATTGTCAGATGGAAAAAGTCTTTAGATGACGGAGCAGGGTCTTTTAGCGTAAAAGAATATGAGATATTGCGCTCGGTTGAAAAAGACGGTGTCTATAATATTATCACAACTAGTCCTGCCGGTTCCGAGGAATATATTGATGGTAATACAATTGATGGCAAAGATTATTATTATATAGTAAGAACTACCGATGGTGTAAATTTTATAGATTCGGAACCGACCGAAGCAGTGAGATCAAGTGCACAGTGGTTTCATCGAGGAAGAATCAATATGCTGGTGGCAGCAGTTTTACTTTCAACATTCGTCTTATGGTTTATTCGGAGAGCACAACGAGGGGAAGAACTTTATATCAGACCTATAGCGGGTCTTAAAGCTGTGGATGAGGCGGTAGGTCGCGCCACAGAAATGGGAAAACCGATTCTCTTTATTCCCGGAATTCAGGATATGGATAATATTCAGACAATAGCCGGGATAATCATCTTAGGCAGAGTAGCAAGGAAGGCGGCAGAGTATGAGGCATCCTTACTGGTTCCTACTGCAAGGTCTATAGTGATGACTACAGCACGGGAGACTGTTAAAGAGGCTTTTACCGATGCTGGACGTCCTGATCTCTTTGATCCTGATAAGATACGCTATCTTACAGATGCCCAGTTTGGATATGCTGCTGGAGTTGATGGCATAATGATACGAGAACGGCCGGCTGCAGTATTTTTTATGGGAGCTTTCTATGCCGAATCTTTAATTTTAGCCGAAACTGGACATTCTGTAGGAGCAATCCAGATTGCAGGAACAGCAATGCCTGCTCAACTACCTTTCTTCGTAACCGCCTGTGACTATACACTGATTGGAGAGGAGTTCTTTGCAGCAAGTGCTTACCTGTCAAAAGAGTCCCGACTTCTTGGCTCTCTGAAAGGTCAGGACTTGGGTAAAGCTATCTTTATTGGAATTTTGATTCTTGGTTGTGTGCTTGCAACTCTTGGAATTGGCTGGCTCACTACATTGTTGACAGTAGGACAATAAAAAGAAAATTATGAAAAGACAGATACCCCTTATTATTACCTTCATCGCTGGAATAGTGATGATAATTCAATACTTTATCCCTCACGAACCTTTCGCCGGGATGCAGCAACTTTTCAATCAATGGTATCTTATTATTGCAGCCTTCGCTATGATTTTAGGGATTGGTAACCTCCTTAAAATTCATTCAGGAAGAATCTCCCGTAAGACATCTGGTTGGGGATACAGTATAGTCCTCTTAACAGGTCTAACAGTAATGCTCATCTCTGGACTTGGCTGGGGTATTGAACGAGGTACATTCTTTTTCTATCTTTTCTGGAATCTACACATCCCTATGGCATCAACGATGTTCGCCTTATTGGCATTTTTTGTAGCGAGTGCATCTTATAGAGCATTCAGAGCAAGGACGATTGAAGCTACCCTCTTGTTAATTGCCGCTATAGTTGTAATGCTGAGCAGAGTCCCTCTGGGTGGTTATATATGGAGTAAAATTCCTTTTGCGGGAGATTGGATAATGAGCTATCCAAATATGGCTGGACAGCGGGCAATTATGATTGGGATAGCCCTTGGTACAGTGAGTACATCTCTAAGAATCATACTGGGGATAGAACGCACTTATTTAGGAGGTGGAAAGTGAGCATAGTAGATAGACTGAAGACCATTGATAGGAGAATTATCTTTGTAGCAATCTCTCTGGCTGTCATAATTCCGCTTCTATTCCCAATTGGTCTCCCTATAATGGTTAGCCCACCTGCTCAGGGACTTTACGATGCTATAGAAGAACTAAAACCGGGTTCAAAGGTGCTCCTCTCCTTTGACTATGACCCGTCAACTATGCCCGAGGTCTATCCAATGAATCTGGGGGTAGTGAGACATTGTTTTTCAAAAAATATTAAACTTGTCGGTATGGGGCTCTGGCCAACTGGAGTCCTTTTAGGGCAGGAGGCATTTGAATTATTAGCGGAAGAGTATGGCAAGACTTATGGAGAAGACTATATAAATTTAGGTTTCAAAGCAGGTGGAATCGTCGTCATATCAGCAATGGCAGAGAACATCCCTGAAACTTTTCCCGAAGACTATGCCGGCACTTCTATTGAGGAATTTCCTATAATGAAAGGTGTGAAAAACTTCGATAGTTTTGGGCTCGCAGTCTGTTTTTCAGCTGGAGACCCCGGGGTAAGAGAATGGGTAATGATCGCACACAGCAGATATGGTAAGAAAGTTGGTGCTGGTATCACAGCTGTCATGGCTCCTGCATACTATCCTTATCTACAGGCAGGCCAGTTAGTTGGACTTTTGGGAGGGATGAAAGGGGCTGCTGAATATGAAACCTTACTGAAATACAAAGGAACGGGAAGTGCTGGTATGGATGCTCAGTCAATTGCTCATAGTCTCATTATAGTATTCATTATCTTTGGCAATGTTATATACTTTATAGCCAGAAGAAAGGAAAGAAAGAAGGTATAGGGAAGGGAAAAAAATGTTCGAAACAATCGGTATATGGATAGCAGCTCTTCTGACCCTCTGTATATTCAGTTTTCTGTACAAGGATAATCCATTCTACAAGTTTGCAGAGCACCTTTTTATTGGAGTGAGTGCTGGATATTGGGCATGTTATTATTATCATAATGTATTACAGCCCAATCTCTTTGTTCCATTATTTCAAGAGGGACGTCCTATTTTTATCATCCCACTTGTATTGGGAATTATGATGTTGCTCCATCTTGTACCAAAGATATCATGGATCTCTCGCTGGCCGCTCGCATTCATTGTTGGCACTTATGCTGGTTATTACTTAATCACCTACCTCCAGACGAATGCTCTCGAACAGGTTACAGCTACACTCGTCCCTCTTGTAACTTTTAGTAGTGTAGTTCTCTTTGTGGGGGTAACGACTGGGTTAGTATACTTCTTCTTTTCTAAGGAGCATAAAGGCACATTTGGTGGGATTGCCAAGTTTGGTATATGGTTTCTAATGATTGCATTCGGTGCATCCTTTGGATATACCGTGATGGCAAGAATTTCATTGTTGATTGGTAGAATGACCTTTCTCTTAAAAGATTGGTTGCACATTATACAATGACCACCATAGTGTTGCTCACACTACTATATTTACAGATTTCCCCCCCAAAAGATGTGAGAGTATTCGATACTCCCAACGATGCCGGCGGTAGCATCACGATTACATGGGAGTCATCGCCCGATGCCGAAGGATACAGGATATTGAGGATGGCTCTTCCTGACAGTGTTTATACCCCTGTTGACTGGGTAGATGCTGCTACTAAAAGATATGTAGATAAAGTAGAAGATGGTGTGAAATATCGTTACATTATAAGGACAGAGCGTGGAAGTGCTTATGCGGATTCGGAACCGACAGATGAGGTCTGGTCCCATGGTAATGTCTTCCATCGTGGAAGAACGAATGTCTTAATAGGCGTTGCGGTATATACTACATTACTTTTAAGTTTTATCTATTTTGCAAAAAGAGGTAAGAAGCTATTTGTTCGTAAGATCGCAGGGTTGGATGCGGTCGATGAGGCGATAGGGAGAGCAACTGAGATGGGTAAACCCGTGCTCTATATCCCAGGACTCTCCACCATATCCGATGTGGCAACCCTTGCATCGTTGAATATCTTAGGTCGTATAGCAAGAAAAGCAGCTGTACACGGGACGAGGGTGATAGTACCAAATCGAAACCCGATAGTTATGCCAGTATGTCAGGAAATAGTGAGGGAGGCGTGTCTCGATGTTGGTCGTCCGGATGTGTACAGGGAAGATGATATCTTCTATATCACTTTCAGTCAGTTTGGATATACAGCGGCAGTGGATGGGATTATGCTCAGAGAGAAACCTGCAGCGAACTTCTTCTTGGGAATGTTTTGGGCAGAGTCTTTGATACTCGCTGAGACAGGTGCATCAACAGGTGCAATCCAGATTGCAGGAACAGATGCTATACACCAGCTCCCCTTTTTCATTACTGCCTGTGATTATACACTCATAGGCGAAGAACTCTATGCTGCATCTGCATATCTCTCAAGAGAGCCCTTATCTTTGGGAAGTTTAAAAGGGCAGGACTGGACAAAATTAATAATTGGTGGTCTTATAGTCGCTGGTGTCATACTCGTTTCTTTTGGGTCTGACTGGTTTCTTGGTCTATTTTCAAGTTGAAGATAGTGTGAAAAGAATATGAAACCACAGGTGAACACAGATGAACACAGAGAAAGGATTTCTTTCACTCCACAATCTCATTACTCTGTATTCTCTGCGAACTCACGGTTGTAATTTTTTTATCAAGTTCATCAAAATTCGCTTGCTTGGGAGATGAAGTTGAGAGGACAGTGTTTACCTGTGTTTATCTGTGGTTTTTTAACAATATCAGGTTGGATTGAAGGAGGTTTATATGCGTAGACAACTACCACTCGCCATCTGCTTTGTTATGGGTGTCTCAATGGTGGTTCAGTTTTTCATCCCCCACAGGGTCTCCCAGGAATTTTATAGGACTATACTCGACTGGTATAGAATAGTCTTCGCATTCTCATTGGTGTTAGGAACGGGAACGCTCATCAAGGTCCACTGGGCAAAGATTTCAAAGAAGAGCAAGGGTTGGCAATACAGTATCATCACTATAGGTGGGCTTGTGTTTATGCTCGCAGTTGGATTCATCACAGGTATTCAGGAAGGAACACTCTTTATGAAAATATTTGAATATGTCGAAGTTCCACTCGAGGCAACGATGTTCTCACTCTTAGCATTTTATATTGCCAGTGCGGCTTATCGGGCATTCCGTGCACGAACGGTGGAGGCTACCCTTCTACTCATTGCAGCGGTCGTGCTGATGCTTGGGAGGATTCCCTTTGGTTACTATCTGTGGCATAAGATCCCAGGGATAGCAGAGTGGATACTCACCAATCCCAATATGGCGGCAAAGAGAGGGATAGTGATAGGCGTTGGCTTGGGTATGATATCCACCGCATTGAAGATCATCCTTGGTATAGAACGCTCTTATATTGGAGGTGGTAAATAATGAACTTGGAAAAATTGATGCGAATTGATAGAAGACTAATATTTCTACTCATCGCATTAGCGGTGATATTCCCCCTTCTATTTCCTATTGGACTTCCGACCCATCTATCCAAACCTGTTCAGGATACCTTCAATGCCGTAGATTCAATCCCACCTGATGGTCCACCCTTAATGCTATCTATAGATTATGACCCTGCTGCTATGCCGGAGTTATATCCGATGACGCTTGCGATCTTAAGACACTGCTTTTCAAGAAACATCAGGGTCTTGGTATTATCCCTTCATCGTGCAGGTCCTGGTATTGGAGAGATGGCAACAACAAGAATTGCAAAGGAGTATGGAAAGAAGGAAGGGGAAGATTATGTATATTTAGGTTTTAAACCAGGGTTTGGTGCGGTCATTTTGAGAATGGGGGAAGATATTCACGGAGCATTTCTTACAGATTATTATAATAGACCGATAGGCGAAATCCCTATGATGAGAGAGATTCACAACTACGATGATATTCCACTTGTTATATGTCTGTCTGCAGCCGCCATTCCTGAACTGTGGATGATGTATGCGGGTTCCAGATACCATCAAACCATCGCTGCTGGGGTTACTGCTGTTTCGGCTGCTGACTACTACCCCTTCTTACAGACAGACCAGTTAGTGGGACTCATCGGAGGATTAAAAGGCGCATCAGAATATGAGAAGTTGGTCAATGAACTCGAGGAGAGATTAGGGGTTGATAAAAAACGGAAGGAGAGTTTGAGCAAGGAAGAATACGAGAAACTACAGGTGAGTCATAGTAAGGCGAGTGCAGGGATGGACTCCCAATCGATTGCCCATCTGGTCATCATCGCATTCATAGTCATAGGTAATGTCGCCTATTTTGCCCAAAGAAGGAGGAAAAGATGAATTTAAGTCCAGACCCATGGGTATGGCTTGCAGCACTTTTAACACTCTGCATCTATTCTTTCCTTTACAAAGATAACCCTTTTTACAAGGCTGCTGAACATCTCTTCGTAGGTTTATCTGCTGGCTACTTTTTAGTCATTTACTGGTATAACGCAGTCTATCCAGATATGGTCGTGCCACTTTTTAAACAGGGCAAACTACTCTGTATCATCCCTGGTCTTTTAGGTCTTTTTTTCTTTTTCAGATTCATTCCAAAGGTAGGATGGGTATCGAGATGGTCAATCGCCTTCTATATAGGAGTCGGTGCTGGAATGTCTATACCTGCTACCATGCAGATGCGTATCCTTGAACAGATGAAAGGGACTATGCAGCCGTTTTTCTCATTGGAAACCTGGCATGTCTTCGTCGAAAATCCATCGTTGGCATCGTTCGGCGCGCTCATCGGCATACCCCTTATGATTGTTGGTGTTATGTGTACACTCTCCTATTTCTTCTTCTCAAGAGAACATAAGGGTGTTTTAGGTGGGATGTCGAGGATTGGGATAATATTCTTGATGATAGGGTTCGGGGCTTCGTTCGGTTATACGGTTATGGCAAGAATATCGTTGCTAATTGGTAGGGTCCAGTTTTTAATGAGTGACTGGCTCGGGGTGATAGATTGAAAAGAAGGACAACGAATATATGGACGCAGATGAACGCAAAGAAACGCAAAATTTCGTCAAGAGTTTAACGGTAACGAAGCCCGTATCGTGGAGCGGTTAACGGTTACGAATACACGATTTCCGTCACCGAAGGACGAAACGGGCATCGTAACCGATTAACGTAACCGAATGACTGTAAATGAATTACAAACTTTGTGTCTCTACGGTGAATATAAATAAAAAATCTGTGGTTTAAATTATGGGACAGGAATGGTTTAGTCTTGATAGATTGAATGTCTTAATCGGTGTAGTCGTTTATACTGCACTACTGCTCTACTTTATCTATCAAGCGAAGAAGGGGAAGGAACTATTTGTGCGAAAAATTGCTGGTCTGGAGGCTGTGGATGAAGCAATTGGCAGAGCAACAGAGATGGGGAAGCCGATACTTTATATCCCTGGTCTTTCTACTATCAGTGATGTTGCGACTCTCGCATCTTTGAACATCCTATCGAAGGTAGCAAAAAAGGCTGCACAGTATGAAACACGGTTGATTGTTCCATGCACAGACCCGATAGTTATGCCTGTCTGTCAGGAGGTGGTTAAAGCAGCTTGTTTAGATGGAGGTCGTCCAGATGTGTACAGGGAAGAGGATATCTATTATATAACCTATTCACAATTCGGTTATGTAGCCGCTGTGGATGGTATTATGGTTAGAGAAAAACCTGCAACGAATTTCTTTTTGGGGATGTTTTGGGCAGAGTCTTTGATACTTGCAGAAACAGGTGCATCAACAGGTGCAATCCAGATTGCAGGAACAGACGCAATCTCACAACTCCCATTCTTCATTACAGCCTGTGATTATACCCTCATAGGCGAAGAACTCTATGCTGCATCTGCATATCTCTCAAGAGAGCCCTTATCTTTGGGAAGTTTAAAAGGGCAGGACTGGACAAAATTAATAATTGGTGGACTCGTTCTCACAGGTGTAATTCTCAGCACATTTGGGCTTAGATTCTTTGCAAACTACTTTACAACAGGATAAAATACTTTGGAACTATTCGGCCCACGAAACACAAAAAAAACACGAAGGGGAAACAAATGAAGACAAAACACCTGAAAAAAGAAATAATTTCGTGATCTTTCGTGTTTTTCGTGGGTTGTATATAAGGCTGAATTGTTACAATATTTTGGAAAGGAGGTGAAAAAGATGAAAAAGATTTGGATAACCCTTTTACTCATTTCTCTCTTCTCCACCTTTGCTTTTGCTACAGATACTCGTATGGAAACAATGCAGGTTGGAAATTTCGTACTCGACAACACCGACCCATTCAGATTTCCTGCTCGAATTGTAATGTATCCGAATCAGATTTTAGGTGAATTGACTAATCAATCTGCCACTCTATTCTTTGCCGATAAAAAACAGACCTACGGTGCATTCGGTCTCTCTCTTAATCGGAAACCTGTTCCTCCCATAATCAATAAAGTGATGGATGATGGTAATTTTGTATATACATTGCCCTCTGAAAGTCCGAAATTCAATCTAATATACGGCAACAGGTTTGGCGCTCTAACATTTGGGATAGGTCTTGACCTTGCAGGTAACTCATACGATGAGGATTATCCGGGAACTGACGCCGACATTTCTGAATCATTTGGAATATTCGGATTTAATGGAGGGGTAAAAATTGGTTTGGCTAAAGCGGATTGGGTTGACCTCTCTATTTCAGCCAGTAAATATACCTTCTCTCATGAAGAACTCAATTTAAAATTCAATGACCAGGGAAAATTCTCTTTCGGTATCAATGCAAGAATATTTTACACACTTGCAAGAAGGATAAAGTTAGTTCCCTTCTTGGGGGTAAATACGATAAATGCAAGTTGGGAAGAGGAGACAGATGCAGAGACTACCAAGAAAGAAGTCAAATCACAGGATATGGCTGGCGGTGTCGGGGTCAATATGAGTCCTTCTAAAAATTTGATACTGGTATTCGGTCTGATAAGCGAAGTGGAAAAAGAAAAAGAGATACCTTCTGATGAGGCTGAGCGTAGATTTGAAACATCCACGCGCACTTTACCCGAAATAGTTTTCGGTTTTGAGGCAACCGTTAAGGATTGGTTAAAATTGAGAGGTGGTGCATCCAAAAGTATACAGAAAACAAAAGAAGAATTGACAGAACAAACTGGAGAGAAAAGGACTTGGACAACAACTACAACCTCTAAGCCTTTTAGTTTTAACTTTGGATTGGGTATCAAACTCGGTAAAATAGTGATCGATGGAATGTTCAACACGGCTGAGATTCTTGATGCGTTCGGCATCCCTGAGATTCGAAATTTTTATTTCTTGACCGGTCCTTTTAATGCGAGTGTGACATACATCTTCTAAAAGGAGTAGGGAACAGGCATGCCTGTTCCCTACTCTCTGTTTGGGGTCAACACTTCATCTGGTATGGAAACCCAACTTACTTTATTCTGTGTTTACCCCGCACCAAATCATGGTGCGGGGTTTATCCATCCATTCCATACGGTCACAGACCCGCATGGGATGCTGTGCAACAGATCCAGAGATGGTGCTCCGTGTCTTTGTTATTGACAAATTCAGTACTCTTTATAAAGTTAAATCAGAATATAAATTGAAGAATGTCCGGGCAGATTGACAAAATAAGAGAAACCTTATCGGATCCTGAGCAGATTGTCAGATCAATAACGGATCCGGATGTTGAACTATTTCATCGGCATTATGATACAACACCAGTTACCGAGAAATATTTATGTGTTGTAGTTAAAATATTAATTGATGATTTGTTCATCATAACAGCATATTTTACGGACACAATAAAGAGAGGTGAAATGCTATGGAAAAAGAAATAAAAATTTGGTATGACAGTGAAAGTGATTATCTTGAGGTCCTTTTTGAGCGAAAAGCTGGTTATTTCAGGGAGACAGAAAACGATGCAGTAATGGAAAAAGTTGATGAAGAAGGAAACATCATCGGCTTCTCCATACTGAAAGTGAGTGCATTAAAACCACAAAAGCCACTTTCAGTCAGTCTTAAAAGTCGCGTCGCTTAACAGAGCATACCTGGATCCGCTTCCTTCAGCCATTTTGCTTAAAGAAAGTTGAGAAGGGAGATGATAAGTGAAAAGGCAGTTATAAGGTGGTATATCCCCGCTTGCGGCAGGCAGGCAAATTATCAGCGCGAAAACAAATAAATGGTCGCTGTTCCTATTTTTATTAGGAGGTTTATTATGGCTAAGGTATTTATTGATTGTGAATGGATCGAAGGCGACTACTTGACCATATTGGGAGCTTACAGCTACGGTCAAGATAAGTTTCAATTATATGATGAGACTTTAACAAGGAGAAGATTTTCTAGGTTTTTAAATATTTGCACAAACCGTAGTGGAGGTTCAGAGACCTTTTTATTCTGCCACGGTCCAGATATAGGAAGAATTGAAAGTTTCTTTGATATGTATCTAAAGAAAGACTATTATTGTATAAATACAATTACTGCGTTTAGAACCTTTACGACTTTTAGGGACACGAGTCTTGGCCATCTTGAGGAATACTTTGAATTTCCTAGAAGATATGCATTAACAACAAATGAAATGAAGGACTTGTGGAACTCAGGAAATGAAGACAATCGAAGAATTGTCTTAAAATACAATTGGGATGATTGTACCAATCTCTGGCGATTAGTGCGTATAGTAATGAAGGAATATAATGTAACTATAGGTGATTTAAAGAGGATAGCGATGCACTAAGGTATGATTTCACGGCGTATAACAGAGCGTATCTGACTTTGCCTTCAGCACTCCGCCTAAATTTCCCTTCGGGGAATCTTCAGATACGTTCGGGACGATATACGCAGTGCCGTACCTTGAAATAAATCATGGGGGATTTGGGGGTCAGTCCACCAAATTACAATCTATCCGAAAAAACATAGGCTAAAATTATAAAAAGTCCGCTTTCCTCTGCCTACGGATCCTTCGGACTTGACATTCTCATACTTTTAGATTATGATTATAATAGAATGAATAAAATTTTACAAGAGTTTTCATACAGTCTGCCGTTAGCAGCAATACAATTGGAAACAAAAAATATCACAATTTCAAATACCATTGAACCGGGAGAGAACAAACATGAAAACAGTTGAATTTCTTCTATTTATTCTCCCTTTGGTATTTCTTGCATGCAATTCCAAAAAGAAAGAAATAGGTTTCGCTGAAGTGAACGGTACCAAACTTTACTATGAAATTGCAGGTTCAGGAAATCTTATTGTTCTCATCCACGGCTGGAGCTTTGATACCCGTTGTTGGGATGATCAGTTTGCTACCTTTGCAAGAGATTATCGCGTCCTTCGATATGACTTACGTGGGTTTGGCAAATCCGCATTGCCTGATACAGGTCAAAGTTATTCGCACACAGATGACTTGATCGCGCTCCTTGACTTTCTAGGCTTAGAGAGAGTTCATGTATTAGGGCATTCGTTTGGAGGAAGAATAGCAATTGATTTTGCCCTGAACTATCCGGACAGGACCATCGCACTTCTACTTCCTGATGCCGCGATGGATGTTACCAGTTTGGAATTATCCGAAGAACTTGCCGACTGGATTGGAAACACTTGGCAAACAGGGAGAGAATCTGGAATTGAACAGGCGAAAGAAATATGGATCAAGGGTTCGCCCTTGGCACCTGCAATGCAAAACCCTAATGCTGCTAAGAAGGTAAAACAAATGATTGATGATTATTCAGGCTGGCATTGGAAGAGTAATGACCCCTATATTGGTATTGAACCTTATCCACCAGAACAATTGAGTAAAATTAAAGTCCCGACTTTGATTATTGTAGGAGAACTCAATCCACAAGACTATCACGTGGCAGCTGATCTCCAAAAAAAATACATTCCGCATTCGACAAAGGTGGTATTGCCTGGGGCTGGGCATGCATTAAACATCGAACGTCCTGAACAATTTAACGAGACCGTTTTGAATTTTCTGTCAGATGTTTCAAAACAAGAATAATTGTACTGCTGTTAACAGCGTGTTTGCGGTTCGTTTTGCTCACCCAAATGTTTTCGGCACTTCGCAAACACGCGAGCCGTTAGCTGAAAGTTTTGATAAGAGGAATTAGAACCTATGAATGAATTTGAAGAGACTAACAAAAAACTGTGGAATGAACTTACTGATGTACATATAAAGTCTTATGGAGTTAACGAATTTAAAAAGGGTAAATCCACTCTGGATAAAATTCAGTTAGAAGAAATTGGGAATGTAAAGGGTAAATTATTGCTTCATCTTCAATGCCATTTTGGATTAGATACTTTATCATGGGCAAGAGAAGGGGCTATTGTAACGGGAGTAGATTTTTCAGAAAAATCGATTGAATATGCCAATCAATTAAGGAAAGAGTTGGATATAAAGTCCAGATTTATTTGCTGCAATATCTATGATTTGAAGAAACGTTTAGTTGAAAAGTTTGATATAGTATATACTTCTCAAGGGGTTTTATGTTGGTTAAAAGATTTAAACGAGTGGGCTAAATTAATCCATCATTTTTTAAGACCATGTGGCATATTTTATATAATGGAGGGACATCCTATAACACATATATTCGATGACACAAGGAGAGGAAAATTAGAGATTATCTATCCTTATTTTCATGGGAAAGAACCTACAAAATGGGATAATGATTATCCAGATTATTCGGATGAAACATATATTCCAAAGAATTCTTCATATCAATGGCAGTGGTCATTAAATGATATAATAAATTCGTTAATTAAGGCTGGTTTACGAATAGAATTTATGAACGAATTTGATAAATTATTTTATAAGGAGTTCCCTGATATGAAATGTGATGAAAATGGCTGGTGGTATTTACTAGATTATAGAAATAAAATACCTTTAATGTTTACACTAAGAGCTAGAAAGGAAGAGAAAAATGATGGGTAGGCAAAATGTTAGCTGACATTGCTCAATAAGGAGGAAATACTATGACGGACAACCCAATAATTCAAACTATGCTTAATCGCAAATCGATTCGTCATTATAAACAGGAATCACCAACTGATGAAGTGATAGCACCAATTGTCCGAGCAGGACAACAGGCTCCGTTTGCTTCTCAACTTTATAGCCTGTTACTATCGCGTGATAAAGAAAGAAATCCTTTTGGAGCGCCATTGTTATTCACGATTTGTGTCGATTCTCATAAATTGGAACTTATCATGGCCAAGAGAAATTGGCAGTTGGTTACTAATGATCTTTCGTTGCTACTCTTTGGGATTCAAGATGCCTCCCTAATGGCAGAGAATATGGTGATTGCAGCGGAAAGTTTGGGATTAGGAAGCTGCTTTTTGGGAGGTGCTCCTTATAGAGCCGAGGAAATTGTAAAAGAGTATAAATTGCCGAAGCGCGTGTTCCCTTTGGTGCAATTAGTTATGGGGTATCCAGCAGAAAATCCACCTCCTCGGCCGCGATATCCTATGGAATTTGTTCTTTTTGAAGATGAATATCCTGAGTTCAGTGAAGAGATGATTAGTAAAGCGATGACGGAAATGGATGAGGGATATCTCGCTCAAGATTACTACCGCAAAGGAAACTTCAAGATTCCTCTGCAAGGAGATCGTGAAGAAACATTTACTTTTGACAATTATGGGTGGACCGAACACATTTCTCGGAAGTGGGGGCAATGGCATGCTTCACCGAAGGATCTGCTTAAGCAGTTTGCAAAATGTGGCTTTCATATTACTGAAGTTGACCAGAACGAAGGTAAATAGTAGCGAGGACATGCAACGTCAGCTAATACGGCATAAGCGACGCTTACGTTATATGCTCTCTGCTCCACTTCGCAACTTCGCATACACCGATACCGATAGGAAAATGCCGCTTGACTGGAGAAATTAGATGAAGCGGTAATTGGGTATCGAATTATATAACTAACCCCTTTTTTTTATCAATCCTTTTTTTAAAAAACTGAAGTAGGTATTTTCACCCAGGATTATATGGTCTAACACCCGTATACCCACCATATTGGAAGCAGAGATCAACCTTTCGGTCAGATTTATGTCTTCCTCACTCGGTTCTGTCTCTCCCGAGGGATGGTTGTGAACCAAAATCATCGATGCCGCCGACTCTGCGATTGCTTCTTTCAACACTTCTCTTGGATGTACGATACTCGCTGTAAGACTGCCTACAGAAACAGTGATATCCTTCAGCACCTTATTCTTGCCATCGAGAAGAATGGCTTTAAACACCTCCTGTTTCCTATCCCTCATATATGGGATGAGTCTTTCGGCACAATATTCAACTACATCGTCAGCAGTTCTAATTTTCTTCTGAGGTCCCTTTGGCTCTTTAAGAAACCTCTTCCCTATAGCCAATGTTGCCTTTATCTGTGCTGCCTTTGCTGTTCCAATTCCCTTTATCTTCTTCAATTCAGAAATCGTAAGGGAATCCAGATTTCTAAAACCGCCAAACTCTTTCAGAAGATACCTTGCCAGATCCAGGGCAGTCCTTTTTCTACCCCCTATCCTGAGTATAATTGCAAGCAGTTCAGCATCGGATAGGTTGTCAGCACCTAATTTTATGAGTTTCTCTCTTGGGCGTTCTGCTTCTGGCCATTCAGGGATAGTGGTAGGGTATGGTTTTTCTTCGCCCTTCCTCATATTTATTGAACGAAGATCTTTCCAGTTCCTTCTTGAGTAAAATCACCTATATGGGCAGCATCATTCACACCGTTTTGTTGAAGTGCCAAGAGGAGCTGGGCTTTCTGGTCAGAAGGAAGGGCTATGAGTAGGCCACCAGAAGTCTGGGCATCGGCGAGGATTGTCCGTGTGGTCTGAGAGATTTTTTCTTTCCATTCTACAGTGTTAGCGACAAAATCCAAATTGGAAAGCGTACCGCCGGGAACCGCACCGCTTAGGGCAAATTCCCATGCCTGGGGGATGACCGGTACCCGTTTATGGTAGACAATCGCATCAACCTTGCTTGCCCGAGACATCTCTTTCAAATGCCCCAACAGTCCGAACCCAGTGATATCGGTACACCCATGTACTTCGAAAGAACTCATAACCTCTGATGCTTTGAGGTTAAGCGTGCTCATAATTTTGATGGCAAGAGCGATTGTTTCCTCGTCTGCCAATCCGCGTTTCATAGCGGTGCTGATGACTCCCAATCCGATCGGCTTCGTTAAAATGATGGCATCACCGGGTTTTGCCCCACTGTTTCTCAAAATGCGATCAGGGTTAATGGTACCTGTAACTGCAAGCCCGTATTTAGGCTCGGTGTCATCCACAGTGTGACCGCCGATGATGCTTATTCCAGCCTCTTTTGCTTTGTCCTGTGCCCCTAATAGAATACGATGGAGGACCTCTATGGGCATCCGGTTTGATGGGAAGCCGACCACATTGAGTGCAAACAGGGGTCTGCCGCCCATAGCATAGATGTCGCTCAATGAATTTGCAGCGGCGATAGCACCAAAGTGGTAGGGGTCATCAACAATAGGAGTGAAAAAATCCACCGTTTGAATCAGCGCAGTATGGTCGTCCAGAAGATAGACGGCAGCATCATCAGATGTTTCAGTCCCAACCAATACTTTTTTATCGTACGGAGGAGGGAGATCAGCGAGAATCTTTTCAAGGGTTTGGGGACGGAGTTTACATGCACAGCCCAACCCATGAGTGAAATGGGTCAGTTTAATTTCCGTCGGTGAAATTTCTGTCGGTGCAACTTCTGTTGAACCGAGTCGCTGCACCACTTTACAGATAATATCAATTGCTTCGTCTATATCTTTTTCAGTCGTCATTCTGCCTGTAGAAAAGCGCACCGTCCCCATAGCATATTCCATTGGAACATTCATAGCCTTGAGAACATGAGATAGTTCGACCCCACTCGAGTGGCAGGCAGCACCTGCGGATGCAGCAACCTCCTCAATCTCAGATAGGATGGTATTCGCCTCAATACCACAAAAACTCAGACTCAGAGTGTTGGGCAGACGTTTTTCTGGATGTCCATTCAGTTTCATATTTTTCAGCGTCTCTCGAAGTCCTTCATACAACCTCTCACGCATCTTCCTCATATGTAACATATTCTTTTCCAAATCACGATTTGCTATCTCGCAAGCCTTTCCCAATCCCACGATCTCCATTACATTCTCTGTACCAGCCCTGTGGTTTTGTTCGTGCTGGGCGCCGTGGAAAAACTTTTCCAACCGAGTCCCGTGCCTGATATATAACGCACCGACCCCTTTAGGGCCATACAGCTTGTGTCCTGCTATAGAAAGCAGGTCAACACCAAGTTCATCCACTCGAGTGGGAATCTTGCCCACGCTCTGTGCTGCGTCTGTGTGCATAACGATTCCGTGCTTTTGAGCTAAGGCAGCAATCTCTTCGATAGGGAGGATGGTTCCGACTTCGTTATTGGCATGCATCACCGTAATCAGAATCTTCTGGGAGGTTATCGCCCGTTCAACCTCTTTCACATCCACCAGCCCAAACTCATCTACTGGAAGATAAGAGACCTCAAACCCCTTCGCTTCCAGAAACTTGCACACTTCGAGCACTGCAGGATGTTCGATGGATGTGGTGATGATATGATTGCCTTTATGTTGATTGGCAAAAACCGCCCCTTTGATAGCATAATTGTTGGATTCTGTCCCTCCGCTTGTGAAAATCACTTCATCTGCCTGGCAATGGAGCAGATCCGCAACCTGCCTCCTGGCGTTCTCAATCGCTTTCTTCGTCTGAATCCCATACCAGTGAGAACTGGATGGATTACCAAAATACTCCTTCAGATAAGGGAGCATCGCCTCAGCGACTTCCTCATCAACGGGTGTTGTGGCATTATAATCGAGATAGATTGGTCTCACAGAACAACCTCATCCAGATTCTTACAAAATCCACTTTTACAATTTAATCCGGGAGAATCTTCGACTTCATTCATTCCTCAAGAGGACAAATCTCCTTATTGATTCGAAATTTGTCAAAATCCCTATAACCATTAGGGTGTAAAATATCTGACCAGCCAATGCTCCTATCATTAGCAAGAATAATCTCGTATCCCTCCCGATTCTTACCCTAAATCCCCTTGTTTTACCTTTCTTTATGTAAATAGCATCGTATTTATCTGCTGTATAACTACTCATAAAACTGCCTACAAGTGCAATAAAACCAATGACCCATATTAAAATATCGTTGTGTAAACTCCAATAGCCATAAGTCATACCAAAAATGATCAGGGCATCAGCGTATCTATCGAGAACGGCGTCAAACCAACCTCCGTAATTTGATTGTTGAAATTTTAGTCTCGCAATCTCACCATCGCACCCATCAAAGATTGAAGAAAATTGAGCGAGTAAGCCACCGATAACGATGCTTAAATAATTACCTATACAAAAGAAGAAAGCGGATAACACTCCGATAATAAAACTGATAAATGAAATTGAATTCGGGTTTATTCTGAATTTTAACAATAGTTTTGATATTCTTAGCGAAATTGGTCTGTTAAATAATCTAGATATCAAACCATCGGTTGGTTTTATTAAATTTTTACACAATATCTGCTCAGCCTTTCTTAAATCTTTTTTTGTATCAATATCTACCCACCAGAGCTTGATGGCTTTTTTCATCCCTGAGACATAACTATCAATCTGTGTAATATCAAATACATCGGCATCTCTATCCTTAGCAGCCTTAGCAATACAATCTGCCAGTTCAGTCTTACCCTCTTCTACTGTCTCTTCGATATGAGAAAATATCTTTGGTGAACACAAGAAGATACCTGTATCTATGCAGTTTGATTCCTCTATCTCTATCCCTATATCAACAATTTTCCCCTTCTTTTCCAGAACTTTCACTTCTTCTAACAATGGTTCTCTTCTATCAACTGCTAAAACAATAGAACTTCTTAAACCATAATCAACAAGTTCTTTCAGGATACGATAATCAAAAATATGATCTGACATCAACAGGATAAAGTTTTCCTTTAGCAATCCTTTAGCCTTTAAAACAGAAATCCCATTCCCTTCTTGCCATTCCTCGTTCTCAATATAATCTATTTTTACACCGAACTTCTCTCCATCTCCTAAATTTGCTTTTATTTTGTCTCCAAGATAACCAACAGTGATAACAAACTCA
Source organism: bacterium (assembly GCA_030619885.1). Taxonomy (GTDB): domain Bacteria; phylum Hydrothermota; class DG-26; order JAUXAN01; family JAUXAN01; genus JAUXAN01. The sequence goes on from JAUXAN010000036.1 coordinate 21,276, forward strand.
TTGATGCCTGCTTGTTTTGCAGTGAATATCACTCTTTCAATTAAAGATAAACCCAAAAGTTTAATTAGTGATTTAGGTTTATCTCTGGTTAAATTGCCAAATCTACCACCGTCTCCAGCAGCAAGTATTAAAGCTTTCATATTTACCTTCCTCAAGTTCTTAGGCGACCCAAAAACTTCGCACAATAATTCGGTAGATAAAGTCAAATCTGTGCATGACATTATGCACAACTCGAGTTATAATGAATATACATTGTAGGTTAAATTTTGTCAAGAAAAAAGAAACCACATGTTAGGTAAAAGATAAAATTACACTTCAGGACGGATGAAGTCCTGACCCAATGGAAAAGAGTAGTACAGAAGTGTAATATGCAGGTATGGTACGCTTTATCTGCACAGGCAAAGGGTAAAGTAGAGCGCACTTATCGGTGGCTACAAGATAGAATTATTCGTAGATGTGCCCGAGAACATATTACGGAGATAGAAAAAGCAAAGTTCGTTTTACAACAGGAGTTACATCGATACAATGAAAAACAAGTTCACAGTACCACAGGAGAGATACCCGGAATAAGGCTCCAAAAAGCCATTAAGGAGGGAAAAACTTGTTTTAAACCTTTTAAGTTGCCTCCAGGATACAAGTCGGTTAAGGATATTTTGTGTTGACAATTGGGAACAATTTTGTATTGTCTGACAAGATATGTCAAATGTCGAGATTTGACCCCATAACCCACATAACCTATAACCTCCATAACCTTTATAGATTATATATTGCAGTAATATCTTAATATTTTTATTGGAGTTTCAATATCAGCTATTGTAAATTTTCTATCACCATTTTTAAGGTTCTTCCAACTGCTATTATACTGACCTAAGAAATTGTAAAAATTACCTCGTATTATATTCCAATAATCTTCAAATTTTAATTTAAACACAGAATACTTCTTTTTACTAACATATGAACTTAATTCAATTATAGTTGCTACATTAGGATAATTTAATTTTGCATATCTTAAAAAATTTTCATTTGTGTAAAACTCATTCTTTAATCCATAGGTTTTAAGAATCTTCTTTCTAAAACGCTTGCTAAAGGTTAATATCAATTTACCTTTATATTTTGCAGAAAATTTGTGGTCAATTTCTCTTTCTAAAGCACCTAAATGGGACTCTCTAAAATTATCTGTACCCAAGTTTGAATCAATGTATCTAAACCAATCCAATATATTTGCAAATATTTCTTTCTGATATCTTTGTTTTCTTGAAAACACTTTCATTATAAAGCTTAATATTTTTGTTAAATAGCCAGTGAAGCTAAGCATAGTTACAATAGGTGCAATTATACCCAATATTATTAAAAGAACTTTTATAAAATTGATTTTATGCCACTAAGAAGCCCCAAATTTCGCCTAACGAAACGCGCATTCGCGAAGTCCGGCGCATAGAAACAAATAACGCCGGCCGAGCGTCATACAGCGTCACCGAACCAAGAAGCCCCATTCGCAGCGATTGAAGCTGCGCCGGATTTGGGCGGAGCGAGCGCAGCGAACGGAGCCGCGAATGCGTAGTTAGGCGAAGTTGCCGAGCTGATCAAAATATTCTAATAAAGCGCCTCTCGATTCATGCGGTTTTGCTTTAAAAGTTTCAGAAATAAAAGGACCAAAGAATTTAATCTTTTTAAAAGCATCAACAACTTTTTCCCACGGAATGTTGCCTTTGCCGACATCAAAGTGATCATCATATTTACCATTATTATCGTGAAAATGAACATTAATTATTTTACAACTGAATTTTTGAATATAAACCAGTGGACCTTCATTAGTATTGGCATGGCCTACATCTAAACATAAATTTAGAAAAGGTGACTCTAATTTTGAAAATAGAAATTCAAAATCTTTAATATTATCTCCAAGATAAAAAAACTCGGAATCTTTTGGCATCGGGTTAACATTTTCTAAAGCAAGTTTCATTTTGTACTTTTCACAATCCTTCAAAACCTCCCTAAAATTTGTACTTAATCTTTCTAGCGCCTGTTGTCTCATCCGAGTCCAACTTGGTAAACCATTACAATTTCCAAGGTGCGTTGTTACATGCATAGCGTTCAATTTATGAGCAACCAATATACACCTTTTTAAATATGCAATATTTGCATCTCTAATCATTGGAATTTTATCAGATGGATTAATTGTATATGGTGTATGTAAGCTTAAAGTGACTCCGAATTTCCCGGATAAACCTCTTAATTTATTTATACGTTTTGTATCAAAAGTTTCAATAAAGGAATGCTCCTTGATTAAATCAATTTCAAGATGAGTTAGATTATGTTCTGAGGCATACTCGAAATATTCTTCAACTGGCTTATGGACAACATTAAAACCAAACTTTAGTTTCATGCTACTCATACTCCCTGTAAACCTTTAAATGAATATAAGGCTCGGCAATTTCGTCTAACGGTCGGCATACCAGACGTTGTGCCGGAGGCGCAATGTGCCGCAGCACCTGTCTTCATGGTCTAAGAAGGCGCAAGGACGAGCACGGCGAAGATTGAGCGGAGCCGCGCGCAGCTGGTATACCATGTTGGGCGAAGGACTGAGCTTAATTTTCCAAATCTCCCACATATTACAATTTAATATCAATTATTTTACATTTCATGTCCACCACCGACATATATTCTCTGACCTGTTATCCAACGAGCTTGATACGAAGCTAAAAATATTATTGCATCTGCAATATCTTCAGGTGTTCCTACTCTTCTTAAAGGATATTGTGAAGAGATCATTTTTTCCATTTCAGGTGGTATCCAGCCTGTTTGAACTGCTCCAGGTGATATAATATTTACAGTTATTCCAAATTGTCCTAATTCTTTCGCTGCACTTCTTGTGTATCCTTCTAACGCAAATTTACTAGCCCCATAGGAAACTTCAGAAGGAAAACAATAGGCACCATCAGTGCTTATATTTATTATTCTACCCCACTTTGCATCACGACTGATATGTCTTTTGGCAAACTCGGCCATCATTAATGCTGCTGCTCTCGTATTTACAGCAAAACTTCTATCAATACTTTCTGGTGTTACTGTCTTTGGAGCAGATGTCCACATTTCAACTGCCTTATTTACTAGGGTTTCTTTTGAGAGTAAAAATGAATCTGCTTCCCAGTGAGCAGCATTATTTACTAAAATTTCAACTGGTCCTAATCTTTTCTCTGCTTCATCATAAATATTTTTAATAGATTCAGTTTTCGATAAGTCACATTCATATGCAATTACTTGACCATCATTTTTCTTTATAGCTTTGATTACATCATCTGGTTTCATTCTTGAATAAAAACGGAAAAATTCACCGCCAGGTGTTGACGGTGCCTCACTATTATTCTTTTGTGCATCTTCCCGTCTTTTTCTATAGTAATGCAGAAATACTTTGGCTTGCTCTGATGCAAAGGCTTTTGCTATGCCTGCACCAATACCATATGGATTGTTTGCTCCTGTTACAAGGACAACCTTATCTTTTAGTTTTGTATCTATCATAAATGCCTCCAAATATTGATGTTATCAATTCGGAATTTGTCTGAGCCCAGTCTTTCGCACAACGTTCGTTCCGCGAATATGTGAAGTTTTGCGTCCCGCCAGGGTTGGCAACTTCTTTGCCTGCTCTACCCTATATTTATTCTACACATTGCAAAGAAGATGTCAAAGCAAAATGTGCCGAAGGCCAAAGGGCGTCAGCCCTTCTGCGTATAACCGCTGTTAGATGACGTTTTGGGACAATTTCTCGAAATAATCTACAATTTCATTACGAAATTTTTTCTTAAAACTATTCATAGTGACATTTAGTTTATTTTCACTAGTTTCAATTTCAATTTACGACCTCGCCTCGACCTCAAACAGCTTGCGCTCTTGGACGAGTTCTTCTTCCTGTCTGGCGCTGCTAACGATTTGCGTCAGCTGTCGGGCGGTTGACGTTTATACCACTCTTCACACTGTGATGACAACTTTTCCTTTGGCGTGTCCTTCTCCAAAATACCGGAGAGCTTCAGGAACCTCACTTAAAGTGTAACGTCTATCTATAACAGGTACTACTTTGCTGGCTTCAAGAAGCTCTTTCAAAAAAGCCAAATCCTTGTTTGGTTTCGCCGCCAGGATACCCATTTTCTTACTCCCGGTCATTGAAATCCATGGTCCCAGGAACATAGCTTGGAAAATTCGAGCCATGGAACCTCCGACCATGACATAAATTCCCTTGGGACTTAATGCACGCTTGTAATCGAAAATCGAACGATAAGCCGCAACATCAAGAATCAGGTCATAACGCTGCTCATTTTTGGTGAAATCTTCTTGAGTGTAATCAATGACCTGGTCTGCACCGATGGAGCGCAGCATGTCTAATTTCCTCGTGCTATCCACGGCAGTCACTTCAGCATCGAATGATTTGGCAAGCTGTACCGCAATAGTACCTATACTTCCACCCGCACCATTAATCAAAACCTTTTGTCCGCTCTGGATATTTCCTTTTCTAAGAAAACGCAATGCATTAAGTCCCCCAACAGGAACAGCGGCGGCTTCCTCATAGGACATATTGGCCGGTTTTATTGCCAGCAACCCCTTCCATCTCTTTAGGTTCTTCAGGCAGACATTTGTACTCAGCATAAGCACCCATACCAAAACCGGTAGCTGCAAAAACTTGGTCACCTTTCCTAAATAGTTTTACATCTTTGCCTACCGATTCAATTTCCCCGGCTAACTCTTGCCCTAGTATGGTTATTCTTTTTGGT
>JAUXAN010000020.1 GCA_030619885.1 bacterium
GTATCAAAAAACTTGGAACAGTTTCTCTATTTGGATTAGCATTCAAAACGGCTCTGTTTGAAGATATAGATGTTATCCATTGTGGGCATGTTGTTACAGGGCTTATAGGATTGATTTTCAAGAAATTTTTAAATAGACCATACATAGTCTGGACTCACGCTCTTGAAATTATGCAGAACAGGTTTTCCCATTTAAGGTGTTTTATCTTGAAAAATGCCGACAGGGTTATAACGAATAGTGAATTTACAAGAAGGCGGTTACTGGAGATTGGGGTAAAACCAGCAAACATTCTCAAAGTCCACCCAACTGTAGACATAACGAAGTTTAACCCTTATGTTAATGCTTCTTCGATTGTAAGAAAATACAAATTAGAGAAAAAGAGGGTACTTTTAACGGTTGCACGTTTAGAGGTTGGCCAGCACTATAAGGGGCAGGATATGGTTATAAAAACTCTACCGCAACTATTACATACCTTTCCAAATTTAGTATATCTTATAGTAGGAGATGGTCCGGATATCTCTCGGCTTCAGTCACTGGCAAGAAAGTCAAATGTTGAAAAAAGTGTCATTTTTACAGGAGCGGTTTCTGACGAAGATATTCCGAAATTTTATGTCGCTTCTGATCTTTATATTATGGCCAGCAGGAAGATTCGGAACGAAACAGGAGTAAAAGCAGAAGGATTTGGTATTGTCTTCATAGAAGCAAATGCCTGTGGTAGGCCTGTGATTGGCGGCAGAGCTTGTGGAATTGAGGATGCGATAGTTGATGGTGTGACCGGACTATTGGTCAATCCCGAAGATACAGAAGAGATAAGGAACGCTGTAGTGAGATTACTCTCTGATAGAAAACTTTCTCGTAGGTTTGGTCAGAACGGAAGGGCAAGAGTTTCGAAAGAAATGATTCCTGAAAAGGCAGTCGAAAAACTGAAAATATTGTACAGAGAGATCAACAGGAAGAAAGATATTGTTGAGTCGGTGAGAGAAAAAGGGGGATATAATTGAAAGGTTTAAAGAAAAAACTGCTACTAATTACACCAGATTTCCCCCCACAAATTGGGGGAATCCAAAACATACTATACAATATCTGTAGAGAAGTGAACAAATCCAAAATAAGTGTTATTGCACCCAGAAGTAAGACTTTAACAAATTTTGACAGCCATCAAAATTTCAGAATCTACCGCACTCGCACATTTTCAGATTCCACAAAATTTCTCATCCCGTTTATGTTGATGAAAGGTCTCTCAGTCATCAAAAAGGAGAAACCGAAGTTGGTTATCTGTGGACATATATATGCAGGACCTATCTGTCTCCTTTTTAAGAAGATTTTTAATATACCTTACTTGGTCTTTACCTATGCACTCGAAATTATGGATAGAAGATATGTAAATATGATTAAATTCATATTGAAAAACGCGGAGAGAGTTGTAGTTTTAAGTGATTTTGTTGGAGAATACTTGGTAAATCTTGGACTAAAAGAGAAAATAGTGAAAATACCACCGAGTATTGATACTACTTTGTTCCATCCGGATGTAGATCCTATCCCAGTCATACGCAAGTATCATCTGGAAGGAAAGAAGATTATTCTGACCGTAGGAAGGTTAGATGCAAGGGAACAATACAAGGGGCATGATATAGTTATCAGAACACTCCCAACTGTGCTTGAATCTATTCCGAATTTGAGATATTTGATAGTGGGAGGAGGAACCGATGAGGTTCGACTCAAAAGGATTGTAAAAAAACTGCATCTGGAGGATATTGTGGTCTTCACAGGTTCTATACCTCATATACAGATAGCGCAGTTTTATACCGCATCCGATCTGTTCATTATGATGAGTAAAAAAATTGTGACGGATAGAAAGGTCAAAACAGAAGGGTTCGGCATCGTTTTTGCAGAAGCAAATGCCTGTGGAAAACCTGTAATTGGGGGGAAAAGTGGAGGGGTTAGCGATGCTGTTTTGGATGGAGTCACAGGGCTATTGGTAGATCCAGAGAGTCAGAAAGAAATCGCCAATGCTATCGTTCAATTACTTAAAGATAGAAAACTTTCAAAGGGACTGGCGAAGAGAGGAAGGGAAAGAGTTTTGCAGGAACTCAGTCTTGGAAAAATTGCAGAGAGGGTAACTCTTCTCATTGAGGGGGTAATATCGTGAAAGTTCTGATTACAGGAGGAGTAGGGTTCATTGGCTGTAATGTTGCAAAGAGATTTATGGATGATGGCCACAAGGTAATCATTTTTGATAATCTTTCGAGAATTGGTTCTGAATCGAATCTCAAGTGGCTGCGATACAAGGGTGAATTCATCTTTGTAAAAAGTGATATAAGAAATCGTGAACTTCTCGACAAGTTATTCATTGAACATAGAGAATTTGATGTGGTGATTCATTTGGCTGCGCAGGTTGCCGTCACGACATCGGTAACTAACCCCCAAGAAGACTTTGAGGTGAACACAATGGGGACTTTCAATATTTTAGAAACCATAAGAAAATCAGGTGCGAATCCAATTTTGATATTCGCGTCTACGAACAAGGTTTACGGTAAAATGGACGAGATTAAAGTTGTTAAGAGGAAGAAAAGATACGAGTATAGAGACCTGCACAATGGGGTTTCAGAGAATGTGGGGCTTGATTTCTATTCTCCTTATGGGTGTTCAAAGGGGGCTGCTGACCAATACATCCGTGACTACTCGAGAATATACGGTCTCAGAACAGTGGTGCTGAGGCAATCTTGTATCTATGGCTACAGACAATTTGGCGTAGAGGATCAGGGTTGGGTTGCATGGTTTGTTATTGCGTCAATTTCAGGTAGGAGAATCACCATATATGGAGATGGAAAACAGGTAAGGGATATACTCTTCATTGATGACCTGGTTGATCTCATTATGAAAGTAATCTCTAAAATAGAAATAGCAAAAGGGAAAGTTTACAACGTTGGTGGTTCCATAAAAAACAGCATCTCTTTGTTAGAATTGATTGACATACTGGAATCTATTATGGATAAAAAGATTGCTTATATCTTTAGTGATTGGCGTCCCGGAGATCAAAAAATTTATGTTTCTGATATTAGAAGAGCAAAGAAGGCTCTCAAATGGACACCCACGGTTGATGTTAAAACCGGGGTCAAGAAATTGTTGAACTGGGTCGTTTCAGAAAGAAAAGAGATTGATAAGGTGTTAAGAGAAAAGGAAGGATGAGATGTGTGGGATATGTGGGACTGTAAGGCTCTGTAGTGAGTCGTTGATAAAACGGATGTGTGATGTGATGAGACATCGAGGGCCCGATGATGAGGGGTACTACCTTGATAAGGTGAATAAAGTTGCTCTTGGTGTGAGAAGGTTGAGCATCATCGATGTGGAAGGCGGGCATCAACCTATTCATAATGAAGATGGATCTGTATGGCTCGTCTTTAATGGTGAGATATATAACTACAAAGAGTTGAGGATTGAATTAGAAAAGAAAGGTCATAGATTTTATACCAGGACCGATACGGAAACGATAGTTCACTTGTATGAAGAAGAGGGGGAAGACTGTGTCAAGAAATTGGATGGGATGTTCGCATTTGCAATATGGGATAGAGAGAGAAAAAAGATGTTCATTGCTCGAGATCGATTAGGTATAAAACCTTTCTATTATACCAATAATAGAGGAAGGTTTATATTTGCATCAGAGATCAAAGCAATATTAGAATATCAAGGTATGGATAGAGAAACAGATACAGAGGGTCTCCTTTCCTATCTTACCCTTCAATATGTTCTCGCACCTATGACGATGTTTAAAGGGATTAAGAAACTTTTACCAGGACACATACTGAGTATCCATAATAATAAAGTTGAAGATAGGTGTTACTGGGATTTGGATTTCTTTAATAATACCCGTGTTGAAGATGAAGAGATTTGTGTAGAGAAGATTGAAGAGATGTTTAAAAAATCTGTCGAGTCCAGGCTTATATCCGATGTTCCTCTTGGAGCATTATTGAGTGGTGGTATTGACTCGAGTATAGTAGTAGCGATGATGAGCAGCATCTTGAATCGACCTGTGGAAACCTTTACGGTCGGCTTCACTGTGAAAAAGGATTACGATGAGACAAAATATGCACGAGAAGTAGCAAGTTTTTTGGGAACCACTCATCACGAGTTGATTCTCCACCCGAAAACTGCAGAGATACTCCCAAAGATTATCTGGCACTTGGATGAACCGATAGCTGACCAGGCTGCCCTTCCTACTTATCTGATCTGCCAGTTGGCAAAGAAACATGTAACCGTACTTTTAACTGGAGAAGGTGGAGATGAACTCTTTGCAGGCTATCCCAGGTATATCCTTGACAGATTTGCAGAGTTTCTCCATCAGTTCCCTCATATCTCCAATAAATCAATGATAAAAAGATTAATAAATCCCCTTCCGTTTGGATCAACTTTAAAGAGAAGGATGATTAAACTCTTCTCTTCGGAAAGTGACGCATTTGATAGGAATGTTGAGTGGCTATCGATTTTCAACAAAGAAGAGCTAAATGCTCTTCTCTCACCTCATCTGAAGCAGATTCTCAACAACAGACATCCTGTAGAGGATGTGCGTAAATATTTTAAGGGGAAAGAATCTCTTGACAGATTGATACATATTGATATGAAGACCTGGCTTGTCGATGACATACTTGCAAAGGTGGACAAGATGAGTATGGCTACATCGGTTGAAGCCCGAGTTCCGTTTCTTGACCATAAACTGGTCGAATATGTGCTTACCCTTCAACCATATATGAAATTGAGAGAGTTAACCACCAAGTATGTCCTTAAGAAAATCGCTTACAAATTTCTCCCAAAGCAGATTATAAGAAGGAAGAAGCAGGCATTCAGAATTCCTACTGAAAGATGGTTCAGAGAGGAATTGAGAGATATGGTGTGTGATTTTTTATTGTCTCGGAAAAGTCTTAACCAGGGTTATTTCGTTCCCGAATATATACAACACATTGCAAAACAACATTTCGATGGAAGAGAAGATAACTCGCAGAAACTGTGGAATCTGTTGTGCTTTGAACTGTGGCATAGAATTTATATTGAAAATGATAAATCTCTGCTCTGATTGAAGATGAGAAGGTAAATACTCAGTGAACCCCGTTATGCAAGCTAAGTTATGGAGTGCAACAACCGTGTTGTTGTCTATCCAAAAAGCATTGACACGGTCAATGCACTCCAGACAAAGAAGTTTTACTCAATCCGTGCAATCTGTTATACGACCCGTAGGGGTGGCTTGGAATAGATTATATAAAAATTTAAATGTGGTTAAGTGAATATTTACATGAGAAGTAGATGTCCATTCTGCTCTGAGGTTATGTACCATTTTTATACCTGGGGAGATCAAGAATATGTGAGATGCAGGCATTGTGCGTTTGTCCGTCTTCTAACTTCTCGTGAGGGTATAACCAGGATACATCAGAAATCTATCGATCCCCCTTCTGTCCTATCCGAACGGAGCTCTCATCGAACCCCTGTTTTTCATGCGCTGGCTGAAAAGATAACCAGTCTGATTACTGATGGAAAGGTATTGGATATAGGATGTTCAACAGGAGATTTTCTGCGCATAATGAAGGGGTATGGGTATGACTGCTATGGTGTAGAATTGAATAAGCCTCTTGCAGAATATGCCAGAGAGAGTTTTGGAGCAAATATTCGTATAGCCCCCGTTGAGAAAGCAAATTTTCCTGAAGATTTTTTTGATTTAGTAACTCTGTGGGAAGTGATAGAACACACAGCAAATCCGGGTGTGGTTTTAAAAGAGTGCTTTCGCATACTGAAAAAAGGTGGGCTGCTCTGTATGATAGTTCCAAATTTCACTTTCAGTTTTCCCAAGGAGAGACTGATACTGGCGATTTTAAGAACTTTCACCAGGGAAAGAGCGAAAAGGCATAGGTTCTTACAGGGGGAGACGCATCCTAACTGGTTCACCACATCATCTCTTGTGAAAGTGGTGGGGGGGACTGGATTCAAGATTTTCGATTCAGGCCCCACAGACTATTCGTATCCATCTGGCATTTTAATAAATTTAGGATTGCAGAACCTATGGTTGAATAAGTTCCTGGGTTGGTTCCGTCTTTTCTACAATTCTATTGCCAGAATATTCTATAGAATTTCCAAGATAAATATTGGAACCAACATCACTCTATACGCCTTCAAATGAAATATCCAAAATAGATATGTTTAATCTTACATCTTCAGAGAGGACGGTTGTGATTTTTCTTGTTGTTACCCTGCTTGTTGGAAATGTTGTTCTGTTCATTAAATTTAAAAAAAAGGACTTTGCTGAGGAGATAAAGTTTGTGGGTGAAGAAAGACCCTCACTGGATGATGTCATTGAGGAGACAGAAAGATTTGTTAAAGAGAATAGAAGGAATCTCATAGTTGATATAAATACCGCATCCGAAGAGGAGTTGCAGTTTCTTCCTGGAATTGGACCATCTATTGCAAAAAGAATCATTGACTATAGAAAAAATAGAAGATTTGGAACCAAAGAGGAGATTATGCGAGTCAAGGGTATTGGAAAGGTAAAGTATGAGAGATTAAAAGATTATATTAAAGTGAGATAAAGAGAGGTTGGGCTACTTTTTGTAAAATTGTGAGAGGGAAGGTACATGGTACCCTGGTACCAGTAGGATTAAGCCAAGAATTATATTTGACAAAATCAAACCTTATTTTGATGCTCCAGAGGCAATTGTCATTACTGGGATGAGAAGAACCGGTAAAACCACTCTCCTTAATTTTATTTATGAACAAATTGATTAAAAAAATTAACCGTTTCTGGATTTAGAGAATCCACTAAATAGAAGATATTTTGAAGAATCTAACTATGAACGAATCAAGATTTCATTTGAGGCATTGGGAATTGACTTTACTCGTAAGCCAATCATCTTGCTAAACTCGGTGAGGGTGGTCTCTTCGAAAACAGTATTTTCCAAAATCTCAGATTAAAAGGCGAACTTAACTACTATCAAAGAAAAAGTGGCACTGAGATTGACTTCATTCTGGATAAAAAAAGGGCCTATGAGGTCAAATCGAATCCTCGAGAATCTGATATTAAAAAACTAAAAGATATGGCTATGAAATTAAATTTGGAAGAATTTAAAATCATCTCGAAAAATTATTGCAAGTTAAAAAACATTATATATGGTTTTATGCTGTGATTATGAATACGAGTCCTCAGAGCGCATTGAAAAGATACCTTATTATCGCATGAGTGTTAGGGATATGGATTAAGGAGACAATATTAAAATATAAGAGACTTGGGGTTATAAGTTAAAAAGGACTTGACCCCAACAACAGAGACAATCTGTCGTTAGGCGAAATTGCCTCAATAATAAAAAGGGGCTGGAGCCTATGAAGCAAAAAATAAAATTATTTGTTAAATTTCTTCTTTCCAAGTTTGGTTTCCAAATTCAACGCATACCTTCTAGCAAGCCTAACCCGATTCATTTAGAAAACGATGATGAAACATTTGGTTCTTTAATGAAACAAATTGAAGGCTACACCATTGTGAGCCGAGCAAGATGCTTTATCCTTTACCAATTTGCAAAACAGGCTAGAACTATGAACGCTGACGTTTCTGAAATTGGTGTCTATAGGGGTGGAACCGCAAAGTTAATCTCAAAAGTAGTTGCTGGAAATGCTCAAACCGTCCATCTTTTTGATACGTTCTCAGGGATGCCACCAACTGATTCCACTAAAGACCTTCATAAGGAGGGAGATTTTTCGGATACGATGATTGACGAGGTCAAGAAATATCTAAAAGATTGTAACAATGTTCGGTTTTATCAAGGCTTTTTCCCAGACACTTCTGGCCCCGTAATCAATCTGCAATTCTGCTTTGTTCATATTGACGTTGATATTTATAAATCGGTACTAGATTGTTGCGAGTTCTTTTACCCACGAATGATAAAGGGCGGCATAATGGTCTTTGATGACTATGGCTTTTTGAGTTGCTTTGGTGCAAAAATGGCAGTTGATGAATTTTTCTCAGATAAGGTAGAATCCCCTTGCTACCTCCCAACGGGACAATGTTTCGTCATTAAACTTTAAGAGGAATGGTTAAATTTATAGATGGGTAGGCATACCCGACATCACTCTTAATAATTTTATTGGTTATATCTCTATATTTAAAATCTTGTCCATACGGATCTTGTGGAAAAATTTGCATTCATCTGCCTCCCTATTTTTAAAAAGTAGTTATTTTCTCAATAATATCATCTTCTTCTTTTCCTTCAGCCCCACTTTAAAACCTAAATCCTTTCTCAGTAAAAAGTTTCAAGCAAGCATCTACCGCATTAGGATCATAGATACCCCTATTCTGTAAGGTTTCCTCTAATGCCTTATCTATACCGCGAGCCGCTTGATAAGGCCGGTAAGAGGACATAGCCTCCGCAATATCAGCTAACCCCAAAATCCTTGCTTCCAGGAGAATCTCTCCGTCCGACAGACCTGCAAGATATCCAGAACCAACCATCCTTAAATCCTCTACCCCACATTATTTCCCCTAATATCTTCCCGAATCTTCTGTGCCTTACTCTGTTTTAATCTGTCCATTCTGCACCTACGGACCGTATGGCAGGATTCGTATGGAACGGATACTGAGATGATAATCAGTGGTTTCTTTTCACTTGACAGAGGGTTTTATAGTAGTAGAATTATTGTATTAACAACAGTCCATACGGTCGCCCGACCCGTTCATACGGTTGCCCCTACGGGATCGTATGACAGACCCGTCCGTTCCGCAGGATCCGTATGGATATGGTTGGATTTTTTGAATGCTTATTGATGCAAAATACAGAGTGCTTGCCAATCTTGGTTCAGGAAGCGGTGGAACCGTCTATAAGGTTAAAGACAAACTCACCAATGATATTCTTGCCTTAAAACTCTGCTCTTCAAAAAAATTTGAAAAGCTAAATCTTCTCAAATCCGACTTTTTCACACTGCGCAATCTGAACCATCCTAATATAGTCAGAGTTGTTGATTTCAAGAGGACATCAGATGATAAATGCCATTTTACTATGGAATTTATAGATGGCGAAAACATCTTCAATTTCTTCAAAAAGAGAAAGGAGTTAGACGCCATTTACCCCGTTCTTGCCCAGGTTCTCAACGGTCTGAGCTACATACACAATAAAGGACTTGTTCACAGCGACATAAAACCGGAGAACATACTCGTATCAATAAGCAAAGACGATAAGGCGACCCTAAAGGGCAACTTGGAAGTAAAACTGCTCGATTTCGGTTTAGCGAGAGGACTCACAGCACCTGCTGATATAAGAGGGACTCTTTCCTATATCGCCCCTGAAGTCCTTCAATGTGGACGTGGAGACAGGAGGTCAGACCTCTACTCCCTAGGAATGGTCTTGTATGAAATCCTTGCAAATAGAAGAATAGCCTACACTCTAAATAAGTTGCCACCAGTTGAAAGAGACATCCCAGATGAATTTTTAGCCATTGTTACAAAACTCATTAAAAAAGAGCCGGAGAAAAGATACTATTCGGTAGGAGAGGTCATCGAAGACCTGTCTCAGATTTATCCGTCCTTACCGGAGATTGAAGTCAAACCATCAACTTTATCGAGTCCTACGATAGGACGAGAAAGAGAACTTTTTAGACTTTATGAACTTGCCGAGGAGGCGAAAACTGAAGGTCAGATAGTCTTTATCTCTGGCGAGCGTGGAATAGGTAAATCGAGGATTTTACAGGAATTCAAATTTGAATGTCAGAAAAAAGATATCTTTGTAACCTATATCAGGTGCGGAGAAAGAGAAAATAGACCTTTTGCCCTTTTAAAACGAATCTTTGAAGAGAGCCAACTACCAATGCGTATATTTACAACAAAAAGTCCACTGTCTGGTGAGTCAGCAAAATTTAAAATCTTTGAAGAAGCATCAAACCAGTTGAGAAAACTTTCAAAGAAACACCATCCTTTGACAGTTCTTGTTGATGATATTGAACTTGCTGACAATCTCAGTATCGAATTTCTCGCTTACTTCTCTTACGAACTGAATGAAAATGGTATTCTCTTCGTTGGAACCTTTGAGGATGAAAAATCGCTCTCTCCAATTTTTGAGAAGATAAAAGGCGAGAAATTCCTGATAGAGATGGAATTGAAAAAACTCGACCTTTCCCAAACCATCTCTATGGTTTCTTACATACTCTCATCAAAAGATTTAAACAATATCGGAGAATGGGTATATGGGAAGACAGGCGGTAATCCCCTCTTCATTGAACAGACAGTAGAACATCTTCTCAAATCCAATATCCTCATTAAAAAAATCGATGGGTGGCATTTGGAAATAGAAAGGCTGGAGGAAATAAGACCTGTGCTTTCTATCGAGGACGCGATAGATGTGATGCTCAAAAATTTAGAGCAAGATGAAATAGAATTTTTGAAATCTGCTGCCATTATGGGTGAACGTTTCAACATTGATGTTCTTTACAAATTTTTAGGTCTGGACGAACCGACCTTTTTTACTCTACTAAATAGACTCCGTATTAAAGACTTAATAAGAGAGGACGCCCAGTCAAACTATGCATTCTCGCATGGATGGATGCGTAACATTCTTTATGCTAAAATTGATAATAGAGAAGTGCTTCATAAGAAGGTATTTTCACTATCAAAGGATGACCCACAAGCCGACAATGTCTCATTAGCATACCAGAGTCTAAAAGGTGGATTGAGAGAGGAGGCATACGATTATTTAGTCAAAGCAGGAAAAGAGGCGAAGGGGAATTATGCAAATGAATCTGCCCTCAAATATTTCAAGGAAGCACTGAATATAAAAGAGTCTTCTACAATCTATGAGAGTATTGGTGATATATGCAGTATAACCGGTGCATACGAGGAGGCACTACGAAATTACAACTTTGCTTTGAAAAACAAACCTGACTCACAGATATATCTAAAAATCGGAAGGGTTTACAGGAACAGGGGTGACCTTAAAAATGCGATTTCATATTTTGACAAAGGACTTATAGAATCGCCCTTATCGAAATCACACATAGAAATTCTGAATGAAAAAGTATGGACATATTTGCAGAAATCTGACTTCCCAAAGGCTCTAAAGTATTGCACTGAGGCAAAAGAAAAGGCTGAAAAGTTCAAAGATAAACCTTTGCTGGCTGATATATACCATAATATGGGAGAGATCGCATTTAGAAAAAATAATTATGAAGAAGCCGAAGGATACTTTCGTGAAAGTATAAAGATAAAGAAAACATTTAAAGATGATTATAAAATTGCTCTCTCTTACAATAACCTGGCAATCTTGTTCTGGAGAAAAGGAGATTTAAAGATTGCGGAGAGATATTATAAGATCAGTCTCGGTTTAATGAGAAAGATTGGACATATTAAAATGACTGCCATTGCTAATAGCAATCTCGGAATTATTTACCGAAATATGTGGGAGTGGGATAAAGCTGTTGACTGTTATGAGAAGAGCTGTGATATATTTAAAAAAATTGGCGACAAAAAATCTCTGGCAATTGTGTATAATAATATAGCCAGTATATATCATTATAAAACAAATTGGAATAAAGCAATTGAGTGCTATGAAAAAAGTTTGAAAATCAGAGAAGAATTGGAGGATGAGAGAAGTATCGCTGTGGTCCTCAATAATCTGGCAAATGTGTACATAGAGATAGATGAGCCAGATAAGGTAAAGAGATACATAGATAAAGCATTAAAGTTGAGAAAAAAGGCAAACGACCTCAATGGTATGGCATATTCACTTCTCACCCTATCACTTTATTATGAATCAATGAAAGACTGGAAAGACTCTAAAAAAACTCTGAACCAGAGTTTAAGATTGTTTAAAAAAACCAATAATAAATCGGGGGTTGCATCTGTATACTCTTCTTTTGCCAGAATTTACCAGGATTCTGCCAAATCTGAAGAATACGCCAAGAAGGCGTATAGACTATTTAAAGACTTGAAAGATGAATGGGAAATTGGAAAAATTAAAAGGATTCGTGGTATGATTTATGCCGAAAAGGATGAAGGAAATAGAGCAGAGAGTTCTTTTAAAGAGAGCGAAGAAATTTTTAGAAAACTCCGAGTAGAGTATGAATTAGCCAGAACACTTTTTGAATCTGCCAAATTTAATTTGAAACGATGGGAAAAGAAAAGAGAACCTGCTGAACTCAAAACCGCTTATTCTCATCTAAAAGAAGCAGAGGAGATATTTCAACGACTGGAGTTGAATAAAAAGTTCGAAGAGATTCATAGCCTTTACAGGGAAACCCTCGATGAGATTTCATTAGCCTATATACCATCAATTACAAGAAAAGACCAACTCAATATCCTTTACGAAGTGAGTAAAGTTATAAATTCGATTCTGAACTTGCAGTCTCTTTTTAACACCGTCATAAATCTGGTCATAAACCTGTTTAATGCCGAAAGGGGAGTTCTGCTTCTCTTTGATGAAAAAACAGGAACATTGAGGCTCAGAGCAGGTAAAAAGATAGATGATGTTATCATAAAAGATGCTGCCAGATTGTCAAAATCTGTGATAGAACAGGTAGCAGAAAAGGGAGAGCCTATTATATGTGAAGATGCAAGGAATGACCCAAGATTTAAAAATCGTAAAAGCGTAATCCTCCATAATATCCGCTCTCTCCTCTGTGTCCCAATAAAAATAAGGGGTAGTATAATCGGCACTATCTACATAGACAGTTCCCTGTCTAAAAATATCTTCACTAAAGAAGATAGAGATTTCTTTATAGCACTGGCGAATTTGATTGGCGTTGCCATTGAGAATGCAAGGTTTCACAGAGATTTAGAAAAAGAATCCACCTATCTCAAGAGAAAAATGACAAAGAGACATTCGTTTCATAATCTCGTCGGTGGAAGCGAAAAGATGCAGGATTTATACAACACCATTGAAGTGGTTGCCAATACCGATTCAACGGTTCTCATTGAAGGTGAGACTGGAACTGGAAAAGAATTGGTAGCAATGGCGCTCCACTATTCGAGCAAGAGAAGAGACGATATCTTCATCCCTGTCTCCTGCCGTGCCATACCCGAAACCCTTTTAGAATCTGAACTCTTCGGACATTCAAAGGGCGCATTCACAGGGGCGATAAGAGACAGGAAAGGGCTGTTTGAGGAAGCAACTAACGGGACAATATTTTTAGACGAAATCGGCGATGCACCTCTATCAATACAGGCAAAACTGTTGAGAGTTCTTGAACAGAGGGAAATAAGAAGGGTAGGAGAGAATGTATCGAGGAGAGTTGATACGAGGGTGATATGCGCCACAGCAAAAAACCTTGTAGAGGAGATTAAAAAAGGAAACTTCAGAGATGACATCTTTTTCAGGTTAAATGTGGTGAGAGTAAGAATTCCACCACTGAGGGAGAGGAAGGACGATATTTTACTCCTCGCAAAATATTTTCAAAAATTATATTCAAAAAAAATTGGAAGCAGTGTAAGAAGCTTTACCAGTGATGCGATTGAACTACTTTTGAATTATGATTGGCCGGGTAATGTGAGAGAACTCGAAAAATCTATTGAGAGAGCCTGCATCTTTGCCGAAGGGCCAAAGATAACTGCAAAGGATATAAAATTGGTAGGACTTGAAACGGAAGAACTGAAAACCTTGAAAGAAGCAAAAGTAACGATCGAAAAAAAGATGGTCAGAAATGCACTCTTAAAGACAAAGGGAAATGTAGCAAAGGCATCCCGTGAACTGGACATAAAAAGGCAGCAACTTCAGAGACTCATCAAAAGATATGAACTTTAACCACCCTCGACACCACTCTTGCATATTACATTTCTTCATATTTCATAATATATAATCCTGTTCATCCCGTCAAATTTTTAATATTTCTCCTATGTCTTTTAATCTGCATCCTAAGTGCAACTAATTGTTGCACTTTTTAATTTTTAGTAAAAAATACCGAAAAACAACTTTGTCTATAACTCCTTGATAATTAAAGAGTTATATGAATTGAAATTCTTTCATCACTTTGGCACAGAATTTGCTATTATAAAATAATAAAAGGAGGGATAGTATGAAAAAGTTAATTCTTTCTTTAGTGGCAGTTCTGTTCGTTCTCACTGCCTATGCGTTTGCAGGGCTCCAACCTAATCAGGAGGAAGAACCGATACCTATGCCGCCGGCATCTGGTAATGTGTGGTTGAATCCACAATAAGATTTAGCATGGAGGAATGATGTTGGGAGATTATTCTCCTACAATACTACCCTCCATACCCTCCGGGGGATGGGAAAAACTCCATCCCCTTTTTTTTGTGAACTTGAAGACCTGACCCCAAAACCCAAACATAGAGATAAAGATTTTAATAGACACTGATTTACACTGATGGCCACAGAAGAACTATAGTCATTAGTGAGAATAAAAATACCAATGACTTGCAACGAATATCTGTCCATTCCATACGGTCGCAGACCCGTATGGGTGTTTTCTTTTTTCTTGACACTTTGAAAAAGATTTTATATTTAACAGAAGAAAGGAGGTTTTATGGATTTTGATTTGAATGCAGATCAGAAGATGATTCAGGATATGGTGAGAAAATTCGCTGACACTGAACTGGAACCTTTTGCAGCTGAAATAGATAAAACACAGGAATTCCCATGGGAAAATCTGAAAAAGATGGCAAAACTTGGACTTTTGGGGATAGTGATTCCAGAAGAGTATGGTGGTGCAGGTTCCGATTTTGTATCCCTGGCTGTTGCCGTCGAAGAGATATCGAGGGTATGTGCGAGTACAGGCGTAATAGTAGCGGTGAACAACTCCCTCACAGCATATCCAATTCATCATTTCGGGAATGAAGAACAACGGAAGAAATATTTGCCGCTGTTATGTAAGGGCGAGAAACTTGGTGCGTTAGGCATCACCGAACCGAATGCAGGTTCTGATGTGGTTGCGATGGAGACCACAGCAAAATTAGAAGGCGACCACTATATCTTGAACGGGACGAAGAGGTTCATTACCAATGGGGGAGAGGCTGGGATTTTCGTTATCTTCGCCTATACAGATAAGGAGAAAGGACACAAGGGTATAGATGCATTCATAGTTGAGAAAGATGCCCCTGGATTCAGTGTTGGAAAACACGAAGATTTGATGGGCATAAGGGCAACTGCGAACTGTGAGTTGATGTTCGATGACTGTAAGATTCCAAAAGAAAATCTTCTTGGAGAAGAGGGGCAGGGATTCAAGATATGTATGCACACACTGGATGTTTCGAGAATCGATATCGGTGCACAGGCAGTAGGACTTGCCCAGGGTGCACTCGATGCTGCAGTTAAATATTCGAAAGAGAGAAAGGCATTTGGAAAACCAATCTGTGAATTCGAGATGGTTCAATCTATGCTTGCGGAAATGGCAACACAGATCTCCGCTGCACGCTTTTTGGTTTACTACGCTGCATTTGTGAAAGATAAAGGCGTGCCAAGGTTCTCAAAAGAAGCGGCGATGTCCAAGTGGTTTGCATCGGAAATGGTGGTGAATGTGACAAGAAAGGCAACCCAGATTTATGGGGGGTATGGATATACAAAAGATTATGCGGTTGAGAGGTATTACAGAGATGCGAAAATTATGGAACTCTATGAAGGAACATCGGAGATACAGAAGATAGTGATAGCGCGAAGCCTCCTGGCGTAGAAACACATAAGTAGATCACTTTAATTTTTAGCCTTTTTAGACATCCCCATACTTGCTCTGTGAGTAATGTCCAATTTTTGAAGAGATGTTAAATCTTGTTGAGAAGTATAGTCTCTTGGGTTGTATACAGTGCGGAAGATGCACCGGTGGTTGTCCTGTGGCTCTTAAATCTTCACTCAATATCAGAGGTATCATCTATAATGCCATTATCGGAGAGGAATTGGGTTTCGCTCCAGAATTCTGGGACTGCACTACCTGTTCTACCTGCACATCCAGATGTCCTAAAGGGGTGCAGCCCGTAGATGTTATTGTTGGTCTACGCTCAATCCAGATAGAAAGTGGCCGAGTTCAACCTACCATCAAAGATACACTGGAAAGTGTGTTTAAATATGGGAATCCATGGGGAAGAATTAGAGAGAAGAGGTCTGATTGGGCAAAAGAACTCGATATGAAGAATATCGATGAAGGTGCAGCCATTCTCTGGTTCGTTGGCTGTACACCAGCATACGATCCTCGGGTTCAACAAATTGCAAGGAGCCTCTTCAGCATATTTAAAAAAACTGGGATGAACTTCGGAACACTTGGAAATGAGGAGACCTGTTGTGGGAATGAAGTGCGAAGAATGGGTGAGGAGGGGTTGTTTGAAATTCTAGTAGAGGATAATTTAAAAATTTTCAGAAAATATCAGTTCAAACAGTTGGTAACCACTTCCCCCCATTGTTACAACACCTTCAAGAATGAATATGAGGGATTAGATTGGGATCTCCACCACTATACACAGTTTCTCTCATCATTGATTGAGGAGAAGAGGCTCGATTTTTCAAAAGAATTGAACAAGACGGTCACATATCAGGACCCCTGTTTTTTGGGCAAACAGAATAAGGTCTATGATGAACCGCGAAGTGTCTTAAAAGCAATTCCAGGTATAAAATTTATTGAATTTGATAGATCGAGAGAGAGGAGTCTATGCTGTGAGGGTGGAGGTGGAAGGATGTGGATAGAGGCATCTAAGGAAGGGGAGCGACTTTCTGAGATTCGTATAAGGGATGCGGTTGAACTGGGTGCAGAGATTTTAGCTACCGCCTGTCCTTTCTGTCTTTTAACATTGGAAGATGCGGTTAAGACGACGGGTAGTGAAGGTAAAATTGAGGTCAAGGATATTGCAGAATTGGTTGCAGAAGTGATATGAAGAGATTGCTGAAAAAGTCTTTCTCCACAACGGGTTTTTCAGAACTCTCAAGGAAGGATATTGACAAATGGGTTTAATGTATGTAGTATATAAAAATATACGGAAATTGAATAAAAATTAGCAAAGGAGATGTTATGGATATAATAGTCTGTATCAAAAGGGTGCCTGAAACTGCAGAGGCAGCCCTCATCATAAACGAGACCAATAGGGGCATAAAAGAAGAGAATCTTACCTTCGATATCAATGAGTCGGATAATTACGCCCTCGAAGAGGCAGTCCTTTTGAAAGAGAAATTGGGGGGGACTGTTACCCTCGTTACCGTTGGTCCACAACAGTCGGATGAGATATTGAGGATGGGAATGGCAAAAGGTGCTGATACGGCAATTAGACTTACAGATGAAAAGTTCGCTCACTCCGACGGGTATGCAATAGCAAATCTTCTCGCAAAGGCGATTAGAGATTTAAAATACGACCTCATATTAACCGGCTGTATGGCAACCGACGACGGCTATACACAGGTTGGCACAACTCTGGCTGAACTCCTCGGGATCCCTCATGCGACTCTTGTATCGGATGTGGAGATAGAAGACAGTAAGGTAAAGGTTCAGCGTGAACTCGAGGGAGGTCTCTATGAAGCATTGGAGATCGGCCTCCCTGCCCTCCTCACCATCCAGACAGGTATCAATGAACCCAGATATGCCTCACTTTTGAGTATAAGAAAGGCTGCGAGTAAGGAGATAAAAACTTTGAACTTGCAATCACTTTCTCTGAAAGAAGAGGATGTTGGTGAAAGCGGGTCAAAAACGAAGATTGAGGTAGTGAACTATCCTCCTGTTGGAAAGAAAGCCGAGCTACTTGAAGGCACACTTGATGAGGTATCAACAAAACTTGCGGGTATCTTCAAAGAAAGGGGGCTTCTATGAAACAGGTATTCGTAGTCGTTGAACATAGAAGAGGTGAGTTGAGAGACACTACTTATGAAACACTAACTCTGGGCAAAAGACTGGGTTCAAAAATCGGAGGAGAACTGACGGCTGTCTTATTAGGTAAGGATGCTGAAGACTTTGCCCGAACACTCAGTTCTTATGCAAATAAGGTATTCTATGTTGAGGATGAGCAGCTAACCAATTTCAACTCCGAGGTATATCAGATTGTTTTATCTGAACTCATCAAAAAAGAGAACCCGACTGTTACCATTATGGGACACACGGCATTTGGGATAGACCTCTTACCTGCTCTCGCTACTGAATTAAATTTTCCACTCGCCACAGACTGTGTGGGTCTCGATTTTGAAGACTCGAAACTCTATGCCACCAGACAGATGTATGGAGGCAAGTTAAATACAAAGATCTTACTCAAAGAGTCACCATCATATTTAGCAACCATCCGTCAGGCCTCTTTCCCTGCTGAAGAGGGAACATTCAAGGGGGAGGTAGTTCGAGTAGATTCACCTCTAACAGAGGAGATAAAATATCGCAAGTTTGTAGAGTATGTGGAAGCTGCTGTTGGTGAGGTGGATATAACCCAGGCTGATATTGTGGTTGCAGTTGGTAGAGGCATAAAGGAGAAGGGGAATCTACCAATCGTTGAGGAACTCGCCAGTTCTTTAGGTGGTGTTGTCGCCTGTTCCCGTCCTATAGTGGATGCGGGTTGGCTACCCAAGGACAGACAGGTCGGCTCATCAGGAAAGACCGTCAAGCCGAAACTCTATATCGCAATCGGTATAAGCGGAGCTTTCCAGCACATATCTGGAATGAAGGGTGCAGAGACCATTGTAGCAATCAATAAAGACCCGAATGCACCCATATTTGGTGAAGCGGATTATGGCATCGTTGGAGATCTATTCAAAATGATGCCTGCTATAAAGGGGAAAATAAGTGGGCTGAAGGGATAATTTCAGATAATGCGTAAGGAAAAATCCCAAATCCAAATGCTGCCAATACTACTAAATAAATCAATCCCAGTGAATGCTAATATTTTACTCTTGGTCGATGGAGATATGCTTTTTGTGATTTGGAGATCGGGATTTACTTTGGATTTTGGATTTGGTAGTATTGGGATTTTTCAGATTAATGCATAATCTGGGATAATTTCATATGGTAAATATTGGTGTCTATATCTGTCACTGCGGGGTAAATATTAGGACCACCGTAGATGTGGAGGGGGTAACAAAATTTGCTGGACAACTGGATAATGTCGTCATCGCCCGAGATTATGCATATATGTGCTCCGACCCAGGACAGGCACTGATTAAAAAAGATATAGATGAGTTTGGATTGAACAGGGTGGTAGTTGTCGCCTGTTCCCCCTTGATGCACCAGTCAACCTTCAGAAGGGTGGTAGAGAGTGTAGGGTTGAACCCTTACCTCTTCGAGATGGCTAATATCAGAGAACAGTGCTCCTGGGTGCATAAAGATAAAGAGATGGCTACGAAAAAAGCGATGACTATTGTGGCGAGTTCTATCGCAAGGGCATCACTGCTCAATCCATTGGAAGAAAAAGAGGTCGATGTTATACCAAGCGCATTAGTAGTTGGAGGAGGTATAGCAGGCATCCAGTCTTCTTTAGATATTGCGAATGCAGGATTTGATGTACATTTAGTAGAAAAAGAGCCATCAATTGGCGGAAGGATGGCTCAACTCGATAAAACATTTCCCACTTTAGACTGCTCAGCCTGTATACTGACCCCGAAGATGACAGAAGTAGGAGAACATCCAAATATAGAATTACACACTTATGCAGAAGTGATGGATGTAGAAGGATGCATAGGAAATTTCAAAGTCAAAATAAAGAAGAAGTCTACTTATGTTGATTGGAGCAAATGTAATGGATGTGGTGAATGTGAACCGGCCTGTCCTGTGAGTGTGTGGAGTGAGTTTGATGCACTAATCTCCAAGAGGAAAGCCATATATAGACCATTCCCTCAGGCAGTGCCAAACAAATTTACGATTGAAAAAAAAGGGATTCCACCATGCAGAATGGCTTGCCCGGCAGGTGTAAATGTTCAGGGATATATATCATTGATAAGTCAGGGCAAGTTCAAAGAAGCGCTCGCTCTTGAAAGAGAGGCGAATCCATTCCCATCCGTCTGCGGACGGGTATGTACTCACCCCTGTGAAGATGAATGTAAAAGGGTTGAATATGATGAGCCGATAGCGATTAGATCTCTAAAACGATTCATCGCCGATTATGAAAAAGAGAAGGAAGAAGTTGAACTTCCCCCCAAGAGAAAGGAGAGAGTGGCTATAATTGGTTCAGGACCAGCAGGACTTAGCTGTGCTTACTGGCTTGCAAGGGGAGGTTATAATGTCACCGTGTTCGAATCCCTCCAGGTTATAGGCGGGATGTTATATGCAGGTATTCCAGACTTCAGACTACCAAAGAAGATGCTTAAAAGAGATGTGGATTACATACTGGATTATGGGGTAGAAGTTAAGACCAATCAAAAGTTAGTCAGGGATTTTACCTTTTCAGATTTATATAATCGAGGGTATTCAGCGATATTACTCGCTACCGGTGCACATAAAGAGAGGAGATTGAACATACCCGGAGAAGATTTGAAAGGAGTATTATACTGTATTCAATTCTTACAGGATGTGAATCTTAAAAGAGATGTCGAGATAGGAAAGAGAGTTGTAGTAGTTGGTGGTGGGAATGCAGCTTTTGATGCGGCAAGAACCGCCTTAAGATTGGGTGCAGAGGATGTGACGATCGTTTACAGAAGGTCCAGAGCAGAGTTACCAGCAAATGATGAGGAGGTAATAGCGGCTGAAGAAGAGGGAATAAAAATCAAATATCTTGCCGCACCTACCAGAATTTTGGGAGGGGATGGAAAGGTTATTGGTATGGAATGTGTGCGAATGGAATTGGGTGAAGTAGATGATACAGGGAGGAGAAGACCCATTCCTGTAGAAGGTTCAGAATTCCAGATAGATGTGGATACGATAATACCCACAATAAGTCAATCACCGGATCTCGAATTCTTACATGCTGAGACAGGTCTTGAGAAGACTCGATGGGATACACTCGTGGTCGATCCTGTGACCCTTGAAACGACTATACCAGGAACCTTCGCTGCAGGTGATGTGGTAAGCGGTGCTGCTACTGTGATAGAGGCCATCGCTGGAGGGAAAGAAGCATCGGTTTCGATAGATAGATATTTAAAAGGATTGGATATGAGAAAAGGGAGAAAATCTGAACTGAAGCCTGTTGAAGAATTCCCAATACCAGAGAAGAGGAAAAAAAAAGTAAATACCCACTCCCTTCCGGTGGAAGAAAGGGTGAAAAGTTTTAAGGAAGTTGATTTTGGTTACAATTTAGAACATGCAATTGAGGAGGCAGATAGGTGTCTAAATTGTGGTGTATGTTCGGAGTGTGGTGAGTGTAAGAAAGTGTGCGAACCGGAGGCGATAATTTATGAACAGAAAGAGGAGATCATGGAGGTCGATGTTGGAACGATAGTTGTCGCTACAGGATTTGACTCCTTCGATGCGAGCTTGAAGCCAGAATTTGGATATGGCCTATACGACAATGTCATTACAGGTTTAGAGTTTGAAAGACTATCATCCCCTTCCGGTCCAACTAAAGGCGAAATCATCATAAATGGCAAAGAGCCAAAAGCCATTGTATTCATTCATTGCGTTGGTTCCCGTGATAAGAGTGTTGGCAATGAATACTGTTCTCGTGTCTGTTGTATGTATACCGCCAAACACGCCCATTTGATAAAAGAGAAGATTCCCGATGCGAAAATAACCATATTCTATATGGATATGAGGGCATTTGGTAAAGGGTTTGAGGAATTTTATGATAGGGTGAGAGAAGAGGGAATTATATACAGAAGAGGGAACGCTTCGGAAATATATAAGAAGAATGGAAAACTTGTAGTAAGGGCGGAGGATACACTTCTTGGCAAACCCATTGAAGTGGAAGCAGACCTCGTCGTTTTAGCAACGGGTATTGTCTCACGAAAAGAGACAAAAGAAGTGGCGAATCTACTGAAACTTTCACGGTCTTCTGACGGCTTCTTTTTAGAGGCGCATCCAAAACTGCGACCCGTCGATACGGCTACCGATGGCATATATCTGGCAGGGTGCTGTCAAGGACCTAAAGACATTCCAGATACGGTGGCACAGGCAAAGGGTGCTGCATCGTCTGCAATTATTCCGATGTCGCAGGGTAAGGTCAAGGTTGAGCCCATCACTTCTACCATTGATGAAGATATCTGCTCTGGATGCAGGGTCTGCGAACCATTATGTACATACAGCGCCCTTTTATTCGATGAAGGGAAAAAGATTATGTTTGTAAATGATATTATCTGTAAAGGGTGTGGCAGTTGTGGTGCTGCCTGTCCAGCCGGTGCCATATCTATGAACCATTTCACCAATGAACAAGTGCTTGCACAGATAGAAGCACTAATTTCAGTACACACGGATTTCACGGAAGCCACGGATTTCACAGATTAGTAATCTGTGTTCAGGTATAGCAATGAAGATTCATAAAGAGTTTAAAGATATAATCCGTGTAATCTGTGGCTTGGAATATCTTACAAGTTTTAGCCGTGGTCAAGTGAATATTTACGATGAAATTGGTTGATGATTTACTCAAGGGCAACCGTGTAGCCTTATCAAAGACGATTTCTAAGATAGAGAATGATGGACCTGAGAGTGAAGAGGCTGTGGGATTGCTTTTCAAACATACAGGCAGAGCTTATTATATCGGTGTAACGGGTCCTCCAGGGGCAGGTAAGAGCACTCTTGTTGATAGACTTGCAAACAGGATTTTAGACAGAAAAGAAAAATTGGGTATCATTGCAGTAGACCCAACATCGTCTTTCTCTGGTGGCGCCCTGCTCGGGGATAGAGTCAGGATGTCGGACTTGAGCACAAGAGAAGGGGTATTTATCAGGAGTATGGCTACAAGAGGAAGTCTTGGGGGACTTGCAACAACTACCAAAGATGTGGCACTCTGTTTTGATGCCTTCGGTATGGATTATGTAGTTATAGAAACGATAGGTGTCGGACAGGTTGAGCTCGATATAGCAGATACCTGTGATACCACGATAGTGGTGCTTGTTCCGGAATCGGGGGATAGTATTCAGGCGATGAAGGCAGGACTGATGGAGATTGCAGACATCATAGTAGTCAACAAGGGAGATAGGGAGGGTGCAGAGCAGATGGTAGCAGAACTGAAATTCATATCGAGGTTGAGAGAAAGGGACGATGAATGGGAATACCCCATTTTGCAGACAGAGGCAATTAATGACAAAGGTGTGGACGAACTCTTAACCGCAATTCTTTCACACAAAAAGCACCTTAAAAAGACCGGTAAATTTGAACTGAACAGAAAAAGGCAGATCAAACTGAGGGTAAAAGAACTGGTAGAAAAAAAGATCAAGCTACATTTAGAAGAACAGGTCCTCTCTGAAGAGGATTTAAATAGGTATGTACACAGAGCTTACAAAAAGAAGACGACCCCATTTCAAATAGCCGAAGAGATATTCAAAAAGATAAAATAAATAGGGACAACCTATCTTCGTTATTTGTTATTCGTTCAATTAGTCGCCGATATTTGCCTCTGACAAAAGATCGGCTCCTTTTGGGCATATAGTAAGCAGGACTTGTGGCAGTATGCGCTAACCGCAAACCGATAACCTATAACCGAATATATTTGGATTTGGAAATTGGGATTTAATTTGGATTTTGGATTTAGCAGTATTTGGATTTAAAAACGCGGTGTTCCCTCTTTTTCCCTTGACATCATTGAATATCTGATTAGACTTGAAAAAGTTATTGAAAATAGTTAGAATTGGAGGTGGGATAGAATGGATAATTTGAATGAGATTAAAAAAGACTATGAAAAATGGAAGAAGAAAGCAGAAGAATTTTCTAAAGGGAAGCTAAAAAAGGCTGAGACTGTCTCAGGAGAACCGGTTGATTTATTGTATACACCGCTCGATATAGAAAATTTGGATTACCAAAAGGATCTGGGTTTCCCCGGGGTATATCCTTATACAAGGGGTGTCTATCCAAATATGTACAGAGGAAGACTGTGGACTATGCGCCAGTTCTCTGGCTTTGGAACTCCAGAGGAGACAAATGAAAGATATAAATTCCTTCTAAAACACGGTCAGACAGGACTCTCTGTTGCCTTCCATCTGCCCACTATCTATGGAAGGGATTCTGACCATCCTTTTTCTAAAGGTGAGGTTGGTAAATGCGGCGTTGCAGTAGATTCTTTGGCAGATATGGAGATTATCTTCGACGGTATCCCCCTTGACAAGGTATCTACCTCAATGACGATAAATGCGCCCGCTTCTATTCTGCTTGCTATGTATATCGCTGTGGGTGAAAAACAGAGAGTTCCTTCCAAAATCCTTACAGGAACCATACAGAACGACATATTGAAAGAATACATTGCCCAAAAATCGTGGATATTTCCTCCCAAACCATCTATGAAAATCATTACAGATATTTTTGCATACAGTGCAGAGAATGTTCCAAAATGGAATACCATATCTATAAGTGGATACCATATAAGAGAGGCAGGCTCGACTGCGGTTCAGGAACTTGCTTTTACCTTAGCAGATGGTCTTGCTTATGTGAAGGCAGGCATTGAGTCGGGACTCGATGTGGATACATTTGCCCCAAGGTTTTCTTTGTTCTTCAACTCTCATTTAGACTTTTTTGAGGAGGTAGCGAAGTATCGTGCTGCACGTAGAATCTGGGCGAAACAGATGAAAGAAAAATATGGGGCGAAAGACCCAAAGTCATACCTGATGAGATTTCATACACAGACAGCGGGATGCAGCCTCACTGCCCAGCAACCTGAAAATAATATTGTGAGGACTGCTTTTCAGGCTTTAGCAGCTGTTTTAGGAGGAACGCAGAGCCTCCACACCAACTCTATGGATGAGACCTATGCTTTGCCAGCCGAAAAGGCTGTCAAGATAGCCCTCAGAACCCAGCAGTTGATTGCTTATGAGACAGGTGTTGCGAATACAATCGACCCACTCGCAGGTTCTTACTATGTCGAAGCCCTGACAGATTATATGGAGAAGAAGACTTACGAATATTTTGGCAAGATTGAATCGCTCGGTGGGGTAGAAAGTGCGATAGATAAAGGATTTTTCCAGAGGGAGATAGCAGATGCCGCATACAGGTATCAGAAAGCAATAGAAGACGGAGACAAGACGATGGTAGGTGTCAATAAGTTTGTTGATGAGGTTGAGCCCGAGATAGAACTTTTGCGAATTGACCCGTCTGTAGAAAAACATCAAATAGACAGGCTTAAGCAGGTTCGTAAAGAGAGAAACAATACCAGGGTAAAGGAGACCTTAAAAGAGTTAAAAAATGCTGCAAACAATGGTGATAATTTGATACCAAGGATACTCGATGCGGTAAAATCTTATGCCACTATTGGTGAAATGATAGATGTTATGAGAGAAGAATTCGGTGAATATAAAGAACCACCGATATTTTAAGTGTCAAGCTTTGAACTTGACAAAGGAGGTTTTGTGAAATGGATAATATTGTTTTTAATGCTTGTAACTATTACTAACTGTGCGGTTCGACATCGTCCCGGACCTCCACCACATGCACCCGCTCACGGCTATCACAAAAAATATGTCTCTTACTATTATCCAGATCTGGAGATCTACTTGTTGCGTGATTCTAAGACATACGCTGTATTGCGGGGTGGGACATGGGTTATTGTGGAGACCCGTCCGGCAATACTTACCCCATCGCATTCTTATGTGATTATCGAAGTTGAATCTAAAAAACCGTGGTTAAACCATTCTTACTACAAAAAGATATATCCTCCGGGCAAGGGTAAAAAGAGATCAGGTGGTAAGGGAAAAGGAAAGAAGTAAGAACGGATCTACGACTTTTCAACCATCGCTTTTACGAACCCATAGAATAGAGGTGCGGGTGAGTCTAACCTCGATTTGAATTCAGGATGCGCCTGGGTCGCTATGAAGAATGGGTGCTCTGCGAGTTCTAAAAATTCCATTAGTTTAGTTCCATCCAGGCGTTGATGATACCCACAGAAGACTAAACCATTTCTCTCAAGCGGGTTTATGTGTTTTGGAGATACCTCATACCTGTGGCGATGCCTCTCCAATACGACATTCTCGTAGGTCATCAATTTCCCAAGTCTGAATTTCTGATCTTTCTTTAATTTCTTGATCTTCTTTCTGTCTGTAACTATTCTCTTTGTCTCTATGTAGAGGTCTAATACCTTGCTCCCCTCTTTCAAAATCGCCGCATAAACACCAAGCCTCATAGTTCCACCGTATCTGCTCTCTTCGATTAACATTTTCTGTGTTGGGATGATGTCTATGACAGGATGTTTTGTGTGTGGGTCTACCTCACTTGAATTAGCTCCTTCGAGTCCGCACACATTTCTTGCAAACTCGATTACTGCACACTGCAAACCAAAACAGAGTCCAAGAAAGGGGATATTATTTTCTCTCGCAAATTTTATAGCACTGATCTTCCCTTCCGCCCCTGTGACTCCAAACCCACCGGGGATGACGACCCCATCATAACTGCTCAAATCATTTAGTTGAAACTCGCCATCTTCTATCTTCTTTGAGTCTATCCAGGATATATCTACACTGCAAGAATGTGCAGCACCTGCGTGGGATAGTGCATGATTTATAGATATGTAAGAATCTGCGAGGTTATAGTCACCTATATCCACATACTTACCAATCATCGCAACCTTCAAATTTCTTACGGGATGTTCTGCTCTTTTTATAAGTTCTCTCCATTGCGACCAGTCTGGTTCTTTCTTAGGCTTGAGCCCAAATTTTGCGAGAACCTTCTTGCCAAGATTTTCCCGTTCGAAATTCAATGGGATGGAGTCGAACATCTTAATGTCAGGTGCTGAGATGACATGTTCTGCATCTATATTTGCGTATGTTTCAATCTTCTTCTTTCTCACTCTGTCGAGAGGTCGGCTCGCCCTGCAGAGGATGAAGTCAGGAAATATACCATTTTCAGAGAGTTGTTTAATAGCCTGTTGTGTTGGTTTCGTCTTCATCTCATGTATATGATATGGAATGGGTAGATAGGTCAAAAGAACATATATGATATTTTTTCTTCCAACCTCCATTTCAAGGCTCTTACATGCGAAGAGATACGGTATATTTTCATAATCACCAACAGTTCCTCCTATTTCCACCAAAACGAAATCGTAACCCTTACCTGCTTCTTTTATTCTTCTTTTTATCTCATTCGGAATGTGTGGAATGAATTGAACCGTTTCACCAAGATATTCACCTTTCCTCTCTCTATCAATTATCGCTTTATAAATTTGTCCTGTAGTGATGTTATTCTTCTTTGGTATATCTATTCCTAAAAACCTCTCGTAACTACCAAGGTCCTGGTCTATCTCCCCACCGTCGTCTGTTACCCACACCTCACCGTGTTCAGTTGGTCTCAAAGTTCCGGCATCGAAATTTATATATGGATCTATCTTGACCGCAGTTGCAGTATATCCATATTGCTGGAGTATCTTACCTATAGATGCTGTGGCGAACCCCTTCCCAACGCCGCTTATTACTCCGCCCGCAATGATGATATATCTACCTTTTTTCATCTTTTTGTCTACTTCAATTCAGACACTGATTGCCATCTCATGATCCGTTGCGCAGCATCCCATACGGGTCTGCGACCGTATGGAATGGACAGATATTCACTGATTAAATTTTTTAACAATCTGTGTTCATAATTGTCTATTAAAATCTTTACCACTATGTTTATAATCTGTGTTCACCCCGTTAGATAGTAAACATCTTACGGGGTTCATCTGTGTAAATCAGTTTCTACTCTCTGAATCACAGTTTTGTTTAAGGATTTTTCTCACCCTTTCCAAATGTTCTTCTGTATCAACTCCAAGAGTATGATGGGGTGTTAAGACCGTCTTTATTTTATACCCATTCTCAATCGCTCTCAACTGCTCCAGTTCTTCTGCTAACTCTAATTTTGATGGTGGGAGATTGATAAATTCAAACAGCGCATCTCTTTTGAAACCATATACACCTATATGTCTATAATAGACCCCATTATCTTTTTTAAAGTAGGGTATAATTGCCCTTGAAAAGTATAGTGCGAAGCCAGATCTATTAATCACCACCTTCGCAATATTGGGGTCGGCGAGTTCTTCTCTGTTCTTACATTCACTGATTAATGTCGCTATTTTAATCTCTCTGTCCTGTATCATCGTCTCAATTAAACTGTCTATCGATTCGGGTTTAAGTAAAGGTTCATCTCCCTGTATGTCCAAGACGATTTCGGTATCGAATTTTTTCACAACTTCTGCTACCCTATCGGTGCCAGAAGAATGGTCTGAAGTCATAACGACTTGGCCAAATTTCTTGACAACTTCGTATATTCGTTCGTCATCTGTTGCCACAACAACCTTCTCAAGAGAAGATGCTTTCGCGCTTTCCCATACCCATTGAATCATCGGCTTGCCGTTTATGTCTAAAAGTGGCTTTGCAGGCAGTCTGGTTGAAGCATATCTTGCAGGTATTACGCCGAGGGTTTCCATTGAATTGAAGATAAAAAAAACAGCCGAGTTGTCAAGTAAAAAATCGCAACTACAGAGAACATCTCAGGATCCGTATAGACAGATTAACACAGAGATTGTAGAGCAAGGCTGCTAATGAGATTACTTTGGGACTTTGTCCCTTGCAACGACTTGAGCGAACTTGTTATTGCGAGCCTTTTCGAACGGAGCGAGGAATGACCCCAAATTCCTTCTTATTCGAATAAGTGAATAACTGAAAAAATTCCCTATTTTGTTATTTTTTTGTTGACAAATTCTCTGTTTCATTATATATTTTACAAAAAGGAGG
Organism: bacterium; assembly: GCA_030619885.1. GTDB lineage: Bacteria > Hydrothermota > DG-26 > JAUXAN01 > JAUXAN01 > JAUXAN01. Next base: position 28,686 of record JAUXAN010000020.1, read on the forward strand.
AAAAATGAAGAAAAGAGAGGGTATAGGTAAACGGCTAAGAGAAACAAGGAGAAGTATAGAGATGACTCTTAAAGAGGCGGCTAAAAAGGCAGGATTTAGAAATTATCAGACACTTGCAAAGATAGAGGGTGGTAAGAGGTCTGTCAAAGCAATGGAACTTGCTAGACTTGCTGATATTTACGCACGTGATATTAGTTTCTTTCTCTCACCATCACCTGCCAGATATTCCTTCAGCATAAGCTGGAGAAAGTCAAAAGAGACAAAAAAATTGCCAATAATAGAACAGACGCTCAAAACTCTTCTTGAACGATATCTTTCTTTAGAAGAAAAATTTGGAATGAAAGAGCGTCGTCCCTCACTACCGCTGATTGTAAAAAAACATCTTTCTTATGAATCAGCAGCAGAACTTGGGGAAGAGTGTGCCAAACTTCTTGGGCTTGGTAAAAGACCAGCGCTCTCCCTTTCTTATACTCTTGAAAAGGACAGGAATATTCCAGTTTTCTATTTAAAACTTCCAGGAGGGACCTCTGCTGCTACAATCTCTTCAAATGACATTTCTGCAATATGTATAAATTCTAATGAGGCTCCGTGGCGAAGAAATTTTGACATTGCACATGAATTCTTTCATATTATCTATCCCTCGAAGAGTGATTCTTCCTGTGGGTTAAATGATACGACGAACATAGAAAAGTGGGCGAATGCTTTTGCATCCGGTCTACTTTTACCAACTGATGTAGTTCAGAAATTTTTTAACCGATTTAGAACAAAAAAAGAATTAACGGTATTAAACCTCGTAATGGGAGCAAATGATTTAGGTGTGTCAACCGCTGCACTTGTCTGGAGGATTGTGAATTTAGGTTGGATAAAAAGAATTGACGCAGAGGAACTTCTTCAATCGGACATTCTAAAAGCACAAGATCGCGAAATTCGTTCTCAAATTTCCTGGGAGTCTCCTCATCTTTCAAATCATTTTGTTCCAATGGTTTTTAAAGCAGTTTCTGAAGGATTTCTATCAAGAGCAAAGGCAGCAGAATATCTAATGATTAACCTCGCTAATCTTGATACGGTTTTCCTGAAAGAAGGATTTTACACCGATGAAGACTACAGTATTAAAGTGCCTATTACTTGATGCAGATGTGATTATCTACCTCTTTAAGATAGGTTCGTGGAAAGCATTTATGGACAGATTCGATGTATTCGTTTCCAGCACAGTAGCAAACGAAGTTTGTTTTTATAGAAACAGTATAGGCAACCAAATTTCAATAGACCTCAAAGGTGAATATAAATCAGGAAAAATTAAAATATTAGATATGGATGCAGAGAAAGCTTACAATGTCGTTTATTCAACAATTAATAGGGATACTGGTCCAGAGTTACATATGGGTGAGATAGAATCCATTGCCCTTATGATGGAAAAAGATTACAGCAATCTTATTTTATGTACAGGAGATGGAGGAGCTATCATTGCTGCCTGCCTGCTTGGAATCAAAGAAAGAATTATATCGCTGGAAGAAGGAATGACAAGAGGTGGTATGAAAAAAGATATTAAAAAACAATTCACGAAGAGATGGATGAGAAAATGGAAAAAGCAAGGTGAAATAAATCTTATTCAAGGGATCGGCTTACACAAAGGAAAATGAGCAACAGATAGGAGAATCAGACCCAACATCATTTACATGCACACGGTGTCATAGCACCTGTATGAGTTGTAGGAAACAGGCATGCCTGTTCCTACTTTAATCTGCGGTTATCTGTGTAAATCTGCGTCCTATTTTCTCCGTGTTTTTCATGGTTTTGATGGTTGACATTTTTTTGTATTTAATTTAAGATTATCTTTGTGAAATTTTTGCTGCTAATTATACTCCTGTTTTTAGATGTCCCCAAAAGTTACAGAAAGGGCGTCGAGTTGTATAATGACCACAAATTTGAAGAAGCAGAAGGTTGTTTCAAAGATTTTATAACCACAAACAAAGATGATACCCTAATTCCAAATGCACTCTACTACCTTGCGACATTGGAAAAAGATGGGGAGAAGGCGTTCTTTGCATTTATGAAAATTTATATTAAATATTATAACAGTCAGGTTGCAGACGATGCGCTTCTTCGGGTGGCAAAGTATCACTACGCCAAAGGGGAATTCAAGAACGCAGTGGTGAGGTTTGAAGAACTGATAGGCTGTTATAAAAACTCTGACCTACTTCCTGAGGCAACGTACCATTTATCAACCTCTTGCAGGGCTATCGGAGAGTCAAAAAAAGCAAACGCCAATTTTCGAAAGATAATTAGAAAATATCCCAACTCGGACTATGCAAAACTTGCTGAAGAAGAATTGCCTCCTCCAAGTTATAAATACGCGGTTCAGATCAAGTCTTACAAAAGAAAGAAAAATGCCGAAAGACTCGGGAGGAAAATTAAGGAACTCGGATATAAGGTCGTTATCGCAAAGAAAAAAAATACCTACTACATAAGGGCAGGATATTTTGAAAGTGAAGAAGAAGCCCAAAAAGCATTTCTGGACTTGAAAGACAAGGGCTTCAAAAATATTTATATCCTGAGGAAAAGATGCAGAGACTGACCCCACTTTTGAAACAGTATCATAGAATAAAAGAGAAATATAAGGACGCTCTGCTTCTTTTCAGGCTTGGAGATTTTTATGAGACCTTTTATGAAGATGCCACTACTACGAGCAGAGTGCTGAACCTTGTTCTCACATCCCGACCGTGGGGTAAGCATGGGAGGATTCCACTCGCAGGCTTTCCAGAGAAGGCATCTGAAAACTACATTGCGAAGTTGGTGAAAGCAGGTTACAAGGTAGCGATATGTGAACAGGTGGAAGACCCAAAATTGGCCAAAGCCATAGTGAAAAGAGAGGTTGTGGAAGTGATAACTCCTGGCACCATCTCAAGACCCACATTGCTGAACGACAGGGACAACAACTACCTGTCTGCTATCTCAACAGATGGAAATAGATGTGGATTCGTCTACTGTGATGTATCAACAGGAGAATTCTATCTTACAGAATTGGACAGAGAAGCATTAAACGAGGAGATAAAGAGAATAGAACCGAAAGAGATACTTGTGCCAGAGAGTTTCTCATACAAACTAAATGGAACTGTCACGAAGTTAGAAGATTATCTGTTCGATTTTTCTTTTGCATACGAAAAGTTAAAATCGCATTTCAAGGTAGCATCGTTAGAAGGGTTTGGATGCGAAGATTTAAGACTTGGGGTGGCTGCTTCAGGTGCTGTATTTTCATACCTTGAAGAGACACAGAAACGCACTCTTGCTAATATAAGCAAACTTACACCATATTCTGTGAATGAATTTATGTTGATCGACTCCACCACAAAGAAGAACCTGGAACTGATAGAAAGAATTAGAGAAGAAGAGAAAGAAGGCACACTGTTTTCTATCCTCGACCGCACTAATACATCTATGGGAGCAAGGAGGTTGAAGAAGTGGATACTCCTACCACTTTTACACATTGGTGAGATAAAGAAGAGACAGAATGCGGTCTCTGTACTGACTGAGAATTCTACTCTGCGAAAGAGTGTCCGAGATAAGTTAAAAAACATCTCCGATATTGAGAGAACAGTCTCAAGGCTTGCACTTAAAAAAGGCACTCCGAGGGATTTAGTCAGTCTTAAAGATTCACTAAAAATATTCCCTGAGTTGAAAAAAATCATAGAAGACTGTTCTTCCGAACTCTTGAAAGAGATATATTCAAATATCGGTGATTTTTCTGAACTCGTCGATTTAATAGAATCCTCCATAGTCGAATCTCCGCCTGTCCAATTCAAGGAGGGCGGTATCATCAAGGCTGGTTTTGATCCCAGGATAGATGAACTGAGAGAGATATCGGGCAAGGGGAAAAATTTCATAGCCAGTATTCAAAAAAGAGAAAGAGAAAAAACGGGTATCTCCTCTCTGAAGGTTGGTTACAATACGGTATTCGGATACTACATCGAAGTTACAAAACCAAATCTAAAGTTAGTTCCTAAAGATTATATAAGGAAACAGACGCTGGTTAATGCCGAGAGATTTATAACTGAGGAGTTGAAAGAATATGAGCAGAAGGTTCTTGGTGCTGAGGAGAGACTGAGAGAGATAGAATATGAGGTTTTTCAAAAACTGAGGGAGCGGGTTGCGAAGAATACATCGGAGATTCAAAATTCTGCAGCCTCCATATCCGCTCTCGACTGTATCAGTTCTCTCGCTACTGTGGGTTATGAGAATAATTATACGAAACCAGAAGTGGACGATGAAGATAGAATCAGGATTGTAGCAGGGAAGCATCCGGTTGTTGAAAAATTGCTCATCGATGAATCTTTCGTTCCAAACGATGTTGAACTTGGGAGGAAAGAAAACCGGATATTGATAATTACAGGTCCCAATATGGCTGGAAAATCTACCTATTTGAGACAGGTTGCTTTAATTGTGGTGCTGGCACAAATCGGCTGTTGGGTTCCAGCAGAGAGGGCGCAGATTGGAGTGGTGGATAAAATATTCACGAGAATTGGCGCCTCTGATGATTTGTCACGGGGTGTATCTACTTTTTTGGCGGAGATGAACGAAACTGCGAATATATTGAACAATGCTACGGATAAAAGTCTGATTCTATTGGACGAGATAGGAAGAGGCACAGCGACCTTCGATGGGTTATCTATCGCATGGGCGGTTGTGGAGTATTTACACAATAACCCGAAGGTTCAGGCGAAGACCCTGTTTGCGACCCACTATCATCAACTTACGGATTTAGAAAGTGTCCTGCCTGGGGTGAAGAACTACAATGTAGCGTGTAAAGAGGTGGGGGAGAGGGTCATATTTTTGAGGAAGGTCTTACCAGGTAGTGCTGACAGGAGTTACGGTGTGCAGGTTGCAAGACTTGCAGGTCTGCCATCCTCTGTGATAGAGAGGGCAAAGGAGGTTTTAAAGAATTTAGAGTCTGACGAATACATCACAGGACACATTCCCAAAATAGCGAGGGGTAGACATGCACCCAAAATCGAGGGTGTAAATCAATTGAATATCTTCGTCGAGGAGCACCCGATATTAAAAAAACTGAGAGAAATCGACATAAACAACCTCACCCCTGTTGAGGCATTGAAAAAACTCGATGAATTGAAAAAGAAAATTGAATAACCCACCGGGAAGCACGAATTCAATCCACATTACCAAGTAATATTTCAAGTTGACAAGATGGTCTTATTCTAATAGAGTATAGGTCGCGGAGTTGCCTTCTATGTCGCATAGGAAATTTGGATTTATTGTTGCTCTTGTCATTTTGGTTTTTGCAATAGCATCAACATTGAGTATAAATCAATATCGTTATGGAATAAGTGACCAATCCATAACAATTCCCTTTCTTAAATCGTTTGTCAGCAATGATTTGTACCCTAACGACTATCTCCTGGCACAAAGGTCATACTACTACACTTACCTTTGGAACGCGTTAGGTTTGCTAAACAAGTACCTTGATGTTGATGTCCCTACAGTGTTTTTTTTCAGTTACTTCATATCTATCTATATGACCTTTCTTGGGGTATATCTAATTGCTATAACTCTTTTCAGAAAGGGGGAGGTCGCATTCCTTTCCTTGTTCTTTCTTCTATTCGCTAAGGGAGCGTTTGCTGGTGCATCTACTCTGGATAGAATTTTCTTGACAAGAGTTGCGGTTCTCCCAATTCTTCTCTTTTCCATATATTTCTTTTTTAAGGAAAGATACTTGCTCTCATTTTTACTCCAGGGGATTGGATTTCTTGTTCATCCACTGACTACAATTTATGTGATTGCGATCATCTTTGCATCTTCTATTGTCAACTTAAGATATATAGGCATAAGAAAATTTTTACTATGTATTACTGTTCTCATAGTCTCGGCAAGTCCGATACTCATTTGGAAGGTGTTACACTCTCCTGCTTCCTTGAACTTGCTTTATGCCGATCCCCGATGGATAGAGTTACTAAGATTGAGATCTGCTCACCATAAGTTCCCTTTCTCCTGGAGTAAGGATGCCTTCTTTCAATTTGGACTGCTTATATATCTGTTTTTTATTAGTTGGAAACATAGACCAAAGCCCAATTATCATCGTAGTGTTGTTACTTTTACAGTCACAATCTTTGCAATGTGCATAGTTGGCATAATCTTCTCAGAATTTGTACCTTTATCCATTGTGCTTCTATTTGACTTCCTTAGAAGCGTGCAATTTCTTGTGTACTTGGCTATGATTTATTTTGCTAACTACTTTTTTACTGAAATCCGATCCAGAGAGAGTATATTTGACAAGTTAGTGGTCACCTTCGTCTCGATTGGTATTTTCTATGGTGCAACAGGATGGAAATATGCGTATGTAGCCTTTCTTGCTCTGGGCGTGTTTTTGATATTCTATCGTTTTGTATATCGGCGAGAGCTCTTGCCAAAGTACTTTGTTTTGGCTTTAGTCATAATTGTGCTTGTTTTGAGCAGCGGTGCTTACCTGAAGAGAGGTAGTTTCTCCATAGATAATGCTCAAGAAGGAAAATGGCTGGATGTACAGAGGTGGGCAAAACAAAACACAAATCCTGAAGATGTGTTCATTGTACCACCTACCATTGAAGGTTTTAGGGTTGAATCGGACAGAACAATCTATGGTGACTGGAAAGATGGCACTTTAATGAACTTTAATCCTGGTTTTGGAGATGAGTGGTTTAGACGAATGAAAAAGATGGGTTTTAGAAAAGGATACCCTCTTGAAGAGAGCTTCAAAAATCTCACTGAGACAGATTTTGTCAATCTAACAAATGAAGTGACAAGGAATGATCGTAAGACATTCTTGGTTATGTTTAGAGAAAGGGACACATTGAATTTTACAATTGTTTATAGGAATGAGAGGTTCATTGTCTATGAAATTGCACAGTGAACTTTTATTTTCGAACTTGACAAAACTTAATCTATATTGCCGGGAAGAAAATAGATGTCAGGTTTCTGGATTCGACTTGAACTATAAAGTGTATGAAGACTGCGAAAAGAATACCATTTTTGAGTGTTCACTTGACCCAGAAAAAGAGGATCGAATAATCTACCCAGGGATCACGAATTTTTACACAAAAATTTGGATAAGAATTAGGGGTCATGTTCAACTATTTGCGTATTAGCATTGAAAAACTTGGGGCAAGATTTCTCCCTTGACAAAATGCTATTTTTATTGATATAATATTAAAGCATATGAAATGTGAGAACTTGGGCAGAACTGACACCATTTACATATGAGTAAAACAGAAGATAGAATTAAACAACTCGTTGAGAAATACATAGAGGTAAAAGAATCTGGTGATTTAAAGAAATATGATGAATCGAATACTCGCAAAGACTTTATCCTGCCGTTATTTGAAGCACTCGGCTGGGATGTTTATGACCGAAAAGAAGTAACTGCTGAGGCACCTGCATCCAGAGGCAAGGTTGACTTTGCCTTTCGTATTGACGGTATTCCAAAGTTCTTTTTGGAAACAAAGGCATTAAAGGTAAATCTGGATGATCCCCGCTGGGTCGAGCAAGCGATAGACTATGCCTGGCATAAGGGCGTAATCTGGGCAGTTCTCTCAGATTTTGAAAAAATTAAGGTGTTTAATGCCGAGTGGCTCGGGAAGACATCACAGGAAAATCTCTTCTTTGAAATAGACTGGGGGGAGTATCTATCAAGGATAGGCCAGCTTAAGTTATTATCCAAAGATGCCTTTCTTGATAATGAGATGGATAAAGAAGCCACAAAATGGGGTAAGAAGAAAAAGAAAATTCCCGTAGATAAAAAACTCCTCAATGATTTAATGGTTTGGCGAAAAAAACTTGCTAACTCAATCAGAAAATATCCAAGGATTAACAATCTGACTGAAGAAGAAATGGATGAATGTATCCAACGCATTCTTGATCGACTGATTTTTATTAGAACCTGCGAAGATAGACAAATTGAGTCACCCACACTTATTTCAAATGTCAGAGAATGGCAGCAGAGAAGTAAGGGTAGGTTTCAAGAAACTTTAAAAAAGATTTTTCGAGATTTCGATAAAGGATATAATAGTAAAATTTTTGAACTACACATATCAGAAGATCTGAGAATCGACGATGAAGTATATATTGAAATAATTGAAGGACTATACGAGACAGAAGATAAATCAATTCGTTATGATTTCTCGGCAATTGATGCCGATGTTTTGGGCTCAATTATAAACAGTATTTAGGTCATATACTTAAAAAAACCCCGAAAAGGGCAACTTTGAGAGAAAAACATCAACACAGGAAGGAACATGGTATATACTATACACCGAAATATATTGTTGATTATATAGTCAAAAATACTATAGGCGCTTTTTTAAAAGAAAAGTCCTATAAAGATTGTATGAATTTGAAAATACTTGATCCAGCTTGTGGTAGTGGCTCTTTTTCAATTAGAGCATTTGAAGAAATGGATGACTATTTGGCAGAAAAGCGAAGTCAAAAAGGAAAACCGGATTTCGATATATTCCGCAGAAAAGAAATTTTGGAAAGAAATATCTATGGTGTTGATTTGGACAAACAGGCAGTAGAAATTGCTCAATTAAATTTACTTTTGAAGACGCTTGAAATGAGAGAGCAACTACCGATGTTAAAAAATATCCGCCAGGGTAATTCTTTAATATCGGGTTCTAAAGAGGAATTATTGAAATATTTCGGAAAAGACTGGGAAGCCAAACGTCCTTTTAATTGGTAACAAGAATTCCCAGAAATATTCACCAAAGGCGGATTCGATATTGTCATAGGAAATCCACCGTATGTTGATGTAAGAAAAATGGAAGAAAATGAAAAAAGGTTCGCTTTTAAAAATTATACTACTGCCCATAACAGAATAAATACTTTCGGCTTGTTTATAGAGAAAGGAGTATCAATTCTAAATAATCACGGCTATTTAGGTTTTATCATACCTAACACTTTTTTAACTCATTCTTCGTATGCGAAACTTAGAAAATTAATATTGGAAGTTTGCAAGATAAAAGATATTGTTAATTTTCAAAGCAAAGTATTTGAGGAAGCCATTGTCGAAACCATAATCATAATTTTACAGCGAGAGGATAAGCAAGGTAATAGGAGAAAAAACAAAATTATGATTATGAAAGATACTTCTGACACAAACCCAAAAGAAATTATCCAATACGCTTTCTATACAACACTTGACAACGCTTTTCAACTAAAATTAGATGAAAATACTTCGAGTTTATTAAGGAAGATAGAAATAGGCACGGTACCTTTAATACAAATTGCATATACTTGGAATGGAATTAATCCTGGCAATGCCACAGATAAATTTATTGTGAACAGAAAGATCGATCATAGATATAAAAAGGTAATTGATGGAGCAAATGTTAAAAGGTATAAAATCATACATAGTGAATTGTATATCCTTTATGATAGAGAAAAACTAGAGCGGGCGAGAAACGAACAAATATTTTTAACTACTCCCAAAATCATTATGCAAAAAATAGGGAAAAAGTTAGTTGCTGCTTATGATGATGAGCAATGGTATACCTTGATCAATACAACAATTATTATCCCCAAGGATAAAAAATATAACTTGAAATTTATGTTAGCACTTCTAAATTCAAGTCTTTTGAATTATTACTACAAAAGCAAATATTTGGGTGTCCAAATTAAAGGCGAATATTTGAAGCAACTTCCTATCCGCAAGATTGATTTTTCAAATCCTAAAGGAAAGCGGATGCACGATGATTTGGTGACATTAGTGGGTAAAATGCTCGAGTTGAATAAAAAACTTGAAAAAACTACTCCCAACACGGACCGCTGGCGTAAGATGAAAGGTGAAATTGATAAATCCGATGGAATTATTGACCAAAAGATCTATGAGCTTTATGGACTTACCAATGAAGTTAAAATTATTGAAAGTGCTAAAGATTGAAATACTCCATGAATAAAATGCCAAATTTGAAGTACATAATAGAAAATGAGTTCTTTATAACCTGTCCATTTCTTTCAACAGATCGATTTATTTCACATTGCAAAGATCGGGGTGTACGAACCTCAAGAAAACAGTTGGAGCAATTTGAAAAGTTAAGAATTTTTTATCCTATTGCACGGGTTCGGTACCCTAAAATCAAGATTAAAATAGAATATACTGATAATGGTAAACGATATAGACATTTGGGAGTGTTAAAAGATGGAGAAAAGTGGTCTGGAGATATAAAAGAAAGGTATGCAGATTTCTGGTTTGAAAAGGAATATGCTAAGAATTGGTTTGAGGAAGGACTTTTATGGGAACCATCCTCTCGCCCCTTTCAACCATGGGAAACATTCAGGGATAAAAAAAGACATAGACAACAAATAGAAAATTTCTATTCTATTTTTCAATGCTACACTCTTTACAACTTGGTTCAATTAACCAAATGGGAACTTGGGGCGGAGTGGTGGGCCTCCTATAGCAAGGAAGACATTGATAAAATATCAAGCGAAATTTCAGATTGGGCGAAAACGGTAATCTCTATCCATCAGAAAAATGGAATCAGGGGAGAAACTGCTGTACCTGTTTGCCAAATCGTATCAAACCGATATTTCCCAAAAACCCAATCAGATCGTAGGTCAATCCAATTTCCAATTCCTGGCTATTATTATAACTGGGATTGGGATGAGTATTGCCGTAACTGGGATGCTAAAGTCATGCTTGATGATGTTGACATGAGTATTGATGAGATAAAAAGACTGCACGAATCGGTGGCCTCAAACGCAAGGTTTGCTGATCCTTTGGTGCGATGGTATGGGCTTATCAGCTTTGTTTCTATGGAACAGAAGAAAAAACTGAAGGGCAAGGCCTTGCTTGCTCAAACTCTATATTCAATGGAACAGATGTTGCGTTTGTTCTATGAAGAATTAACAGGTGATAAATTAAATCCACCAGATGAATCGCCAAATTGGGGGAAAGATAAGTTTTATGGAAAGGGTGTTACACAAAACGAGTTGCAGTATCTGGAATTTCTCACAAACCAATACAATCTTAATCCAAGACCGAAATTAATCCTTGTGGTCGAAGGTGATGGAGAGGCTGAGCAATTCCCTCGTCTTGCCAAGGAATTCTTTGGATATCCTTTTCTACAATTAGGTATTGAAGTTGTAAACATTCAAGGTGTTGGAAGTTTTACGGGTAAAAAAAATATAGATAGGTGTGGCGCTTTAGAGAAATTTATTGACGATTATCACTATAGGCAAACTATTGTTTTTGTTGTTCTGGATAGTGAGGGGCGTGTGACTAAAATTAAAGAAAAACTTCTCCAAGCGACATCCAAGTATGATCCAAAACGCAGGGTTACTAAAGATGAATATATTCATGTTTGGAAGAAAAATATTGAATTTGGTAATTTTAGTCATGATGAAATTGCTCGGGCAATGACAGAACTCAGTGAGGGTAGATATACATTTCAAGATACAGAAATAGCGACTTGTGAATCTTGTTTTGATCGGAACGGTGGTGACCAACTAAGTAAATTTTTCAAAGCAAAGCTCGGTTATGAACTGCCAAAACCCAAGCTGCTGGATAGATTGTTTGGGTTCATTATATCCCATCCCAAAGAGGAATTTGATGCTGATGGCAAGGCAAAGAGACCTGTGGTTCAAGTAATACACAAAGTAATTGAATTAGCAGCCAAAAACTATCAACCTATTACATTTGATACTTGGAAAGAAAATCAAGAATCAGGATACTTTGGTGATCCTATAGAATAGAAATATACAATACAATGTAAATAACGAAGTTTTCTATTACGCACTATTCAGAAAAATATGAAAGTGGTACAACATCATATAGCACATATTAAAGGCTCTGTAAAAAATGCACTCCTATAACACAACGACACCTCTATAAAAAAATTTTTGCACCAAAATGCCGTTTTTGTGAGAGAGAAGGTTCATTCATTATTCAAATTTGTAATTATCTGAAAGTCAAAGCAAAAACAATTGAAATTAAGAGGTGGTAAAAGCTTGACAAAAAATAAAAAAGGATTAAAATAAAATTATGTCAGGACAAGCAGGGTTTAACTATGAAGATGACTTTCATCATATAGAGGTGAAAAAGCGTTCAAATAAAAACGAACATGAAGAATATATCTTATATAATACAAAAAAGAGAATATGAATAATGAATGAACCGTCCCTATATTTATCGTCCCTATATTTATATTCTCCTATATTCTCCCCGTCAGGATCCTTTCCATATGGATCCTGCGGAATGGACGGGTCTGTGACCGTATGGAAAGGAGAAATAAAGGGAACAGGCATGCTAATCCCTACAACCTATCGTTTCGACTCAAGGATATTCAGGAATAGTTGTGGCGATACTATCTCAATTCCCTGAAAATCCTTCAATCTCAGTAGATGTTTGTCTCCTGTCACTATGAAATCTGCCTTACCTTCTATTGCAGCTTCAAGAAACTTGTTGTCCGCAGGGTCTTCTTTTATCTTCTTCACCTTATAAGTACCTTCTACCACCTGTGTATCATAGAAGAGAGAATTACGGACATTCTTGATATCGGGTTCGGTTAAGTGATACGTCTTTTGTATCTTCGGATAATGCAACACCTTTGTCACTTCTTTTATAATTTTTCTGGAGGTGATATGGGCAAATTTATTGTTCTCCCATGCTTTTAGAATCTTACACGGAATTCCTCTTGGAGATATTGTGCCGCTTACCACTACATTAGTATCCAAAACTGCCTTAGTCATTACCAGTTCTTATTGCCTTTATTGCTTTATCTACATCCAATGAGACTTTTTTGGGTGATGCCCGCTTATTTTTT
>JAUXAN010000085.1 GCA_030619885.1 bacterium
AAATTTTATTCTTCATAATTATTTCACAGAATATATCAATTTGTGAATAAAGGTCTATATTATAGCCAGTTTCCATCTATTAGCCGAAGTACCCACGAAGCATCCCTTTCGGACATTATTGTTCTACTAATTCTACTCGTCGGTTCTTTGCACGACCTTCTTCGGTGTTGTTAGAAACCACAGGAGACAAAGGTCCAACACCCTGAGCCTTAAGCCGTTTTGCATCCACACCGTATTTAGAAACAAGCTCTTTTACCACAGCACCAGCACGAGCTTGGGAAAGTTTCATGTTGTAAGTTAACTCACCGACATTGTCCGTGTGACCTACAACATACAATTTAAGCTTGGGATTCTGCTGAAGGAGTTTAGCAATCTCTTTAAGAACTGGCTCAGACTCCGGCTTTAAATCTGCTTTACCCGTGTCAAAGTAGATACCATAAATAGCTACATGTCCAGTCCTGGCTATATCCTTTGCCAATGCATCCGCGTTTACTGTTACCAATCCTTCCTCCATAGGCTTAACTTCAATAAAATCAGCCTGAATCACTGGATTTCGTTTGTGCATACTTATAGATACGAATATAGATATATAGACATCCCCCTCGGAACGAGAAAGTTTTGCAGCTATGTAGCGCTGATGTTCCACGTAACTATGTAAATAGTAAAAATAATCACCACGAACATTCGTCATTGCATTGTATGCTGCTTCACCAAAATCCTCTCCTAATTCCTCTCTTGCTCCCGCAAACAGAATTTCAAAACCGGCTCTTTTCAGAGCGGATTCATAATTGCGATAAATCTCCAGCGTTGAACGATCTTTCGGAGCATCGTACTGAATCCGGGTTACCTTCCCCTCTAATTGTTTACTTTTTGTCAAATTAAAAACCCGCTTGTAGTCCTCATCCCGTTCCCACTCAACTTTTCCCAGAGCAAGAATGTATTCATCGAATTGTTTCACATCGTAATATACTATGGTTGAACCGGCAAAACGCGAAATGAGTGGATGGTCTTTACTCCCTTTTACATCTCCATCTTGGGCAAATACAATACTGGTTATCAACATGAACATTCCTAATAAACAAAACACTATCTTATTCTGCATTTTCATGATAGTCACCTCTTTTCTTTATTGGCCATTTCGCCTAACGATTAATAGACGTAATACTGCGTTTATCCTACCTAAATAGCATAATATCCGCACTACTGCGGATATTTCTTAGTATCGTTTGGCACTTTTAAGACTAAATTGTCCAAATGCTTTGGTTGTCCATCCTTGATTATTTATATACGATAAAAATTTCAAATATCTTCTTTTTTGGTAAAATTTATGGCAACTACTTTCGATGAAGGAAAAAACCTAATGCCCGATATTCACTATCTTTATAATTTTCAATATTTTCTTCAGATATAAATTTAACCACTTAATTATTCAAGAAAAAAGGCGTATACTCTATATTAAAAACTTACCATCTTTATAAACCAGCTCGCCATCCGCGTAAATTTCACCGCCCTTTTTCATATCACAGAGCATATCCCAATGTATGGCCGATTGATTCTTCCCTAACGATTCAGGTATAGACCTTCCGATTGCCAGATGAACTGTCCCTCCAATCTTCTCGTCAAACAACATATGCTTGGTAAATTTCTTT
>JAUXAN010000067.1 GCA_030619885.1 bacterium
TTGCCAACATCAATGCCAATGAAAATATCATAGGTCGATGGTAAATAGTTTGGTCTAGTCATGCTTTCCTTCCTTTTGTTACTAATGTAACATATCATATTAGAAAAGTAAAGCATGACACTTTAACATATCATCTCATCCATTCCGTTGTATCATTCGAAAGCGCGAAGGACAAAGACATTGTTACTCTCCTTGTTTGTCACATAGACATACTCCCCATTTGGAAGTGCAGTAATATCTTGAGGGTTATTTCCTACTGAAATGGTATCCACTACCACATGAAAAAATGGGATAGAGAAACTTCTTATTCTGGACCAATCTGAGGTGCCATAAGAATTTGTAGCATTCACCCGCCAGTAATAGGTGATAGCAGTATCCAGCCCACTTACACTATAATGAGTATTTGTTAGACCGCTCTGTTTTTCCACTATATTGGTAAACGAACTATCTTTGGAAACCTGAATAGTGTAGGTAGTAATGCCGCTTGTAACAACATTCCAACACAACATTATAGGGTCAGCACTGATAAAAAATGCACCATTAGGTGGAGAAGATAGGTTTGGGGTATATGGAGTAGTAGGGCTAACCGGATTTTTCTTATTACACCTCATTACTACCAACGATTTTTATCAAAAAGAAAAGAAGAAAAAAATAAATACGATAGAGAGAAAGATATATACATATGTCCAGAAGGTAAAGAATTATATTTACACAAAACAAGAGATGATAAGAAAAGGAAGAGGAAACAAAAGATATATAGAGGGAGAGGTTGTATAGACTGTAGGGAGAAACTAAATTGCACCAAAGCAAAGGCAAGAGAGATACATAGAGAACAAAGAGAAGAAATGAGGGACAAGGTAAGGGAAAGGTTAAAAACAGACGAAGGAAAACAAAAATACAAAAAGAGAATGTACACTATTAAACCAACATTTGGACATATGAAATACAATCTAAGATATATGATGTTTCATCTGCGAGGGTTAGAAAAAGTAAGCAGAGAATTTAAAAATGTCTTAAAATCATTAAACTTGTAGGTTAAAAATGTTGTTTATTCACGAATTCTCGGTCATTCTGTGAAGACCTGACCCCAAGACTTTATCTTTTTCGTCTTTGGTGCGGGGTTTACTGCACTAATTTTTATCATATCCAACACCTCATAAATTTTTACATTTAAATTATATATAAAATTTACTATTGTCAAGGACTCGCTATTCAAAAATTTTCCTTTTTAATTCCTTAGATTGCTTTAGAAAAAATTTTTCCATTTCCTTCCTTTTAAATGGCTTGAGTATTCTTGGGACATCAACTAAATCCTTAACTCTTAAAAATTGGCTTGCTAAAGTGATTGGGTCAATATCCCAATCAAACTTTGCTTTAGAATCTGAAATCAATTGTTTTAAGCTGTATTTTTTTTCTTTCATTATGAAATACAAATCGATATAGTCTCGTGCTCTTGGCTTCATAAATAATGTATGAATTTTATCAACCGCAATATCATAAATACTGGAGATTTCAAGTTTTTTGTAGTTCAATCCTTTTTTTATCCGAGGAAAGGGGTAATAACTAAAATCGACTTTTAATGTTTCATCATCTTGATAAATTAGTGTATAACTGAAAAGCCCTAAAAATTGATTCCTATTTATTTTCTTAACTTTAAGGCAAGATGATTCCTTTTTTAAGAATATTTCAATTGTCTTTGGGTCAACTTCGCTTTTTTCTGAAAAGAAATCCAGGTCTTCTGAAATTCTATGTTTAAGATAGAACTCAGCCAAGGCTGTGCCTCCAGTGAGATAAAAAATCTCTGTTATTTGCTGTTCTTGACTGACAAGTTCCAGAAAGTCAAATTGTTTGGTAGTGAGTATAGTTTTCCCCATAATAGATACTCAATTGCCCTCGCTTTATATGGATCAATTCTTTCTTTTATATTTGCCCAGTTTTTTCTTATTTCTTCAGCGTTCAATTTTTCTTTATCTAATCCATAATTTATCAATTGCGTTAGTCGCCAAAGTTTGTATTCCTTTGGATTCTCTTTCTTAAATTTTTTTTCATCAATAGACCAGTTGTGCATTGAGTCTTCCTGTTCCGATAAGGTAATGGGTTAATATCTCGCCAACGGCAAAGTTTACTCTCTTTTTGGTCAACTTCTTATCACACCGAAAAGGAAAAACCACCATTGTAGCAGGGATACCAATATCAGGATGCATTTTATAAACCTTTTCGAATTGTTTAGCCATCTTTTTCATTTTTGGAGCAACTTCGGACTTGCCCAGACTTTTCCTGTGCTGAAGAATAAAATCAATTCCACGATTGCAACGAATACAACGAATACAACAAGCCATTTTGCTATGTTAATCTTTATCATATCTAATCCGTCCTATTTTATATTTAAAATCTTCCTATGTAATATCACCATATTTTTGACTTTTGAGAAGCTCTTTTAAAAGCTTCCTCACTTCTTCACTATCCTTTGCCACAGAACTTCCTTTTAGTTACAACTTATTTTACAAATATCAGTTTCATTTGTCAATAGAAAGTGGGGGCTCTCCGTAATCTATATCATAGACATAGATGGAACCAGAAGCATAGTTGGAAACCCAGAGTTTTCTTCCATCGGGCGATATGTCAATTCCTACGGGTTTGAACCCAGTAGATACTGTATAGATTTGCTTCATCTTTTCAGTATCTACAACGCTTACCGTGTTCGATTTGTAATTTACACAGAAGATATATTTATCATCTGAAGATAGAACTATCGTTCTCGGCTGAATCCCAACTTTCGCATGATGAGTTATCTCATCGGAAGATGTATTCAGCCTTCTTATGTTTCCATCACCGTGATTGCTTATGTAAATGTATTCTCCATCTCTGGTAATGACAAGATGTCTGGGGCGGTTTCCTACACCATCAGTTATAGTCTCAATGACTTCCAGAGATTCCATATCTATGACCGAAATTGTCCATCCCCCCATATTGGCGACATAGCAGTATTGAGCATCGGGTGTGAAACAGATTCCTCTTGGAATGATACCTACTTTTATCTCTTTGACTACTTCATAACTCGATGTAGATATGACAGAAACCGAATTACTCCTCCAGTTTGATACGAAGACATACCGTCCATCTGGTGATGTCGCAACCATCTTCGGCATAATTCCAACTTGTACTTTTTTTATTATCCTTCCCACTTCGGTATCATATACCACAACTACAGACCTTTCTCTATCACTGTGTCCTGTCAGGCGGAGGTAGGATATCCATACATATCGCCCGTTCTGAGTGAAATCACACTCAACAGGCTTACCTTCATGCTCGATAATTTTGAGGATTTCATATGTGGAAGCGTCCAGAATCATCGTATTTTTGCCTTCAAGATTATTCACATAGACATACCTCCCATCAGGAGAGCACCTAACAGATTTTGGCCAGGAAAGTTTTTGGTGGGTAATCTTTTTCGCTAAAGTTAATGTGAGTTTTTCTTCACTGCGAGCGTTGGACAGAATTACAAACAAAGAGAGAATGGTGCAACCACAAATTCGCCAAAGAACTCGTTCAACTGGCAGGGAACAGGCATGCCCCTTCTCTACTTTCTGTGTAATGGGTAGTTGCATTGTGCTCGCATTATTTTAGAAGAATCATCTTTTTTGTCTCAGTATAATTTTCAGTCTGGAGTTGGTAGAAATAGACTCCACTCGATACTTCCTTTCCCGTCTCATCCTTTCCATTCCATACAACTTTGGTAATCGGTGATCGGTAATCGGTGATCGGTAAAGTGCGGACAAGTCGACCCGAAGCATCGTAAATCTTAAGCACTGCGTGCTGGTGTTTGGCGTTAGTTGAATATTGACTATCGACAACCGATAACCGACAACCGATAACCGTGGCTTCACTGAATGGGTTGGGATAGTTTTGGAATAATCTGAAAGAAATAGATTCGAAAAACTTGGCTTCAATACTTACCCCAGGCTCGGCTTCTATGTTGAATTCTGAGGTGGTGGAGTATGCACCTGAATCATAGAGTTCAAGGGTTATTCTTGCAGTGTAGCCTTCCGGAATGTATGAATCCGCTTTTAGTGAGAAAGGATTTGTAGCGTTGTTACAGATGGTTCTTCCATCTATCTCACCCCAATAAGAACTATCTGATAAGATGTTGATGCGAATTGCGTCGGTTCTAAGAATACCATACACCTCGCCAGTAGATTGCACCCCATCGTTAATAAGAGAGACAATCATATCCACACTCTCTCCAGGGTCTATCTTTCCATTATTATTACCAAGAGAGTCGTTGATGATCACACTGAGATTGTGAAGTTCTCCTTTTTTGAATGGCCATCCAATCCTCACATCATCTATATAAAAACCTTCGGCTACATCTGTTGCATCGGATACGAATCTAAATCTTACCTGAAGTGTACATCCTAAGGGATATGAGGTGAGAGCGTAGCCACCTTCAACCCAATCATTGCCAAAAAGGATACTGTCCAGTGCCCCACCGCTTCCTATGAAATCGAGTGTCTCCCAGATGGTATCCCTCCCAGTTTCAATGTAAATGCCATCTACCCCATAGGTGGTGGCGTCGAACCAATACCAGAAACTCAAGTATGGATTTTCTCCTACAATGAATTGAGGGGTAGTAAGCCACGAGTTCATATTGTTATCGTATTCCCATATATTATCATTTCCACAATACCACGAATGAGAACTTGAATGGTATCCATGTGAGGTGATATGCCAGAGATTCCCTGTTCCGCCATGTGTCCAGCCACCTTCTCCCCGTTCTATATCGTCGAAAAAGACATTGGTGGATTGGCCTATGGTTAAAAGGAAGTTTTGAGTGAATGTATCTCCATCCGTTGTAAGCATAATGGTGAGTGTATCGAATTGGGGGGATGGACAGGATGGATCTATACTTAAACTATACAAGCCTACCTCACACATCCCCGAAAGGATGTCTCCATAATTTGTACTGCTATCCGATATTGTAATATAAGAATCCGATACGGAGATAATCCCAGTTACACTCTCCGCCCTACTAATTCCCTCATTCTTAACTATAACAAGGAGATAGATATTTTCACCCGGGTCTGGTATGTGGTCTCCATCTCCATCATAGTCATCAACTACATAGTTATGATATCTCAAAATCGGCGTACCAACCACGATATTTACCCGGTTCAGTCCAAAATTTTTGTCCGTATCTTTTATCTCCAATGAAAATTGGATTGTATGACCGTTCGTGCAGGCAGCATCAACAGAAAATTTGAAACTATCAACCGACCATACGGTGCTGTCAGGGAGAATATCACCAAAATACCCTGTGCTATCGGTTATGGCTGTGTAAGGGTCTGTAGTTTTTAACATACCTGTAACGCTGTCTGCTGGGGCTATTCCGAAATTCTTCACAAGAACAGGCATAGCAATCGTCTCTCCTGGATTTACAATACCGTCTTCTCCATCATCTATGATGTGGTCGAAGTAAGTTACATAAGCACCATCAGATGAGACAAAGACGGTGCCCTCGTAAGGTATGAAATTGTGGGCGGTGACAGTTACAGATAAACTTCCCGGAGAAACTGGGGAGATGGTAAAATTTACTTCACCCTTAGAGTCTGTATAACCGTATTCATAAACTTCGGAACCTTTCATAACGCAGACCAATCCACCTTCAACAGGGGTATAACCATTACAAACCGTAACTCTGAAAAGGCTCGTACCGACACAGAGGCTCTCCGGGTAAGCGACATTTAAAGTTTCTGGTTCATCTGTCCAGACCTCCATTGCTGGGTCGCCAAGAAGGTTTAGTTGGTATTGATGCCATCTATAAACATTCGCCTCACGAGACCTGCCTATGAAGTATACCTTGGACTCTGCTAAAACTTTTCCTATCTGGGTTGGTTCTTCGCAGAAAAGTGTATGGAAAAATTTGGCATCGAATATGTCAGAATATCCATATCCAGGATTACCAGGAGAACCCCATCCATAACTCGTATTACCAATGTAGGCAACCCCACCACCTGCTGGATTTCTGACAAAATGTTCTCCGATACAGTCATAATGGAAGGCATTTGTCCAGCATCCGATAGAATACATAATCGAGTTTTTAGTCCCGTTTGTTAAACCATCTATATCTATATTCCAGATGTAATAATTTGGTCCAACGCCTATCAGATTGATCCATCCATGACCATCGTGATTTATAAAATGGTATCCTGAATTCATTGCTGCAAGGACAGTGTCCGGATTCTCATTCCCTGATGATTCATACAGTTTTCTGATAGGGTCAAATCTTGGTGGAACAGATTCATCGTCTATCATATCCTTCCCAATACCTGCATCGGTATAAGGGTTCCGCCAGAGTACCTCTGCACAGAAAAGCATCTTCAAACAATAATCAGCAGGAGGGTTCTTCTCGTATGTTATGACTTTGTTAACAAAGGTATCTACCTCTGATACAGAATTCACAGGTGCACGACCTACAAAAATATCTGGATAGAGGTCTACATTGTCTTCTACTTCTCCAAAGATACTATTTCCATTCTCATCCCATGTCCCATCGAGGTCTGAGTAGTAGAGGTCTGCCCTTAAATCATTCTCGCCTGGAATCCCGTATTCACAATCCATCGCAAAACCAATCCTGTCAGGCACCACATCCACATCTCCACCTAAAAGCACCCACACCAGTCCAGAATCGGTATATGCTGTTTTTAAGAAATTTCTTATTTGCTCTGGATTGTCCCTTCCGGTAAAGTTAGAGTATATCCATGAAGTAGTTCTCACAACAGCAGGGATGCCTTTTTGGGTCTTCCAGTCAGCGAGAACTTGAAAAGAATCCTCAAGGGCATCATTGGTAATGATGACATATTCATACCCACCATCTAACTTGGTGTACGTTTTCACTTCAACATCCTCCGGGTTCAAGACCATTCTCTTGACCAGATTTTCATAGACTTTGTGTTCTCTTTTCTTCGGAGAAAATTTCGTATCAAAACTCAGTGCAAATTCTATCTCGGTATAGAGTATCAGTTTCTCCTGTTTTGGAATGTAGTGGAGTGGATACAATAACAATTCAACCAGTTCATATCCACCAAGACAACCGCATCCACCTATTTCAACCAATTTTTCAGGATATTCGCTATTTGACTTGTATATAGATTCGTTCGGGTTGATGAATGGAAACTTGGTTTTTGCAGAGAGTATCCGTGGAGGCTGCGATGGGTATAGTCTATATTCGCCTTCGAGTGCTTCAGTCTTAAAAGATTTAACCTCGACGCTTTTTACAGTAGAACCTTCTGGGATGGCGATGTGAAGCAGACAAATTGGAAGTTGCGGTTCACCAACCGCATCTGTAATACCACACCCTTCGAGCATAACAACATCATAGTTCCCAACTTTTTTAAAAGAGAGTTCTTCTTTAGAAAAACAGATTCTTTGAACTATCTCATCTGCTTCCAGATTCAAGCAGAGAAATACGAAAGCAAGGACAAAAATTTTCTGTCGAGTAGACACAATAACCTCCTTTACTGTAGAGAACCCGTATGGGATCCTTTATCATTTCTGGTTT